>CAMWXE010000051.1 GCA_947178145.1 uncultured Lachnospiraceae bacterium | reverse complement strand
ACATGGGAAACCTTGATTTTAAAGGCTTCCCATTGATTTTGGTGTCAAACTTAAGTTTACACACATACTAGAATAGTATACTTACAGTATTTGGGAATGTCAATCACTTTTTACATTATTTTTAATTATTTTTTGCATTTTACCTTTTTTTAGTCAAAAAAAACCGGGCAAACCTCTGTCTGCCCGATTTTTTCTTCTTTATTCCATCGCTCCAACCGGCTCTCTTACATTTGCACTGTCGCTTTCTTCTGCTGTTCTCTCTTCCGAATCATAATCAAAGTCGATCTCATCATCCAAATCAAGTGTTGAATCCAGATCAACATCTGTGTTGAGCTTTACATTTCTATAACGTCTAAGGCCAGTACCAGCCGGAATCAGTTTACCAATGATAACATTCTCCTTCAGACCAATCAGAGGATCGACCTTGCCCTTAATCGCTGCCTCTGTAAGAACCTTTGTGGTCTCCTGGAAAGAGGCTGCTGACAGGAAAGAGCTTGTCGCAAGTGCCGCTTTTGTGATTCCGAGAATCACGTCCTTGTACTCAGCAGGCTGCTTCCCCTCCGCGAGCAGCTGTTCATTGATATCCTCAAGCTCGATGCCGTCCACTAGTGTACCTGGCAAAAACTCCGTGTCTCCGCTCGTTTCGATGCGTTTTTTCTTCAACATCTGGCGCACAATAACCTCGATATGCTTGTCAGCGATATCCACGCCCTGCAAGCGGTAAACCCTCTGAACCTCGCGCAGAAGATAATTCTGGACAGCGCCAATTTTCTTGATTTCCAGCAAATCGTGCGGGTTGACGCTACCCTCTGTCAGTTCGTCGCCGGCCTCAAGCTCTGCACCATCTGCAATCTTGATGCGGGAACCATACGGAATCAGATACGTCTTCTCATTGATGCCATCTGAGACGATAATCTCACGTTTCTTCTTGGTGTCTTTGATTGTAGCTGTACCGCCAAACTCAGCGATAATCGCAAGTCCTTTTGGCTTTCTTGCCTCGAAAAGCTCCTCGACACGCGGCAGACCTTGTGTGATATCATCGCCGGCAACACCGCCGCTGTGGAAAGTTCTCATTGTAAGCTGTGTACCTGGCTCACCGATTGACTGTGCGGCAATAATACCGACTGCCTCACCAATCTGAACCGCTTCGCCGGTTGCCATATTCGCACCATAACATTTTGCACAGATACCAATATGGGACTTACAGCATAGAATATTTCGTATCTTCACCTTCTCGATCGGTTCACCCTTCTCGTCCACACCCTTACTCAGAATCTTAGCGGCCCTGCTCGGAGTAATCATATGATTGCGCTTAACAAGAATATTGCCATCTCTGTCTTTAATGTCCTCACAAGAATATCTGCCTGTGATTCTGTCTTTCAATCCCTCAATGGTCTCCTTGCCATCCATGAATGCCGCCACTTCCATACCTGGTATGAAATCCTTGCCTTCACAGCAGTCAACTTCACGAATAATCAACTCCTGGCAGACATCGACCATTCGACGTGTCAGATAACCGGAGTCCGCTGTACGAAGCGCTGTGTCGGACATACCCTTTCGTGCACCATGTGCCGACATAAAGTACTCCAATACGTCAAGTCCTTCTCGGAAATTTGACTTGATCGGCAATTCGATGGTACGTCCTGTCGTATCAGCCATCAGTCCACGCATACCTGCCAGCTGTTTAATCTGCTGGTTGGATCCTCGCGCACCAGAGTCCGCCATCATAAAGATATTGTTGTATTTGTCGAGACCGCTGATCAGTTTCTCCGTCAGCGCATCATCTGTCTCCTTCCAGGTCTCCACAACAGCCTTGTAACGCTCCTCATCCGTCATTAACCCGCGCCTGAAGTTCATCGTGATGCGGTCAACCGTCTTCTGTGCTTCTGCAAGCATCTGCGGCTTCTCAGCCGGCACAGTCATATCCGAAATCGAAACAGTCATAGCGGCACGTGTTGAGTACTTATATCCCATCGCCTTGATGCTGTCGAGCACCTCAGCCGTCTTGGTGGCTCCATGAATATTGATAACCTTCTCCAGGATCTGCTTTAAGCCCTTCTTACCCACATGGAAATCCACCTCCGGAAGCAGCTTGTTCTCATCCTTGCTTCTGTCAACAAACTCCAAATCCTGCGGAAGAATCTCATTGAATATAAAGCGTCCAAGCGTAGATTCCACAATACCAGTAAGCACCTCTCCGTCTGGCATTGTCTTTGTCACGCGCACCTTGATTCTCGAATGAAGCGTGCATGCCTTATTCTCATAAGCAAGAATTGCTTCATTGACACTCTTAAAATATTTCCCCTCACCAAGCGCACCTGGTCTCTCCTGTGTCAGATAATAAATACCAAGCACCATGTCCTGCGAAGGAACGGCAACCGGGCCGCCATCAGAAGGCTTTAACAGGTTGTTTGGCGAGAGTAACAGGAACCTGCATTCCGCCTGTGCCTCCACCGACAGTGGGAGATGTACCGCCATCTGGTCCCCGTCAAAGTCAGCATTGAATGCCGTACATACCAGTGGATGAAGCTTGATTGCCTTGCCCTCCACAAGGATTGGCTCAAACGCCTGAATACCGAGTCGGTGCAATGTCGGTGCCCTGTTCAGCATTACAGGATGCTCCTTGATCACTTCCTCAAGCACATCCCACACCGCCTGATCCAGTTTTTCTACGAGTTTCTTGGCATGCTTGATATTCTGTGAGATCTGCCTTGACACCAGCTCTTTCATAACAAAGGGCTTAAAAAGCTCGATTGCCATCTCCTTGGGCAGACCACACTGATAAATCTTCAATTCAGGACCGACGACTATAACAGAACGACCCGAATAGTCAACGCGCTTGCCGAGCAAATTCTGGCGGAAGCGTCCGCCCTTACCCTTTAACATATCAGACAGCGATTTGAGCGCCCTGTTTCCAGGACCTGTGACAGGACGGCCGCGTCTTCCATTGTCGATCAGCGCATCAACCGCCTCCTGAAGCATTCTCTTCTCGTTTCGGACAATGATATCCGGCGCTCCAAGCTCCAGCAGCCTTTTCAGACGATTGTTTCTATTGATAATTCTGCGATATAAATCATTCAAATCCGACGTCGCAAATCTGCCGCCATCCAGCTGAACCATCGGGCGCAAATCAGGCGGAAGTACTGGAATCGCATCCATGATCATCCACTCTGGCCTATTTCCCGATGCCCTAAAGGATTCTACTACCTCTAGTCTCTTGACAATCTTAGCGCGTTTCTGCCCCTTCGTATTATCATTTCTCAGCTCTGTGGACAGCTCCTCACATTCCTTCTCCAAGTCAATCGCCTCGAGAAGCTCCTTGATTGCCTCTGCTCCCATACCTACGCGGAACGCATTTTTGCCCCACTTTTCTACATTGTCCTGATACTCCTTCTCCGACAATACCTGCTTGTATTCCAGCGAAGTCTCCAGCGGGTCCAGCACAATGTAAGACGCAAAATAAAGCACTTTCTCGAGCACACGCGGCGTCAGGTCAAGAATCAGCCCCATGCGGCTGGGAATCCCTTTAAAATACCAGATATGTGACACAGGAGCAGCAAGCTCGATATGCCCCATACGCTCCCTGCGCACGCTCGATTTTGTAACCTCCACGCCACAGCGGTCACAGATTACACCCTTATAACGGATCTTCTTGTATTTTCCACAATGACACTCCCAGTCCTTACTGGGGCCAAAAATTTTCTCACAGTACAAACCATCCCGCTCAGGTTTTAACGTCCTGTAGTTGATGGTTTCCGGTTTCGTTACCTCGCCTCTTGACCATTCTCTGATTTTCTCAGGAGAAGCCAGACCAATTTTGATCGCATCAAAAGAGATAGACTGGCTCTGTTCATTTTTATTCTCAGACATTTTGGCACTCCTTCCAGATTTCGTTACTAAAACTCATCTTCATCATCAAAGCTATCATCGCCATCAAAATCATCATCAGAAAAATCATCTTCCTCATAATCATCCTCGGCATCCACCAGATCTCCGCTTGCGGCATCGAATTCCTTCTGCTGGTAACCTTCCAGATTCTCTCTGTTATCATATTTGCGGTCACCTTCCATCTCAACGCGGAAATCCGTCTCTGTATAGTCAACTGACTCCTTGAGCTCCACTTCATTTTGATTTTCATCGTATACCTTCACATCAAGACCAAGCGACTGAAGCTCCTTGAGCAGTACCTTAAACGATTCCGGGATACCAGGTTCCGGGATATTCTCGCCCTTGATAATCGCCTCGTACGTCTTTACTCGTCCTACAACATCATCGGATTTCACTGTCAAAATCTCCTGCAGTGTGTGAGATGCACCGTAAGCTTCTAATGCCCACACCTCCATCTCGCCAAATCGCTGTCCGCCGAACTGGGCTTTCCCACCGAGTGGCTGCTGTGTAACCATACCATATGGTCCCGTGGAACGCGCATGAATCTTATCGTCTACCAGATGATGCAGTTTCAGGTAATGCATGTGTCCAATTGTAACCGGACTGTCAAAATACTCACCAGTCCTGCCATCCCTGAGTCTGACTTTCCCGTCTCTTGAGATAGGCACGCCCTTCCAGAGCTTTCTGTGTTCTCTGTTGTCTGACAGATACTCCAATACCTCTGGCAAAAGCTCTTCCTTATGCTTCGCTTCAAACTCCTCCCACTCGAGATTGACATAGTCATTTGCAAGGTCAAGTGTATCCATGATATCCAGCTCGTTTGCACCGTCAAATACAGGTGTGGAAACATTAAATCCCAGTGCTTTTGCAGCCAGCGAAAGATGAATCTCAAGCACCTGGCCAATATTCATACGGGAAGGCACACCGAGCGGATTTAACACGATATCAAGAGGACGTCCATTCGGCAGATATGGCATATCCTCCACCGGAAGCACGCGTGAAACAACACCCTTGTTACCGTGGCGGCCAGCCATCTTGTCACCGACAGAAATCTTTCTCTTCTGTGCAATATAGATACGCACTGTCTGATTGACACCAGGCGCAAGTTCTGTATCGCCATTTGCTCTTGAAAATACCTTCGCATCGACAACTACACCATACTCGCCGTGTGGTACCTTTAAGGAAGTATCCCGCACTTCCCGCGCCTTCTCACCAAAGATCGCCCTCAGAAGACGCTCCTCCGCTGTCAGCTCTGTCTCTCCCTTCGGGGTAACCTTGCCGACAAGAATATCGCCAGCACGAACCTCCGCACCGATCCGGATGATACCTCTGTCGTCGAGATCCTTGAGCGCGTCGTCGCCGACGCCAGGTACATCCCTTGTAATCTCTTCCGGTCCAAGCTTCGTATCCCGCGCATCTGTCTCGTATTCTTCTATATGAATGGAGGTATACACATCCTCCATAACAAGCCGCTCACTCAAAAGTACGGCATCCTCGTAATTATAGCCTTCCCACGTCATAAAGCCAATCAACGGATTCTTGCCAAGTCCAAGTTCTCCACCACTGGTAGACGCACCGTCGGCGATCACCTGACCTGCTTCCACATGCTCCCCCTTGAGCACAATCGGCTTCTGGTTATAGCAGTTTGACTGGTTGCTTCGCTCAAACTTGTGCAGTTTGAACTCTGCCTTCTCACCGTCATCATAAGTGATTCGAATCAGTCTTGATGACACATACGTAATCGTACCTGCCTTCCTGGCTACCACACAGACGCCAGAGTCAACCGCAGCCTTGACCTCGATACCAGTACCAACCACCGGCGCTTCTGTAAACAAAAGCGGAACCGCCTGGCGCTGCATGTTCGATCCCATCAGTGCGCGATTGGCATCGTCATTCTGCAAAAAAGGAATCAATGCTGTAGCAACAGAAAATACCATCTTAGGAGACACATCCATGAAGTCGAACATCGTCTTGGGATACTCCTGTGTCTCATCAAGATAACGGCCTGACACAGAGTTACGCACAAAATGACCATCCTCGTCAAGTTGTTCGTTTGCCTGCGCTACATGATAATTATCCTCCTCGTCGGCTGTCATATATACGACTTCGTCCGTCACACGCGGATTCTTGGGATCCGTCTTGTCAATCTTACGATAAGGCGCCTCAACAAATCCATACTCGTTAATTCTCGCATAGGATGCCAGCGAGTTAATCAGACCAATGTTTGGTCCTTCTGGCGTCTCGATTGGACACATTCTGCCATAATGTGAATAGTGTACATCTCGAACCTCGAATCCGGCTCGATCTCTGGAAAGACCACCCGGTCCCAGCGCAGAGAGACGTCTCTTGTGCGTCAGCTCACCGAGCGGATTGTTCTGATCCATAAACTGCGAGAGCTGTGAGGATCCAAAGAACTCTTTGATGGCAGCCTGTACAGGTTTGATGTTGATCAATGCCTGCGGCGACACGTCGTCAGAATCATGTGTTGTCATTCTCTCCCGCACCACGCGCTCCATTCTGGAGAGACCGATACGGTACTGGTTCTGCAAAAGCTCACCGACCGCTCTGATACGTCTGTTGCCCAGGTGGTCAATATCATCACTGTTTCCCAGTCCAAACTCAAGATGCATGTTATAGTTAATAGAAGCTAAAATGTCTTCCTTTGTAATATGTTTTGGAATCAGCTCATGTACATTTCTGGTGATCGCATCCGCCAGTTCTTCCGGATTTTCTGCATACTCCTCAAGTATCTGACGAAGTACAGGAAAATAAACCTGCTCTGTAATACCAAGACTTCTTGGTTCGCAGTCAACAAAGTTCGTAATATCAACCATCATATTGGAAAGTACCTTTACAAGCCGTTCCTCTGTCTGAATCCACACAAAAGGAACAGCTGCGTTCTGAATACTCTCAGCCATCTCAACCGTAACTTTCTCGCCCTTCTGCCCGAGAATCTCACCACTGAATGGATCCACCACATCCTCCGCGAGAATCTGATTTCTAATTCTGTTCTTCAAAGCGAGCTTTTTGTTAAATTTGTATCTGCCTACCTTGGCAAGATCATATCTTCTAGGGTCAAAAAACATTGCCGTCACAAGATTCTCTGCACTGTCCAGGCTAAACGGCTCACCTGGACGAATTTTGCTGTAAAGTTCCTTTAAGCCCTCCTGATAATTCTCGGAGGTATCCTTTGTAAAGCTTGCCAGAATCTTCGGCTCCTCACCAAAAAGTTCCAGGATCTCTTCATTGGTACCTACACCTAATGCGCGAACCAACACCGTGATTGGTACCTTTCTTGTTCTATCGACACGAACGTAGAAAACGTCATTGGAATCAGTCTCATACTCCAGCCATGCACCGCGATTGGGAATAACAGTACACGAAAACAGCCTCTTACCAATCTTGTCATGTGCAATGCCATAGTAAATGCCAGGTGAACGCACCAGCTGGCTGACGATAACACGCTCAGCACCGTTGATCACGAAAGTACCTGTCTCTGTCATCAAAGGGAAATTGCCCATAAAAATCTCATGTTCGGTGATTTCTTCTTTTTCCTTATTGTGAAGACGGACTTTAATCTTTACAGGAGCCTCATAAGTTAAGTCTCTCTCCTTGCATTCCTCGATCGTGTGCTTGATCTCGTCCTCCGCCAAAACGTAATCTACAAATTCCAGACTTAAACGTCCGCTGTAGTCAGTAATTGGAGAGATATCTGCCAATGCTTCCCGAAAGCCTTCTTCAAGAAACCATTTGTAGGAATCTTTCTGAACTTCAATCAGATTCGGCATTTCCAGAACCTCTTCCTGCCTCTGATAACTCATACGCATCGTCTTACCGGAGACCACTGGACGTATTCTGTTCTTTTCCATGACATTTCACCCCGTTCTTTTTTAATACATCTATCATATATTCATTGTAACTATTGCCCCATAATGAAATAGGTACAATTTTTCACAATAGTGCATCCTACATATTATCACAAGTCCTTTTTGAAGTCAATTAAAATTTTCATAAAATTGGAATTAAAAATAGAACTAAGATTTGCATAAAAGAAAACCAAAAGGTCGGGAGTATCTCCCGACCTGCCACAAACAGTTGGTCAAAATTACTTGAGAGTAACCTTTGCGCCCTCTGCCTCAAGCTTTGTCTTGAGCTCTTCAGCCTCAGCCTTAGATGCTGCTTCCTTAAGCACCTTAGGAGCGCTGTCAACGAGATCTTTAGCTTCCTTCAAGCCCAGACCTGTCGCTTCGCGAACAACCTTAATAACCTTAACCTTGTTAGGACCTACTTCTGTAAGCTCTACATCAAACTCATCCTTCTCCTCTGCTGCCGGAGCGCCATCACCTACTGCCGCTACGACAACGCCTGCTGCTGCTGATACGCCAAACTCTTCCTCGCAAGCTTTTACTAAATCATTTAACTCTAAAACTGTAAGCTCTTTGATCGCTTCAATAAATTCTGCTGTTGTTAACTTTGCCATTATTGTTTCCCTCCATAAATTTGATTTATTTTATTAATACTATTCTGCTGCGGGTGCATCTGCAGCGACTTCTGCCGTCTCTCCCTCAGCGGCTTCTTCCGCCTTTGGAGCGGGCTCACAGGCACCTGCGCCACCCTTTTCTGCAATCTGGTTAAGCACACGGGCGAAGTTCGTGATCGGAGACTGGATACTTCCAAGGAACTTGGAAATGAGCTCGTCTCTTGAAGGAATCTTTGCAATTTCTGCCATTCCCTTTTCGTCGTATACAATACCCTCCACAACGCCTGCCTTGAGCTGAATCGCCGGACAATCCTTCGCGAACTTGCTCAGAATTCTTGCCGGAGCAGTCGCATCATCCTTGCAAACTGCAATCGCATTGGTTCCCTTCAGACTCTCTGTCAGGCCTTCAAATTCTGTACCCTTGAAAGCGCGCGTCATCAGCGTATTCTTGTATACCTTGTACGTCACACCGGCCTCACGAAGCTGCTTGCGAAGCTGTGTGTCCTGCGCAACGGTGATTCCGCTGTAGCTCACGATCACAACTGTGGCAGCGTCTTTGATTGTAGCTGCGATTTCATCAACAATAGGCTGTTTTAATTCAATCTTTGCCATTTTCTTACCTCCTTATAGATTTTTAAGCGAATGCGGCAGCGTTCGCTTTGCCGACAGGAGTTTTTAATATAAAAACCTCTCCATGCATATACGCCGAGAGGTAGCAGTTAATATCATAAAAACTCTTTTCCTCGGTAGGCGATACACTTACGCGAAACACATTATCACAATTGATATCCCATTGCTCCAATGCACTCGCACCTACTGTCTTCGGCATGGTTTTACAACCTTTAATACAATAGCACACCTTGTATCCTGCTGTCAACCCTATTTTTTACTTTTTAAGAACCACACTACTTTTGTGGATATCTGAACAGCAGCTCGCAGTTCCTAACTGCCAAAAGTCACATACCCATCGCTGTCGATCTGCACATTGGGCGACAGGCTTCGCATATAATTTAGAACTTCCTCTTTCTGAGCTCCCTCAAGCTGTCTCGTGCGGCAATTCTCCTGTATACAGGGAACAAAGCGAAGATACTCCAATCCCTCTTTCTGAATTCCAACCTCGACAAGACAGGTATTCTGTGTCTTTGAGTTAAACCAGTAATTTCCCAGACTGTACACGACAGGAACACCTGATTCCGAATCAATCTTCTGCAGACAATGTGGGTGATCCCCTATGATAAGATCCACTCCTGCCTCTGCGTAGATCGGCGCCTGCTTATCCTGAAGCCAGTCTGTCTGCGCCTGGCTCTCTGTCCCCCAATGTATATACAATATCACAAAGTCACTGTTGGCCTTTGCTTCTGCAATGACCTCCAACAGCGCCGAAGGGTCCATACACCGGAGTACCCCTGCATTTGTCGCAGTAGCTTCCTTCGTGTCCGGCACCGCATTGCGCTCAATCTGCGTCGCACTCACAACCGCAATTTTCATTCCGTTAGCGATCAGATATGCCGGCTTTCGTGCCTCATTGATATCTCTTCCCGCACCGACATAGGGGATCTCTGCTTCCTCGAGTGTAGTGAATGTATCAAGAAGTGCCTCTTCGCCATAATCATAAGCATGGTTGTTCGCAAGTGATACGATGTCCACCCCCAACAGTTCATACAATTGTACATTGGCAGGATTTGCCCGAAACGTAAATGTCTTTCCCTCCGTCGGTGTCCCCCGCGTCGAAAAAGGGAATTCATTGTTGAGCATAAACACATCCGCGCTGCGCATCCGCTCCAACAAGTCTGCCGAAAATGTATCATTGATGTCACTGCCTCTGCTTCGGTAGTGAAACATCATAGCATACTCGTCATCCAGCAAAATATCACCGGCAAATGCAAATGTGACACGTTCGCTCTCCGCGCAGTGTACAAGATAAGCATTTTCTCCCTTCTCGATTGCCTCGTTAAGCAGCCTCTCGTTTTCTTTGGCCATCTCTTCCGCCTCCGAAAGTACCGCCTGTCCGGAAGCATCTGTCTCGTTGACTATCTCATCCGGCACTACACTGTTGGAATCCTGCTTCTCTGTTTCTGCCGGGCGCCCCAATCCTGCAAAATCAATAACCTGTGGCGCACTTTTTTCTTCCTCTTCGCGCCGCGGACCTGTTTTCGTCTTACCAGCAGAGTACCCCAGCATGGCAAGTCCCCCCACAATCAGCACCGCCGTCAGTGACACGATAAACACTTTCAAATTCTTATTTTTTCTTCTGCGTCTTCTTTTTCCAGTCTTTTTTCCAGTCTTTTTTCCAGTCTGTTTGCCAGCCAACTGCTCACCTCACCATATCGAAAAAGGTCTCGTTTCTTCCAAACGAGACCTTCCTATATCCTATTTCTATCTTATCTCTGTGATTAGAACTTAGCAACACTAACCTTTACGCCAGGTCCCATTGTCGATGCAAGCGTGATGCTCCTTAAGTACTGTCCCTTAAGTGTTGACGGCTTTGCCTTTACAATCGCTTCCAACAGAGTATTCAGATTCTGTGTCAGCTGCTCCTCTGTGAAAGAAACCTTGCCGATCGGGCAGTGAATGATGTTTGTCTTGTCAAGTCTGTATTCAACTTTACCAGCTTTGATATCGTTGATTGCCTTTGTGACATCCATCGTTACGGTTCCCGACTTCGGATTTGGCATCAGGCCCTTCGGTCCCAAAACCTTACCGAGACGTCCGACAATGCCCATCATATCCGGTGTGGCAACTACCACATCGAAATCCAGCCATCCATCATTCTGAATCTTTGGAATCAGCTCGTCTCCGCCAACATAATCCGCGCCGGCTGCCTCTGCCTCCGCCACTTTATCGCCCTTGGCAAAAACCAGTACTTTCACCGTCTTACCTGTTCCGTTTGGAAGCACAACGGCACCGCGAATCTGCTGGTCTGCGTGACGTCCGTCACAACCTGTTCTGATATGCACTTCCACTGTCTCGTCAAACTTTGCAGCAGCAGACTTCTTTGCCAGCGCTACAGCATCCTCAATCTCATAAAATGTTGCGCGATCGATCAACTTCGCGGATTCATTATATTTCTTACCATGTTTCATTCTACTTTACCTCCGCTTAATCTTCTACTGTGATACCCATAGATCTTGCCGTACCTGCGATCATGCTCATAGCCGCCTCGAGGCTTGCCGCATTTAAGTCAGGCATCTTTAACTCAGCGATCTCCTGGATTTTTGCCTTTGAAATCTTTGCAACTTTTGTCTTGTTTGGCGCTGCTGATGCAGTCTTAAGATTGCAGGCCTTCTTTAACAAAACCGCTGCAGGCGGAGTCTTTGTGATGAAGCTGAAGCTTCTGTCTGCATATACTGTGATGACAACAGGAATAATCATGCCTTCCTGATCTGCTGTCCTTGCGTTAAACTGTTTTGTAAACTCTACAATGTTTACACCATGCTGTCCAAGAGCAGGTCCTACCGGCGGAGCTGGTGTTGCTTTTGCGGCAGGAATCTGTAATTTAATATATCCTTCTACTTTCTTTGCCATGTCAGGCACCTCCTAATTGATTCTCGGTCTTATTTCACAACAAAACCGTTTTGTGGTAGTCTGGGCGGATGACCCTCCCACACGGATTAAGTCCGACAACTATATTATCATCCAAATGATACTGTTGTCAATATTCTTCCTGTAAAACTTCGTTTTTTCGCCAGCCTCTTTTTTCTAAGTCAGAAATTTGCAAACTCAAAAATTTTCCAGCTCAGAAAACTGTTCCTGCACTAATCCCACATCTTCTTCACATCTGTGAAACTAATCTCAACCGGCGTCTCGCGGCCAAACATCTCGACATTGATTGTAAGCGTCTGTCTGGCAGCATCAATCTTCTGAACGGTTCCAACCGTGTCTTTCCATACACCAGCCGTAACGCTGATCACGTCTCCCTCTGCAAATTCAACTGTCGTATCAACGCCAAAATCAAGCGCTTTGAGCTCTGCCTCCGTGAGTGGCACCGGCTTGCTTCCCGGCCCTACAAATCCAGTGACGCCTCTTGTATTTCTGACGACATACCACGCGTCGTTGTTATCCGCATCCATGTGCAGAAGCACATAACCTGGAAACATCTTTTTCTGGGATGTCTTCTCCACGCCATTCTTAATCTCCATAACATCCTGCAGTGGAACTCTTACCTCAAGAATCTCATTCTCAAGATGTCTGTTTTCAATTGCCTTTTCAATATTTGCTTTTACCTTATTCTCATATCCAGAATACGTGTGGACTACATACCAGCCCATGCCCAGTCCACTCTTGTTGTCGCTGAGCGCAACTCTGCTGTGTGGTTCCTCCTCAACCGGCTCCTCCATAACAGGCGCTTCCTCTGCAAACACTTCCTCCGTTTCCACAGGAATCTCCTCAGAGACATCAGCCTCTTCTTCGAAATAGTTGATCCCGGAATCTGATGCTTCAGGTTCCGCTGTATCTTCATGTGGTTTCTCTGGCATCCTGGGCGATACCGGAAGCCACTCCTGCATATTGGGAGTAATGAGTTTCTTGGCTACTGCCCTTTTCTTCTCTTCCATAATAATTACCTCTTAATTACACGCCGATACTTGTCAAGAAGTTAATGCCGTACTGGATAAGGGTATCCAGGAAGGTAATGAGAAGTCCTACTACAACCGAAACACAGAGAACTGCTACGGACTGCTTCACAGTCTCTTTCTGGTCCGGCCAGGCGATCTTCTTATATTCTGTTTTTACACTCTTCCAGAAGTTGTCCTTTTTCGCTTCTTTTTTCGATTCTTTCTTAGCTGAATCTGCCATCATGTGCCTCCTATTTCTATGATCGTCTCGATCTGTCGTCCACCTGATGCGATTGCTTATTTTGTCTCTTTATGCAGTGTATGAGTCTTGCAGAATCTACAATACTTTTTGATCTCCATTCTGTCAGGATGGGTCTTCTTCTCCTTTGTAGTATTGTAATTACGCTGCTTGCACTCTGTACATGCCAATGTAATCTTTGTACGCATAATTCCACCTCCGCTAACGTTCTAAATAATTTATCCTCTACTGTTCTAATCCTGCAGGATGCCACGCATCTTCACGCTTCCAAAATTGCATAAAAAAAAGACCTCATGTACATCTTGCTTTTCCAATATAACATATGGCCAGCTTTGCGTCAATATTTATTTTTTCAGCCGTAACCATTTTATTCCCTTGTGGGATGCGCCAGAATTGTCTTAATTTTCACTACAATTTAATCCGTTTTCAGTATTTTAGGACAACTTTGGAAATTTTTTTCATTTTTTCTAGGGTAAACCTCTTGCTTTTTCATACAATTCATGGTAAGTTAAAATTAAAAAAGAGATATACATAACATTTTTGTGAATATTCGCACAATTAAAGTCTTGTATCGCTCTAAAACAGGGAAGTTTTTTGAATTTTACATTCAATTATGTGTTCAAAATCAGGTTCACATAAGACCCAAATTGATTACCCAAGGAAGGAGGACATCAGTATGTCAGTATCTATCAATACTCTGCAGGCTCTAGACCAGTACATGACCACATATCACAGCCGGAATAATAACAACTCCAACAGAAAATACAACAAGCGCAGTTCCCGCTTTGCCATGCACGACTCCAGCGAACTGCAGAATTTATACAGCACCATCCAGTGGAAGAATCGTTTTGCTCCACTATACCTCACAGAACCGTCTCTGCGCTCTATCGCCTATGCAATCCATCTAAAGGAAAGCGCCAACGACTTAAAGCAAACAATCGGTCTGCTCAGTGACGACGATGACTTGTTCTCAATGAAATCCGCCTACAGCGACAATGAATCGCTGGCAAGTGTTGAGTACGAACCGGATGATGCAGAAGGCGATGTGCCATCAGATTTTATTTTAGAGGTCGAGAATTTTGCATCACCACAAGTCAATACCAGCAAATATATAAAGGCTAACCAGCCAGTCACCCTACAGCCAGACAGTTATTCCTTTGATATTCTGACGAACAGGCTTCACTACGAACTACAGTTCAATGTACACGAGGGCGAGACGAACAATGATCTTCAAAACAAGCTTGCCCGGTTGATTAACAACTCCGATATTGGTGTGTCCGCAAGAGTTGTCGAGGCCCGCGGGCTCACAGCGCTGGAGGTCACTTCCGATGCCTATGGACTCCCCGTTCAAGGCGAGCGCCATTTCACAATCACAGACGATAACACCAGCTATCAGAGCGGTGTGGTCGATTATCTGGGCCTGAACAAAAATATCAAGGAAGCTACCAATGCGGTATACAGCATCAACGGAAACGAGGAATCATCTTATTCGAACAGTTTCAGCGTTCACGGGGCCTACCATGTGACCCTGCATCCTGAGCATTCTAATACTGGCATGACCATGTCCGATCAGCTTACGGCGCGCGCTGCTGCTCTGGGCAGCACAAAAGACGGCAGTAAAAATGCCAGTGCCAGGATTGGTCTGTATCCTGACGCCGAATCGCTCTCCAACAATATCGAAACCTTTGTGGAGGGTTACAACAACTTCATGAATGGTGTGATCAACGACGAGACGGATGAACCACTCACCAGACTCCTGTCCAAGGATTTGCACAAGTTTCTTGACCTGCACAGCTACAACCTCGAAAAATATGGTATCAGTGTCAACGAAGACGCCACGCTCGATTATCAGAAAAGCGATGAAATCACGGACGCATCTGCCATAAAAGGGTTTGGTTCACAGATTCTGCGAAAATTGAATGCGATATCGCTTGATCCGATGGAATATATCGACAGAAGAATCTGCGCTTACTCCAATCCCAATGCGAGCTACCCAAATCCGTACATGACGAGCATTTACACAGGTATGTTATATAATAATTATATGTAAAAAAGCAGGCATAGCCTGCTTTTTTACATCTCGCTTTCCGCCATTTCCAATGCCGCTGCAATCACCTTGTCCATGTCATAATACTGATACTGTCCAAGCCGCCCGCCGAAAAGCACATTTTTCTGCTTTGCCGCAAGATGGACATATTTCTGATACAGCGCAGAATTTTTCTCATCATTGACAGGATAGTATGGCTCATCGCCGCGCTTCCACGCTCTGGGATACTCCCTTGTGATCACAGTGTCCGGCTGATGTCCAAACTCGAAATGCTTGTGTTCTATAATGCGCGTAAAAGGTACTTCTCTCTCTGTATAGTTGACCACCGCATTGCCCTGATAATTTTCCTCCCCCTCTAAAAGCTCTGTCTCAAAGGCAAGAGAACGGTACTCCAACGCTCCTTCACAATAGTCAAAAAAGGCATCGATCATCCCCGTATAGAGTACCTTTTGAAAGGTATGCTGCCCATCCTTTGTGATATATGTGTCACTTTTTTCATCTTTCCTGACAAAATCCTCAAACGCAGTCGCAAGCTGTACCTCAATACCATCCAAAAGATTCTCCACCATTCTGGTATATCCGCCTTTTGGAATGCCCTGATAAGGGTCTTTAAAATAATTGTTATCAAAAGTGAACCGAACTGGCAAACGCTTGATGATAAAGGCTGGCAGCTCTTTACAGTCACGCCCCCATTGCTTCTCGGTATATCCCTTCACAAGTTTCTCATAAATATCTGTTCCAACCAAAGATAACGCCTGTTCTTCCAGATTTGCCGGATTCGTAATCTTCATGTCTGCAATCTGTGACTGTATGCGCTCTGCGGCTTCCTTCGGCGTTCTGACGTTCCACATTTTTGCAAACGTATTCATATTAAAAGGAAGATTGTAGAGCTCGTCCCTGTATACTGCCACCGGTGAATTGATGTAGTTGTTAAACTCGGCAAACTCATTGACATAGTTCCAAATCTTTCTGTCTGATGTATGAAAAATGTGGGCACCATATTTATGGACATGAATCCCCCTGATCTCCTCTGTGTAAATATTTCCGGCGATATGTCCCCGCTTGTCAATGACAAGACACTTCTTCCCGTTCTGCTTCATTTGACTGGCAAACACAGCCCCAAAGAGCCCTGCGCCAACTACCAGATAATCGTATTTCATTTCTGTCTTCTCCTAATTAACCAGCAGCTTTGGCTCCACTGGCTTCCAATCCCTTGCAAGCTGCTCATACTCAGCCGCCTTTTGCGTCAGCCTCGTACGTTCCAACTCGTATTCCTGCTGCGGAAGTGCCTTAATCTTAGGGGACTTGACTAGTTTCCTGCAGCACAGTGCCAGCGCCATAAAAGCTGATGTGCCGCTGCTTGCCACGTCAATCTCACTCTCACAGTCATAACCTGCCCTGTGGAACCACTTAGCTGCCTCCTCGAAGTCCTCTTTCTTCATAAAGAAATAGCCAAGCTCCATGCAGATCTCCGCGGATGGTATGGTCGCCTCCTCGCTTAAAGCCACCTTTAACATATTGACCGGGTTGTCTGTAATCCTGTAAATTTTCAGGAGAACAGCTATAATCTGCCGGCACAACAATTCTTTGCCCTCCGCGCGCTTTTCCAACAATGCCCGCTCGAAAAATCCCTCTGCTGTCCCCAGCTCATCCTCTGTACCTGCCTTGTAAAGCTCCCGCAAATACATTCCCATCAACCGGTCAGAAAGAATCCCCCGCTCCGCTATAATCTTCTCAAACACACAGAAATCCCTGCTGCTGTGGCTGCCCTGCGGGCGGTGCTGAATCTCAATATCGCTGTCATAGATCACCGGATTGATATTCACCGTTTCATGAATCGGCTCAATCCATGTAAATTCGCGCAGCCGCTTAAAGAGTTTTGGCCGCAGATCGCGCGCATAATTCTCCGTCGGATGATTAATCTGTTCTGTGACATAGATCATCTGCACAATCTCCACCTCCGGCAGCATGGCACGCTTCAATGCCTTTAGCTTGTCCTGATTCTCGCGGTCTAATACCTCGTCTGCGTCGGCTGAGTAAATATAATCCCCTGTCGCCTTTGAAAACGCAAAATTTCTGGCAGCTGCAAAATCGTCATTCCACACATAATCATATAAATAGGGGGTATACTCCGCTGCGATCTTTTTGGTGTCATCTGTAGATCCGGTGTCCACAATGATGATTTCATCCATGATATCCTTCAATGAATCAAGACAGTCCCGCAACACTGCGGATTCGTCTTTCACAATCATGCATAAGCTGAATTTCATGATAAACCTCCGTTCACTGCATTTATTTTACATTCTACCTCATTGTAACGGACTTTACATAATTTCTCAACTGTTTCTTTATAAAAAGTCAATATTTTAATATGATATAATTCGGTGTTCACAACCGCTTTTTCGTGATACAATAAATATAGAAATAACACTCTTTTCAGAAAGGTATGGTTTTGATTATGGAAAATCAGAAAAAACTTGCAGTCGTTATCTGCAATCACAATAAAGCAGAACGTACTGTGAACTGCATCGCGTCAGTGCTCGACTCCGAACAATTTGATGTCTGCCGCAATCTTAAAATCTATGTGATTGACAATGCATCAGATGATGACTCTAAGACGGTAATCACAGATGCTTATGGTGACAAAATCACTTTTACATACTCTGCCATAGACCTTGGCAGCTGCGGCGGACTCAACCTTGGCATCGAACAAGCACTGCAAGAGGGCTTTGAATACATCTGCTGCCTCGGTGAAGAGATTACAGTTGCACCTGACGCATTGAGCGTCCTTCTGAACTTCCTGGCTGCAACCCCTTCCGCAGGTCTTGCCGGCGGTAAAGTGTATCACAGACATATGCCACATTACATACAACAGTTTGGGATATCCATTGATTTCAGGCACTGTCGCGCTTCTATGCTCTATGCTGACACCCCGGACAGCGAAAATATTCCTAACATCGTATACTGTGATGCCATCAGCAGCTGCTGCATGATGGTGCGCGCCGACGCAATTCACAGAGTCGGCCTGATGCCGACAGAGAACTTCCTCTACTGGGACGATACAGAGTGGGGCTATCGCATCAAACAGGCTGGCTATGAGGTCGTGGCACTCGGCGGCGCGAAGCTCTACCACGCCGCAAGTCCCATGCATCGCTGCGACAATACAAAAGTAAATTATTATATGACGCGCAACTGTATGCACTTTTTTATGAAATACACAAAGCCGGAATGCTGCAACAAGATGAGCATCGTCCTTCTGCGTTCTGTCTTTGAGGCTTTCTATCTACACAGAATGGGACACGCTCACAATATGGCCCAATCTGACGTATCAGCACTTCTCGATGCAGTGAACGGTGTGCGCGGCAAAGCCGCCGATGACTGCATCCTCGATAATGACGAGAGCGGGCTCGGCTTTGTAAGCTTTTTCCAGGAGCAGGAAGCTGTTTATATGGAAGATGACGATCCTTTTCTTGAGCAGGTCATCCGCCAGATCAATCCTGATATCGTGTTTATGCAGCTGCCAACCAAGGATGCTGTCACCATCATTCGGTGTGATTCCATCTTAGGCATCAAAGATTTTAATTTTTCACTTGAATTCAGCGATAATGTGATCTATATTGACAAAAATTATCGTATGCTCGCCACCCGCGAGGACGTGGACCTCATCAAAAGCTATGAACCCGGCCTGCAGCTGTTTCTGTACGCCATGCAGCCTGTCGTGTTTCGCAGAATTGCTGAAATGCACGGGATGCCAAACGCGCCTCTTTTCTGAACGTAAATCTGCATCAACAGGGTTAAGTTTTCAGAATATTCTGACGATATATCTTATGTAGTTTTATTATGTAAATAATTTAACATACACATTGGTTTCTGTGCTGTCCGCAGAATGATTTGAGGGAGGATTTCTATGGAGTATCGTCAAAAATATGAGAATTTACTACAGACCTTATGTAATGCCTACAATAAAATGTTTCAATTACTGGAATGTGTCGAACAGTGTGACAGGGAGCTCGCACGCCTGTCTCAGGTCAACCGCCCCAGCGTTGAGGAAGTGTGCCGCGTCACAGAATACAAAGAACGTCTGATTACTACACTGGACCAGATCTCTATCGCTATCGATCCCATTCACGATCAGCTTGACGGCATTCGGGCACTTTGCCAGGAGATTGACCAGCATTCGATGTATCTTCACCTGACAGACCTGCAGCTGTTAGTTTACTACTATATCCGCCAGGTCATCAACAAGGAAGACATCAGCAATCCAGATATCATCCGCCGGCTCAATGATTATAAGGAATCTCTGGAACTGGACAAGGCGCTCAGTGAAGTTCCAGAATCAGAGAGGCAGGTCTTTATGCTGGTACCCGAGAAGAAGAAATAGACGATCCCTGTTCGCAAAAATACCAAGCTTTCCCGCTTGGTATTCTTATTTTTATCAGCTATTTACCACTCTCTCATTGTCCTGACGGCACTCCTCGTACCGCGCCCGAAAGAGCTCTGCCATCTCCACATTTCCCATCTCCATATAAATCTTGATAATATTCTCATAACAATGCATCAGATTGACTCCTAACGTATTGGCATCCGGCATCGCAGTAGCTTTAATGTACCACAGCAGCGCCTTTAGTTTGTTGCCGCTGTCAAGCAGCACATTGCCATGGGTAAACATATAGCGCGCTGTCTGACATTGATCTGCGTACTTTGCCATCAAATCCACTGCCTTGTCAGGCTGACTCGTCTTGACATAATCGACGGCCAACGACATAATCATTATCTGTTCATACTCACATGTAATCTCCTCCATGATGCCCAGCGCCTTTTCATACAATGCGATGGCCTCCTGCCTCTTGCCCCGCATCGTCTCTGACTGCCCAGCCTGAAAAAGGAGATACGTGTTAGATGGGTCTGTCTCCAAAGCCTTGTACAACATTGCAAGATTCCGTTCCTGCTTTCTCTCCATCTCCTCCGGAGTCAGATTATATCCGTGATGAATCACATCCATGGGCAGCATCACACAGTTCATCGGATCATCCTTCTTACTGTCATCCTTGGGCCGCAGCTGCTCATGAATCTGCCCTTCAAACAAATAATAGTTTTTGTTGTAAAATCTGCTGACATCATCCGTAACATAGACTGTATTCCCTCTGTTCTGCGTGATGCTCTTGAGTCGAATTTCCCCGATGGAGCGCGGAAATTTCTGCATCATAATGCGCAGAGTCGGCACATCGATCTCATGTACATACTCATCACAGTCCAGCACAAGTATCCAATTATTGGATGCATGTGCAGCACAGAAATTTCTGGCCGCGCTGAAATCGTTCACCCACTCAAACGTATACACTTTATCTGTATATTTCTGCGCAATCTCCAGCGTTCTATCCGTTGATCCGGTATCCGTGACAACAATCTCAAATCCATATGGACTGAGTCGCCGCAGGCATTCCTCTATATGTTTCTCCTCGTTCTTAGCTATGATACAAACCGAAACTGGTATTTTAGCCATCTCTTATCCTCCCTAATTTCATTCTGGTTAGAATACTCCATTAATTATATCGGACTATTTTCGCACTACTTAATCAATAATCAGAAAATTTTATCGTTCCTGTTCCCACCACATCGACATGCATAAAAGCGAACAGGAGGGTAACATTCCCTCCCGCCTGCTTATATTGTTCAATTAGTTAGAGTGAGCTGTGTACTTATGCATTACTATCCACAAAAAGTACACATCCAGTATAACATTATTTTCCAACTTAGTCAATAGATATTCAAAAAAGACCGCCAGGTAATCCAGGCGGCCTTTTTGAATCTATTGGGTTGGTTCGTGTGAATGTATCCAAAAATTTACTGCAATAATGAGAGTACACCCTGGTTTGCCTGATTTGCCTGTGCAAGGATAGACTGGCCTGCCTGCAGAAGCACCTGATTGTTGGAGAACTTCACCATCTCATCAGCCATATCTGTATCACGGATCGCTGACTCTGCTGCTGTGGTATTCTCAACGACATTATCCAGGTTGGCAATTGTGTGCTCTAAGCGGTTCTGTACCGCACCAAGGATAGAACGCTGTGTGGAAACAATCTTCAATGCTGCACCGACAACATCGATCGCCTCTCTCGCGTTGTCCCCCGTCTCATCTACGATACCAATGGAATTGCTGCTCAGCCTGTTGACGCCAAGCCCCGCTGCTGACATTGTATCGATTGTCGCGGAAATTCTATTCTCGAGATCAGAATCGGCACCTGCATGCACATTGAACGTCAGAGGAGCCACAATCTTCTCACTCAGCTTCATGATATATCTGCTGTAGCTAACTGTATTCTTAGTCGTATCACCCTCAATCGCAACCTTCTGTGTCGCATCCTTGTCTGCAAACAGACCGCCTGTATAATCTCCGTTCTCATTAAAATACTTATAGAGGGCCATACCTGCCACAACATTGCCGGACGCATCATAGAGTTTGTTCTCTGCAACAGCTCCCATGAAATCCTTATTCGTTAAAACTTCCACATTCGCTGGTGCACCTAATGTATCAGCGATCCCATCTGCGTTGCCGTTTACATTATAAAGCAGTCTATACTGATCCTTCATTGTAAATTTGTCTTTCTCACCATTGACATGCTCAATGTAGTCTGACAAGTCCTCTTTCGCCTTTACATGGATAATATTTTTTGTCTTTGTATCATAAATATATGCATCCTTCGTCGAGCTGTATACCGTTCCGTTGATTGTGCTTGTCGTGATATCTGCTGACGCATTCTCTAATCTCGTATTCTTAAAGATCGCATAATCCGACTTAAGTTCTGCACTTGTTACGCTGGAGCTTTCTGCAACCGTAGTGCCCTCACCAAGATATTTTGTGGCATCAGAACCTTTTGTGATCACATCCGCTGTCATAGGACTCGTCACGCCGGAAGCCTGGATGCTGGCAGCATTCACGGCATAGATATTGTCAGTGCCATTATAATTGACCATAACCTGCTGACCTTTACCGTTCAAAACAGAAGATGTACCTGTCGCGTCAAGCTTATCGCCCTCAATATAGTTAAATGTATGTACAAGACTCTCTGGCTGCGTACTGTCACCCTTGAGCAGATAGAGCTCATTGAACTTGGTTGTCTCTGAGATTCTGTCCATCTCTGTCACGAGCTGATCGATCTCGTCCTGGATATACTGACGATCTGTAACAGAATTTGTACCGTTTGCTGCCTGTACGCAGAGCTCATTCATTCTCTGGAGCATATCCTGCACTTCGGCCAGTGCGCCTTCTGCTGTCTGTACGGCAGAAATACCGTCCTCAGCATTTCTCGATGCCTGTGTCAGACCGCGAATCTGCTTTCTCATCTTCTCTGATATAGCGAGTCCTGCTGCGTCATCTGCAGCTCTGTTTACGCGATAGCCGCTTGATAGTTTTTCTGTTGAATTCGCTGACGCTTTCGTGTTGATATTCAACATTCTGTTTGAGTTCATAGCTTTAAGATTGTGCTGTACTACCATATTTTTCTCCTCCTTTAGCAGCCCAGGACATCCCTTTCACCAAGCAACTTTCCCATATCATTATTTATTGTTATCTTTCCCGGCCATTCCCCTTGAATCAACCAGGACTTCATTATCGTTAATTCTTTCTGTAACTCCGTTTACAGTATATATATCGGTATTATTTTCTGAAAATTTAGGTTATTGTGTGAAATTTTCGAAAATTTCTGGATTATTTAGACAATTACATCTCTGTTCTTTGGTTACCGCAATAATGTCAGTACCCCCTGATTTGTCTGATTGGCCTGCGCCAGCATAGAATTGACGGACTGCTGCAAAACAGAACTGTTAGCGTATTCTACCATCTGCCCTGCCATCTCCGTATCGCGGATCACCGATTCACCATGCTGTGTATTCTCATGTGTGTTGCGATTGATGGCATACGCATGCTCGAGTCTGTTCTGATATGCACCAAACTGACTTCTGATTGCGCTCACCAGCTTTAGTGCATCCGCAACCATATTGATTCCCCTTGTCGCCTGCTCCTCAGTGAGTGTCTCAAACTTATGTAATCCCATACGATATACAGACAGCTTCTGCTTCTCAATCTCAATATTGTCAATCACATTCGAACTGCATTGTATCATGAGCAGTTCCTTTTTTTCGGTCTGTCCAACCACATACTGTCTTGGCATAAGCTGGTGCGGTGTATCATACTGTACGACCATCGCTTTGTTCTCGTTTTCCTGCGCCTGACCCCTGCCATACGCATAGCGGTCTGATTTCAGTGCGATCGTGGTCGCCTCCGCAATTTCTTTCAAAATGTGATCCTTGACATACTCTGTCAGATATGTATCCATATCCAAATTATTTGTATTGATTCCGGCGACTTCAACATTATATCTTGGTTCACTTGGCCCATGCTGTGCCGCATTATACGGAACATATTTTCCATTTATTTTTACATATTTGCCATCTGGATCCGGCTTCTCTGTCAGTGCCAGATTATCCGGTGCAAACAGATCGGAAACATTGTACTGATACTTGAGATTCATCGCCAGCTTTGATCCAGCTGCAGAACGATCGGTATCCCTCAATGCCATATTGACATCCAACGTACTCTTAAATCCGTAGGCAAACGGATCAAACGTGGCATTGGTCGCAGTCGACACGCCGTTTGACACATATGCCGGCCTGTAGTCAAAGGCATAGAACACAGCATCATTTTGATTGGTCGCATACTGTGTATAATGAAAATCAAATTTGGTCTCTGCAATCAGCTTCACCAGTGTATTGCTGAATTCAGTACCGTTCTTCACAGCTCCCTGCATAGAATCTATATCAATATATAATGTATGATTTTGTCCATTTTGTTCTTTGAGAACTTGATATGTATCGTTTCCGATCTGCACACTTTGCCAGTTTGCACTCGTTGTCGTTCCCTGTGGGGTAAGCTGCTGTGTCGTAAATTGGATACTGTAATGATTTGAACATGTCTGACAGGTCGAATTGAATCCCAGTCCGATTAAATCCGCCAACTGATAACTTGTTCCAAGTCCAGAAAAATCGATTTTCGCGCAGGCATAATCCGTCGGTGTCGATGACAAAGACTGTCCTTTTGTGTAAATCAGATCGGGGTCACTTGTGTCGATCCGAACCGTGTCTGCAAGATAGGACTGCGCGCCGCCCCCTGTAATATTAGCCGACGAGAGAACTCCGGCCAGCGTAATCTCTGTAGGATTTGCCGCACCTTTGGCGTATCTCTCTGCAATAATCTGAAGCAGACCACTGTTGCTGCTCAGATCTACATTTGCCTTAATCGTATTTTTAAGGCTATCTACTAAATTGTTAAATGCTGCCTGATCCATTCCATACGTCTTTTCGACTGGTTGTCCATCAATCGTGTTCGTGTATTTTACTGCAATTGGGCTGGTCGCAGAAGCATCGGTGTCAAGCACCATCTTCTCAGATTGGAATGTATCCTGTTCTACCCCAAAGTCCCTGCCGAGATTATATTCGTCCTGAAGGGAGAGCTGTCCTGTATATGTCATCGCGGCACTGATCACATTCGTATAGGTACTGGTATCAAATGTCCCCTCTGGATGATTGGAATTTGCTATATTTCCACAGTATAGTACCACCCCGTCGAGCGCATCGATCACAGAATCTTTGCTCGTCTCATTAATCAGCTGAAACTGGAATTGAAACTCCTCTTTCGATGCAGCGCCGCCCTGCCCTGGTACCGAATAATCATACAGATACTGATATAACTTATCCTCCCATATGTCTGTACTTAGATCTCCCCAATTTGAAATACCAATGCTTGCCCATGACTTCTGTGAACCTGCTGCAGTGTTCCCAGTGCCATTTCCACTGCTGTCCGTCTCCTCAAGCCAAATACCGTCATATGTCCCCTGCGTACCGTCCCCCGCATGGAGAATGTACTTGGGTATCTTTGTGCCGTTATTGTCCAGATACTCTTTGATCAGCGCCGTGTCCCTGACAGATATTGTCGTACTGGAAAAATCAGCAATCAGCGCCGTCTGCTCTGTCGGCATGCGGTATGCACTATTCCAGACAATCCCTGATAATTTGGACACCACATCGTCAAAAGTATCCTCTTCATCCGGCGTAAATGAAATCTCTACCCCGCAATAATTGAAATAATACGTCTCACCCGGAATCACAGCATCGCGAATTTTTCTGCCCGATGCTGACCGCACATCATCCCAGTGGATCTGTTCGCCATTGATATAGATTCCTTCCCGGCTAGCTGTCGTGAGAATCCTCCTTGATACCTGCGGCGGCTCACTGCCATCCGCACAAATCAGTGTGATCAGTGTTCCATCATCTGCATCAAACGAATATTGCCCGGCCCGAAACTTTCCCGAAGCTGCATCATACATATCCGGGTCAATGCTCGACCAGGCGTAACGCTTTCCTCCAAATGCAACACCGCCGTATTTAGCCGTACCTGTGACTGCGTCATAAGAATCATTGTATATGCACAAATCGTCAGAAAATCCCTCAAAGTGCAGCCTGTATACCTCCCAGGATTCCGATTCAATCTTATCCTCACATCGAAAGATATACTCGTCATTAAATTTGGTTGTCATGCAAATTCGATCGAGCTCTGACTTTAATTGCTGAATCTCGTCATTGATATAGCTTCTGTCTGATGCAGAGTTCGTTCCATTTGCCGCCTGTATAGACAGTTCATTCATACGCTGAATCATGTCGTGCATCTCATTCAATGCACCATCGGCAACCTGACAGTATCCAATCCCTTCATCAATATTGGCAGAGCCTCTGTCCAGTCCTCTGATCTGGAAACGAAGCTTCTCCGAGATGGAAAGTCCTGCAGCATTGTCCGCAGCCCGGTTAATCTGATAGCCTGATGACAGTTTCTCCGATGCTCCTGCCAGATTTCCAGAACCTATTTTCTGCATACGCTTACTATTTTCTGCAGCCATATTGTGTTGTATAACCATAAGCGCCTCCTCCCTCCGTGGCATTCCAGTAATCGTTTATGCCCACTACTGTTTATAGAACCGACTGTATTCCAATCGGCCGAGTGGGATTTTGGATTCATACCATTTTCAGCAAATTGGTATATTTTGGTTATCGGCTATTCTTTATGTAAATTTAACTTATTTTTGCAAAAAAATACACAATTTGTACAATTTGCAGATACACATTCAAAAAGCCGGTCTCATGACCGGCTTTCCATTCAATATCAATTAATCCAACAACTTTGTCACTGCGTCTGTTGTCTGATTTGCCTGAGCAAGAACCGAATCATCGGACTGTGCTAAGATACGACGATTTGCTTCACGAATCATCTCTTCTGCTTTCGCAATGTCTTCCACTGCGCTGGATGCTGCATTAATATTCTCAATCGCTGACTCCGTTTCGCCTGCCTTAGATTTAATCTGAAGGGATGCCGCATCTTCTGCCGTCGCTGACAATTTCTTTCCTGACGCAAGTCTGCTCTCTTTTGCTGCTGCATTTGATTTCGCTGTGTACGCCTCGTTTACTGCTTTGCTTCCATACATAAGACTACTCTTGATATCCATACCTTTACCTCCTTGTGAAAAACAATTATTCCTTTATATATTAATTCTGATGACACTATATTATGTCACCCCTCTTAACAATTCTTATTGTACACGAATTGTCAGACTATGTCAACTAATTATTTCAAATTTTATGTAAATTAAATCAAATTCATATAATTGTTTCCCTTCGGTCGGCTTTTGACAGAAAATTCATATCTTAAAGTCTTAAATGCGACATTTTCCTTGCAATTCAGACAATTAAGCAAAAAGAGCATATACAACCGCATATACTCTTTTTGTTCAATCAATTATCTATTATTTGTCAGGCAATCAGCGAAAGCACTCCCTGATTGCTCTGATTCGTCTGTGCCAGCATAGACTGTCCTGCCTGCTGTAAAATACTTACATTGGAGTAAGCTACCATTTCTTTTGCCATATCGGTGTCACGAATCTGGCTCTCTGAAGCTGTGGTATTCTCCACAACATTGCCCAGATTGTTCACTGTATGCTCGAGACGGTTCTGGTATGCGCCAAGCTCAGAACGCTGTGCAGATACCTGCGCAAGTGCAAGAGCAACGCGCTCAATCGAAATTGTTGCCAGATCTACAGTGCGAACATCCACCTTATCCACGCCAAGACTCTCTGCGTCCATGGCATCGATGTAGATGATCAGCTTGTTGGTCATATCGGTCTCGGAACCTACATGAAGTGCTGAACCAAAGCCTGTGGCGCGCTTGTTTGCTGCGATCGCAAGCGGTTCCTCACCGTATCCCTTGCCGTTCGTCGCTGTACCGCCTTCATAAATCGGCATCTGGTCTGCCGGATACTTGTTATATATCCACTGATCGCTACCACTTACCTGAAACAGCTTTAAAGCATCGCCAGTAACATCCGCATCTGATAAAATATCTGAACCGCCGTTAGGAGCTTTATTATAGCTTCCTGTAGCAACGCCGCCCGTTCCCTGTCCTACTTCTGTGACAAGCTTCTTCACAAACGAAGCCCCGATTGTTCCAAAATCATTCTGAAACTGCTTTAATGACTTCTGCGTATATTTCTGAACAACATCGTCTAAACTCGCCCCGTTCCTGATCTCTTTCATGATTGTGTCAAGACCTTTGCTCATATCTGCCTGCGCCACAGAGTTTCCGCCTGCTGCGAGATATCCCAGA
This sequence comes from uncultured Lachnospiraceae bacterium, assembly GCA_947178145.1. Lineage (GTDB taxonomy): Bacteria > Bacillota > Clostridia > Lachnospirales > Lachnospiraceae > COE1. The sequence continues at coordinate 10,551 of CAMWXE010000051.1, read as the reverse complement.
TACATACTCGCGAGATAACCTGTACCGTAATCTGATGCTCCACCGTTACCTGATTGTGTAAGCGGCGCCCGATTGATTGCATTTGTGATGTCAGTCTCGGAAGAGCTCGATCCGATGCCAAGCCCTGCTACCCAGTCATTGCCATCATAACATCCGCCTGCTGCAGTCTGTGCCATTCCCTCGATAAACCATAATGGAAATGTGTCCTTGCCAAACTGTCCATCAACATTCCCTGTCATACCGTTTGTAAGCGCTTCATACATCAGTGTATGCATCATCTCGTGAACAATTGTCACTTCCAGTTTGTCTCTGTCCGCAACTGTCATGGGGCTGTTCAAATGGGCCATATTCACTCTAAGATTGAATCCCAATGTGTCGCTTCCGCCATAGCTCAGACCTGCTGATGCCAACACATTTGAACCAGAATCGCTGTACATTTCAAGTCCGATTCCGATTTCAGAATTGTTCAGATAAGAAAAAGTATCTGGATACGCCCGAAGCAATGACTGCACTGCCTGCGGAACGATTGAATTCTGAAGCGTTGGAATGAAAGCATTTGCCTGATTCACCAGACTTGGATCAAGGTTCTGTGTAGGAGATTTTCCATCCCCACTCTGAGTCGTCTGAAAATCATAAGCGATCGTATAAACAAGTTTGGTGCCATCTGTATTTGCCAATTCGTCAACTGACACTTCTTTTCCGGCATTCTCGCCATTCAAAGCTGTCAAAGTAAGCTTTTTCTTGTCTGCCTCATACTTTTCTTTGATTGCCTCAAGCTTTCTGTTGTTGATTGCTGTTGTGCATGCATTTCTGCCTGGTTTTGCAATACTGCCGTCAAGTAGACTTATCTCGTTAAACTTCGTTGTCTCCGCCACCCGGTCAATCTCAGCGATGAGTTGTGATACCTCATCCTGAATATTCTGTCTGTCCGATACGGAGTTTGTGCCATTTGCTGCCTGCACACAGAGTTCATTCATGCGCTGAAGCATATCGTGTACTTCGCTGAGCGCACCATCTGCAGTCTGTACCATAGATATTCCATCCTCAGCATTCTCTGTCGCTTTTGTAAGGCCTCTGATCTGCTTTCTCATCTTCTCTGATATTGACAATCCAGCTGCATCGTCCGCCGCCCTGTTAATCTTATATCCGCTAGACAGTTTTTCTGCTTTCTTTGATACCGAACCACTTACCATAGATAATTGTCTCTGGCTGTTCATCGCCATAAGATTGTGTGCTACTACCATAATTTTCCCCCTGATTTCCATATCGTTAGGTGTCGTGTTATCTTCTTCCCTGATTCGACTTGTATCTGCTCCTTCCAGGCCTCACCTCCTTAAAATGCATTTTATTTCGTAAGGAACTATCAACAAAAACTCCTGACAAGGACCTGTCAAAATCCCCATCTGCGCTATCGTTCCTAACTGTTCAGAACCCGTTCTCTCTCTTTCTCACAATTACGCAGCTTTTCTGTAAAAATATCTACCATCTGCTGGTTTCCCATCGCTTCATAAAGCTGTATGATATTGGCATAACATGACAGCAGATTTTCGCCCAATGTATCTACATCCTTCATCATCGTCACCTTGACATAGATCATCAGTGCCTTGATCACCTGGTCATTTTCTTTCAGCAGATTTGCATACAAATAATTAAACTTTGCCGTGTCGAAGATACTGTTGTACTGTTCCATAAGTGCCAGTGCCTCTGGAAATCTCTCCTTTGCCCGGTATGCCTTTGCCAATGACATAATCATCTCCGGAACATAAAGATTCCCCGTGCTGTCGAGCAGACTCATTCCTTTCTCATACGCTTCAATCGCAGCGTCAAGATCTCCAAGCACGAACTGCGACTGCCCAATCTGGAAATAATTATATCCATCTTTCGGATTCATCTCTATGGCCTTGTGCAGCAGCTCCAAATTTCTTCGCTGCTTCTTCTCCATATCCTCACCCGTAAGCGCATAGCCATGATGAATGACCTCGATTGGAATCAGAAATGCGTCCATCGCTTCCTCGCCTTTTGCGGGGTCCTTAAAACGTATCTGCTCATGAATTGGAAAGGCAAAGTGATAATAATTTTTATTGTACATCCGCGGCACATCATCCGAGACATAACCTGTCTCCCCATTTGCCCTGGAAATCAGATTTTTGAGCCTGATCACTCCTGTGTAGCGCGGATATTTCTGCATTAAAATCCTCAGTACTTTGATGTCGATACTGTTCACATACTCATCACAGTCAATCGCCAATATCCAGTTGTTCGATGCAAAGGAAGCACAATAATTCCTTGCCGCAGCAAAATCATCAACCCACTCAAAGTCAACGACCTTGTCCGCATACTTTTCAGCAATTTCTCTCGTGTGGTCTGTAGAGCCTGTATCTGTCACAATGATTTCCATATCATACTTTTTGAGATGTCTCAGACATTCCTCGATATGTTTTTCTTCGTTTTTGGCAATAATGCATACTGTTACCGGTACTTTTGACATGTCTCTTCTCCCCCTGTACTGCCTATTCTCTATTTACCACACTTTCCTTCTCCGCATTATATGCCAGAAATCTCTGGTGAAAATTCTCTGCCATCTCCTTCTCGCCAAATGCCTCATAGATCTGTATAATCCTTCCGTAACAGGAAGCCAGATCTCCGCCAAGCGTCTCTGCATCCTTCATCATCGTCACCTTGATATAATTGCCAAGAGCCTTCAAGATCTGCTCTGCCGCCCAATAAACATTTGCATGTGTAAATACAAACTTTGCTGTGTTGAACTGCGGTGCATACCGCTCCATCAACGCCAGCGCATCTGGTATCCGGTCCACATTGACATAAGTACTGGCAAGGGAGATAATCAGCTCTGGAACATAATATCTGCTGGTATCTTCTATGAATTCCAAACCTTTTTCATAAGCCTCCACAGCTCTGTCTGCCCCTTCTAGTGTTGTCAGCGACTGACCGATCTGGAAATAAACATAACCTTTGTCTGGCGTCGTCTCCAATTCCTGGTACAGCAGTTCGAGATTCCTTTCCTGTTTTCTATTCATGGTATCCTCATCCAGCGCATACCCATAATGCACGACATCGATTGGGAGCAGAAACGAATCCATTGGCTCATTCCTCCTGGAAAGATCCTTTGGACAAATCTGTTCATGAATCGCATAGTCAAACGTATAAAAATTTTTGTTGTAAAATCGAGCAATATCTGAATTGATATATCCCGTCTGTCCCTTATTATCATGTGTGATGTTCTTCAGACGTAGGACTCCTGTGTGCCTTGGATACTTCTGCATCAGTATCCGAAGTATCCTGATGTCAACCGCGTTGACATACTCATCACAGTCCAACGCCAGAATCCAATTATTTGACGCAAACGAGGCACAATAATTCCTCGCTGCGCTGAAGTCCTTTATCCACTCGAAATCAACAACCTTATCCGCGTATTTCTCAGCAATCTCTCTCGTCCTGTCCGTTGATCCGGTATCAGCAACAATAATCTCCATACCATACGGCTGCAGATGCTTTAAACAATCCCCTATCAATTTTTCCTCATTTTTGGCAATAATACATACCGATACTGGCACTTTCGACATTTCTTTACTCCCTCTTAAAACGCAGACGCGCAGGCATATAAAATCATATGCCTGCGCGTCATCCGTGACGTTATAACATCCTATTTTTTGCGATCCATCAGCTGCGGATCGATTCTGTTCAATTTATTGACAGCATTATAATACTGTATTGCCGCATTTGCAGATACTTTGCGCTCCCTGTTTTCCTTGCGTTTTGCGCTCAATGCTGCTTCCATGGAGGCCTTGTTTCGCTTTTCCTGTGCCTCAATCGAAACACCTTTATCCACGGCCTCTCTCACAAGTTCCTGCATCCGCAGCACCTGTGGCTTGTACTGATCTGGGTTCTTCTGAACTTCATCTCTGATCAACTCATATGTCGTGGTAAAACCATCATCAAGACGATCGAGTGCATCGATCAGTTCCCCTTTCTCATCCATGATGGCATCATATGCCTCCACATCAAAGGGTCTGGCACTCGACACTTCAAACTGGCGTTTATTGAGCTCATAGACCTGATCAAGTACCTCGATCTTTTTTTCCAGACTTTCTGTCATAATCTGCAGATAATTTTCCGTCATGTCTGTTTCCCTTCTATAATATCAAAACCATATCAAACCGGCTCCATCAGGTTCCAGTCCTCTTGTAGGATGATGCATTGCCCTGTCCACCTGCAACTCTTGCCTGGGCTATCGGATTCGTCTTATCTCCAGCAACCTTTTTCATAACTTCTTTCCAATTATCTCTCATGGAACGTAAATGTTTCAACACTTCCTCCATAATTTCAGGATCTTTTGCTATATTTGCTTCGTGGCATCGTCTCAATAGATATACATACACGTTGTCAAAATCCTGCGATACTTCGTATTTTCTGTCGAGCGTATCCCTGAAATTCTGAACAATCTTTTCCACCTTGACAATATTCTCATGTGCTTTTCCGGGATCCTTATTCTCCATCGCTATGACTGCAACGTTCCCGAACTTGATCGCTCCATCATAGAGCATCAGTGTAAGTTCTGCCGGTGATGCAGTCATAATCTTAGCATTTTGATATTGTGCGTATCCATTTTGTTTGAGCATGCGATTCCTTCTTTCTTTTTGAAAGTACTCTAAGAGAATCTCTTAGAGTACCTTGTATATTTATCATTTTCACCTATCATATATTATAGTATACAACAAAACAATACTGTTTCCTATAATTACTGTCCCAGCATACTTGCAAGAGAATTCTGACTCGACTGCAGTTTTGACAGTGCTACTTCCATCGCAGAGAACTTCTTATACCACTTGTCCTCATAGGCGTTCAGTTTCTCTTCTGCCTCCTTGATCTTCTTGGTATAGTCATCGTACTCTGACTTCAGGCGCTTATCGTCATAGATCTTATAGATACTTCTATAGTCTGTGCTTGCCATGGTTTTCTGGAGAGAATTGTACATCTCCTTACTCATGGCGGCAAAAAGTTCAATCACCTGATCCGGATCTTTCGCGATTGCTGCCTTGAGAACATTGTCCTCATCAGAGAACTTCTCATCATCACTGTCACCAAAGATATGAAGTGCGTTCCGCTCTCCCTTCTCTGTATCAAAATAGCTTCCGGTACCCACTCCAAAGTTAACGAGATACAGCGTCTGTCCGCCAATGTCATACCCCTTGTTAACTGCACCTCTCATGCACTCTATCACCGTATTCAGGTCCTTGTCTCTTCTGAGCAGGGAATCCTTGATCGTATCTTCCCATTTCTCGATCTCATCGTCTGACATTGCTGCCTTTTCATCATCGCTGAGCATGTTGAACTTTCTCGCAGAATCTGCACTGTAGAGCTTTGTCATCTCGTTCATGATGTCATTGTACTCTGCGATAAAGTCCTTAATCATGTCATAGATGCCATCATAGTCTGTATCGGTCGTGATCGTGACTGGCTCGCTCGTCACTGCACTTGCTGTGATGCTGAGACCATTTACTGTAACGGTGTTCGTATCTGATGTAAATGTCGCGCCGTTCAATATAATCTCGGAATCCTGTGCATCAATCCGAGTGCTCTCTGAACCATTTTCATACTTATACCCGGCAACAAGACCGAGATCCAGCAGCACAGAATCATCGGTATCGTTATATTCATCCAGACCCTCGAGCTGGAACTCTTTTGCTGTACCTGTCCCTGTGGAACTGATAAAGAATCGCTGGTTCTGCTCGTCAAACGATGCCTTGACGCCGCCCTCTGACAGCTTGGAAGTCAGCTGTCCAATCTCCATATCAGCCGTAATCTCCACTGTGGTAACCTTAGCGTCAGCGCCTGTGCCAACCGTCAATCTAATCTTTTTGCCTACCAAATCCGGCGAGATATCACTCACTTTGGCTTTATAGTCTTTGTCCTTCTCAGAATAATTTTTGAAATCACCTGGCTCGTAGACATTGCCCTTCATTGTGATCGCATCACCTGTGAATGTTCCTGTCTGACCAGAACCACTTGTGTCGGATAAGCCAAGTCCCTGCAGGATTGTCCTGTTGCTGCCTGATGGCACACTACTTGACATCGTAAAACCTGCATCAGCATCCGCACCACTCACAGTGATCTTGCCTTTGTCGTACTCCATTTTGATGTCAACAGGTCCACCTGTTGCGCCTGCCGCAGCGTTATTAAATTTCTGTATAAAATCCTTAATACTGTCCCCTTTGGAAGCATTAACGGTAAATGTCTTCCCACCTGCCGTCACTGTCAGTGTGCCATCGCCCACACCCAGATCTTCGAGTGTTTTTTCTGAACCGTACTCCTTGATATACGTATCCTTATCCGCCGGAGTAACTCCATCCAATGATGCATTCACCTTGTCGTCACTATAAATCGGGACATCGCCCTGACGCTTCATGGACACTACTGCACCAGTCAGATACCCGGCCTTGGCAAGCTGCTTTACTTCCAGGCTCTGTGTTCCATTTACGGCGCCTTCACTTGCCGTGATTGTCGCTTTTGTGGGATCCGAAATACTTGTCTTCTTCTTAGCATAGCTGCCTGTCAAACGCATATTGGACAAAGTACCTGTATAGAGTTTGTAAAGCCTTGTGTTCAAATCCTGCCACAAAGTCTGCTTCCACTCAAGCTTTTTCTGGTCATTTTTTAAGTTTGTCACTTTCTGTGACTTTGCCATAACCAACTGCTGTATTATTGTTTCCGTATCCATTCCTGAATACATACCTGTCATTCTCAATAAATCTGACATTGTAATCCCTCCGCTTTACATACGATCCGTTTTTGCTGCTATCATAGCCTCTGATCAACCAGCACCCCCGCAAGTTCCATTCGCTTTGCCAATAAATCAAGGGTCTTCTCAGGCGGTATCTCCTTAATTACTTCCTGCGTCTCCCTGTCTACTAATTTAATGATAATACGATTGGTCTTATCGTGAATACCAAACTTTGCATCCGAATGGGGCATTGCCGCAATTGCCTGCTCCATAACCTTCTTCAACCTGTCCAGATTCACATTTTTCTGGTCATCTACAAGCTGATCATCTGCCATAATCGACAGCGTCACTGATTCATCTGATCCTTTTGCGATCTCTACCTGTTTCTTGCTGCTCTCTCCATCCGTGGATTCTGTTTTATTTGGTTCTGCAGTCCTGGGTGCTGCTGTTTGACTGGACACCCTTGTCATCTGCTGAACTGCCGTCTGGGTATTTCCCCCTGTCATAGGCTCCATATACATGCTAATCACCTCCATGTCGCGCATGTTGCATAATCATCATTATCTCATTTATTATATCGTCAAATCATATTGAAAAATTAATGGTATAATTTTATTTTATATGAAAATGACGCAAAAAACAACTTGCAATTTCATTTTTTAAAAAAGGGACTTCCGAGAAATCGGAAGTCCCTTTATCATGGTAGATCGAAACGTTAGTCTCCTGCAAAACCGATGATTACTGTAATAAACTAAGCACACCCTGATTTGCCTGATTAGACTGAGCCAGCATTGACTGACCTGCCTGTGCAAGGATGTTATTGTTTGAAAACTTAACCATCTCTGTAGCCATATCTGTATCACGAATCTGACTCTCTGCAGCTGTCGTATTCTCTACTACGTTGTCCAGGTTGTTAATGGTATGCTCTAATCTGTTCTGAATTGCACCGAGAAGAGATCTCTGTGCGGAAACATGTGCGACTGCATCTGCAATTGAATCAATTGCATACGTCGCTGCTGCTCCTGAATCATCCTTCACATTTAGACCACGGATGCCTAATCCCCTGGTATCTAATGCATCGAGTGAAACAATAATCTTATTGCTCATATCAGCGTCTGCACCGACATGCAAGCTGAACTGAAGAGTCTCCTGCAGCTCTCTCTGACCTTTGCTGATCAGGAAATTAATCTTGTTGTCCTTCGGTACTGCGGAATACGTAACAGTTGCCTGTGTGCTGGAATCCGCACCAATGTTATTGGCAAGTCTCAACTCCTGGTGTATCTTAGAATATGCAACTGCAGTTGTGATAACTGAAGCGTCTGCATCGTCCACACCTACTATAGAGTCCTTGTCTGTCATAACATGGTATGTCTTGCCATTGTAGAGTGCTGTGCTTCCCTCTGCGATCCTCGCCTTGATGGATGCGATCGTCAGAATGTTCTTATCGACATTCACATCACTCTTATCGTCTTTTGCCACTGTATATTGTATCCCATCGATCGTAACCAGCTCACCTGCTAAAGCCTTTGCAACCGAAGCCTGGATTGCGGTTTTGTCCTGTGTGCCGATCGTGTACTGTCTGCCTGCAATGGTGATCGTATCACCAATCTTTAACTCAGCCATACTGAATGTTGCTTTCGTAGAACCCTCATAAAGTGCACCTTCTATTCCGGCATCTTTCGCACTCAAATACTCCTTTACCTTGTCTTCATCACCTTTCAACAGATAGATCTCGTTGAACTTCGTCGTCTCTGCCACACGGTCAATCTCTGTGAGCAGCTGCTCAACTTCGTCCTGAATCGTCTGACGGTCGGAAAGAGAATTTGTGCCGTTTGCCGCCTTCACTGCCAGCTCGTTCATACGCTGTAACATGTCATGAACTTCTGTCAATGCACCTTCTGCTGTCTGTACTGCACTGATACCATCCTCAGCGTTTGTCGAAGCCTGTGTCAGACCTCTGATCTGCTTTCTCATTTTTTCTGATATGGAAAGTCCTGCTGCATTATCTGCTGCGCGGTTAATTTTATATCCTGAAGAAAGCTTCTCTGAAGATTTCGATAAGCCACTGTTTGTGATTCCTAACATTCTGTTTGCGTTCATTGCTCTAAGATTGTGCTGTACTACCATAATATTACCTCCTTGTAATTGTCGCACGCGACTCCTCACCTGCGACTGACATAGGCGACTCCCTTCGCCCACCAGTGTTACATCTTTATTCCCTATTTAGTTTTTATATTCCCCGGAAATTGCTTTAAATTCCATTATCGGCATCAACCTAAAGTTTTACCGGTTTTCCTGTAGAATGAGTCATTGTTCTTTTCCTCATTCACAATATATATCGGAAAATATTCTTGATAGTTTATAGTTGTCTGAAAACTTTTTAAATTTTTTGAATTAATTATTTTATTGGTACAACTTATAAAATTCACATACCGACTCCATCGATACTGCCCTGCTGGAACCAGACAGGATTTATATGAAGAAAAAACGAGTGCAAACGCACTCGTTTTTTCTATCTCTCGCTATTTAATGCTTTGTTTCTTTCTATGATACACTGCTCATACTTCTCTCGAAACGCCCACACCATCTCCGCATTTCCCATGTCATTATAGATATTGATGATATACCGATAACATTGCAGCAATTCATCGCCTAACGTATCTGCATCGGGAAGTATTGAGGTCTTAAGGAAAAGGACGAGTGCTTTTAAAGGATTGCCACTGTCATAAAATACCTGTGCATGCGTGTAGGTAAACTTTGCCGATCGGCATACCTGCGCATACTGTTCCATCAGCGCCAGCGCTTCGCTTCCGCGCCCCACATGCATATAGAGTTTTGCTAACATCTGGATTCCAATTCCCACATATGGATACTCGACATTTTGATTCAGCTCCAGCGACCTCTCATACAGTACAATCGCTTTGTCGTTATTCCCGAGCACGCGCTCCGACTGCGCCGCCTGAAAATGCATATATGGATCATCGGGATTCTTATCAATCACATCGTACAGAAGCGCCAGATTCCTCTCATTCTTACGAATGCGTTCCTCTTCTGACACTGCATACCCATAATGTTCCACATCCATCGGAAGCATAAAATTTGTAACAGAATCCCCGATCCTGTCATCTTCCATATATGTGATCTGCTCATGAACAGGCAGCACAAAGCGATAATATCTCCTGTCATAGAATCGGATCACATCATCTGTCGTAAACTCTTTCTTTCCATTCGCATAAGATACATTTCTGAGTCGAATGCTTCCCACATAGCGAGGATATTTCTTCATTAGTCTCTGCAGTTCTTCTACGTCAGCTTTACATACATACTCGTCGCAGTCCAGACTCAGTATCCAGTTATGAGAGGCATTTGCCACGCAAAAGTTTCTGGCTGCACTGAAATCATTGACCCACGCAAAATCAAGAACTTTGTCTGCGTATTTCTCTGCGATCTCTCTGGTTCGGTCTGCGGAACCTGTGTCTGTCACAACAATCTCAAAACCGTATGGTTTCAGATGTCTGAGACACTCCTCAATGTATTTTTCTTCATTCTTTGCTATCATGCATACGGAAATTGGTATCTTTGACATCTTGTCCTCCTGTCTATTTTCACTACGATTGCGGACATCTGAACAGCTCTTAACCCAAATGTCAAAGGGGAAACCGAGCAATTGGCTTCCCCCTTGTATATGTTAAATGGATAGTACCAAAGTAGTATCCGATACGAGCTAATGAATCATTAACCTAAGAGTGACAGTACGCCCTGATTTGCCTGATTTGACTGTGCAAGCATTGACTGACCTGCCTGTGCAA
>CAMWXE010000050.1 GCA_947178145.1 uncultured Lachnospiraceae bacterium | reverse complement strand
TGTAACTTATTAACCATAGCTCTTGTAGCTATATCATTATTATACTAGGAGAATAGAAAAGACAAGAATGCAATAAGAGCCATCAGTGAAGTGGAGGGAAGGTGATGTAGATGATGGAGTCTGAAAACAGAAAGTACGAAGTGGATATTAGAATTGAAAGTGGCGATGACAAAGAAAAGATAGTGCGGCTTACAATAAATTTGCTGAATGTTGAAAAACAGAAAAGTGAAGAGATTGTAAGTGTAGCTGAAGCTTTAAAAGTGAATATTAAAGAGATCCTTACCAGATAAATCTGGTAAGGAAAAAGTGAGATTGTGATTTTCTTTATTACGTTTTATAAAAATCAGGCGCTTCGCAATCGGATTCTTGATTTGACAGATCAGGTTCAGGAGCCGATTGAGAACTTGATGATTGAGATTCGTTCAGCAATTCGCATATTGTATTCATTTTTTCAAGTAATTCTTTTTGGAACGGCGTTGTTCCAAAAGTAGAGTACAGATTTAAAATAAGAGAGAAGATGGCAATAATGAGTTCGATTGACAGATACTTCTTTTGAGGGACAACAGTAGGAATGTCGGTTACATCTGATTTTTCAATCAAATCATTTATTGAATCACATTCTTCTTCGGTGAGTTCGACATACTCATCTTGAAAGTCAATTTCGTTGAGAAAGTTAAAGTTATCACTTGATATTGGGGGAGTACCGATAGTTGAAATACTTGGAAACATGGCATTGTACAAATCAGACATTAGGGTAGCTATTTCATTGAGGGCGGTTTTAGATGGGTAGCAGGATGATGCCATCACGCGCAGAGTCTTTTGCATTGAATCGGCGGTAGCATCTAAGCACATTTGCATTGTTTCAGTTTGAAGTGTTGTAAGTGATGCGATAGTTTTTCGCATTACATCTGCTAGATTTATATACATTTCATCGTACATATAGTAAAATTCCTTTCTTATGTAATGAAAAGATTTTACCATATTACAAAAAACATTTCAATATTTACAGTAACCAGTAGTGAAGTAGAAAATAGATGAAGATAAGGGGTGAAAGATTTGGCAGAGAATCTGGAAAAACGTTTTGAAGAGTTTCTTATAGCAGGCAGAAAAAAAGAAGAAGCATTAGAAAAGAGAATAGCAGCGCTGGAGGCTCAAATAAATTTGCAGAATAAAAGAAATGAGACAAAAGAAATAACAAAATATCCTAGACGCATGATGCGTCTGAATGAGTTGGTAAAATTGGGGTATAGCAGAGAGTACTTATTAAAGCAGTACAGGATAAGAGGACAGGATTTTGCCAAGAAGCAAAATCCTGCAATCCGAAACAGTCCAATAATATTTGACACAGAGCTGTTTGAGAGGCAGCAGAGAAGGCAGCAGGAAATAGAAAATCGACAGATCAGGCGGGGGTAAATGGTGTATGAGGTAGTTCACGTGCCTCTTGCGCAGCACATATTCTGGTGTGTTGTGATATATCTTAAACTTCTAATCTGACGGCATGCATGGAATAATATGTTCCCGTGTGCCGCGCAGGAGGCACGTGGGACAAGCAGTAAAGATAATCGTGTGCTTTGTACGTGGTGCATATGCATCACACTCCTAGACAATTCCAGGGTGTGCAGGCGTTTAGCCTGTGCGCCATGTAGAAAGCACATAGGAGGTGATATAGTATAGAAGCAGGAAAAATTACTGCTGTACGCAACAACGGCAGCAGTGCAGATCTTATAGTGCATGTTGATAATACCGATCTGGCAGCAGTCATAATCGACAAGCGTATTACGAAAGTGATACTACAGCTGGTAGATGGGCGTACATTGTCACCTGATCAGCGTAAAAAGATTTATGCAACACTTCGGGACATTTCAGGATATACAGGATATACGCCAGAAGAGACGAAAGAAGTCATGAAATACGTACATATAATGTCAACAGGGAGTGATTACTTTTCTCTTTCTGACTGCTCCATGAGTGTGGCAAGGGAATTTATTAATACACTTACAGATTTTTGTCTTAAATATGGTGTGCTCACGTCTGAAAGGCTTTCTGACAGGACAGATGACATATCGACATACCTGTACCAGTGCATGAAACATAAGAAGTGTGCGATCTGCGGAAAAACTGGAGAGATACACCACTGGGACGCGATCGGCATGGGACATGATCGGAGGCATTATGATGATACGGAAAACAGAAAGATATGCTTATGCCGGATGCATCATACGATCGCCCACCAGAAAGGCGTGAAGGATTTTCAAAGAGACTATCATGTGTATGGTATTGTATGGACTGAAAAGGAGACAGGAGGCGAGTAGTTAATTTATGGAAAACCGCAAAATTGCATGTAGGGTATTGGGTCTTAAAACAGGACGGAATAGATACCCTTGGTACAGTGTGGCTTAAAAACAGGGAAATTCTTTAAATTGGAGGCAGGATAAATGAGAAATACCTTGCGAAAAGCACGAAAAGAAAAAGATATGACGCAACAGCAGGTAGCGGAGTACCTGCATATATATTGCTTTTGAAAATGCAATAAAGGATACAAAATGAACTTAAAAATAGACAAAATAGGGAGTATTGATTATGGGAGGACATGAAATTTTAATGCAGGATGATATTGATGCAAAGGTCGAGTATCTTTTCTCACACAGGTTCAATCACACTTTGCACGCATACATAGATATAGCAGGAGATCTGATTGCTGGGACGTTGCTATCACAGATCATGTATTGGTTTTCATGGAATGCGAACAAAGGCGTTAGGACAGGCATATACAGGGACGGATATTACTGGATCGCAAGGCGCAGGGAGGACTGGATGGAGGAGATTCGGATCTCTAAGAAACAGTATGACTGTGCAATAAGGAAACTGACAGCAGAGGGGAATGAGCTTGTGGAAGTCAGAAAATACCAGTTCAACGGCATTCCCATGACGCATATAAGACCAGTAACAGAAAACATAAACAGGGCAGCAGCTAAATGGAAGAAAAAACTTGCAGAATCCATTTCAGGTCAGGGCAACAATGGGTGCAATGGATATTCCCCAAACGGTAACATGGAAGTTTCCCAAGCGGTAACTACCAACTATCCCAAAGGGGAATATGGATATTCCCCAAACGGTAATGTGGAAGTTTCCCAAAGGGATAACTCCTATATTAATATATATAATAATATACATAATGATAAAGAGAATGATAAAGAGAATTATGAAAAGATTTATGGTGAGCATGAATACATATTGTCGGGCAAGCCCGACGATGCACCTGACAGCAGGCCGAAAAGTGTACCTGAGAAATCAAATAAATCCAAAAAGTTAAAGTCTAGGACACACCCGGAAGAAGTAAAGCAGATTATAGAATATTTTAACCATGTATGCGGCACTAAATACAGGTATCAGAGCAAGGCAACTGCAGATATGGTCAATGCGCGGATCAATGACGGATTTACGGTGGAGGATTTTTACAAAGTCATAGACACAAAATATGCTGACTGGCACAACGACAGTGACCGTTGTAAATATCTTCGGCCAGAGACACTTTTCAGACCATCGCATTTTGAGAGCTACCTGAATCAGAAGAGGGCTCTGTCTGCAGAAAATGCAGGCGGAATCTCGAAAAAGATGTCTGAGCTTTATAATGCGCTGATAATTGAGTGAGGTAAAATGGCAAAATTTGATATGGCGGAAGTCGTGGAGGCGTTCCGCAGAGAATGGGAAAAACATAAAATGCAGGTGGAGCAATATAAACCGCCAGTCTATAAGTGTCAGAACTGTAAGGACACTGGATTTTTAGACCTGTACCCGTCGGATCCGCGTAGAGCTTCTGGCGGAAAAGTAGGCACGGTGATGTATTGTCCATATTGCAGGGCGAACACGCTGAGGGGTATTTCTGGTCTGATCGCGGAATACAGGCAGCTCGACATTAAAAAATTTCCGTGGGAAACGTATGAGAGAGATGTTACTAAGCTGAAACAAACCGTAGAAAGTTTTGTATATGACTTCCAACGATGGAAGGACGAAGGTGTAGGACTTTACATATATTCCGAGGCGCGGGGAAGTGGCAAAACGATGGTCGCCAACGCTATATGCGGCAGTATCTGCACAAAGTACAATATACCGGTCCGCTTTTCGAAAGTCGAAGATTTTCTTGATGATATAAAAAAGTCCTATGATGGCAAAGAAAAGGGAATCTTGACAGGGGTAAATGTGCGAAAATACTTTGATGCGGAACTGTTGGTTATTGACGATCTTGGTGTATCTAAGATTAATGACTGGGGAAAAGACAGGCTGCATGAATTAATTAATGAGCGGTACAAAACTGGCAGGTTATGTATCATAACGAGTAATTTCAGACCGGAGCAATTACCAATACACGCTCCGACAATCGACAGGATAAACGACATGTGTCTTGCCATCCACTTCCCGGAGGAGCCGATCCGGTCACAGAAGACATTGACACGTAAGAATAGGCTTATGCAGTATGTCCGCAGTTATGATACATTTACTGATTGCGATAAAGCGCCATTTAAGGGGGAAACACATGAATGAAACATGCAGACATCTTTATCACACACAATATGACAAATCCATGTAGGAAAGCAGGGCAGGCCGCCTATGTATATGTGATATACGTGGATACGTCAAAGGGGGCCGCCACATGCGGCGAATTTGGAAGAGGTCAGGATGTGACTGTCAACCGGATCAATTTGTTGGCGCTTAGATCAGCGTTGAAGCATTTTCCCAATCCTGCAGAGATTACGATACATACTGATTCTCCTACGGTCGCAGGCGCGTTTAATTGTAATAATATTCAGCAATGGCGGAAGAACGGATTTAAAACGGCACATGGTAAACCACTTGCCAATGCAGACTTGTGGCGCAGCGTGTTCGATCTGGCACAAAAGCATCTGATAAATGCCATACAGACAAGATACCACGTATATACGAACTGGGCGGAGGAAGAACTGCTGAAGAAATATGGACGGGCGCAGTAAATACTGTGTGAATAAGCCTTTTGGAATACCCGAAAGGGATTTATATATCACAACCATGATAAGCCTCCTGTTTACGGCAGGAGGCAGAGGAAGTACTAGGAGGGAACAGGTATGAGGACAGTAAGCATTATTAATTTAAAAGGCGGTGTCGGAAAGACCGTGACCAGCATCAACATGGCGTATGAGCTGATGCGGCGCGGCAGGCGTGTGCTGCTGATTGACTGTGACAAGCAGGGGAATACGAGCAAATTTTTTAAATGTTTTAGCCAGGGCAGGACAAGTCTGTCAGATGTATTGACAGGGGGCGCGGATATTAAGGCCGCCATCTACGAGACGGATTACAGTAATCCAAGTGATACCGCGCCCACGCTGGATGTGATACCAGCAGATATGTCATTGATCAATGCAGCCAAACAGATTGACAATGATCCAATTAGGCCGGGAGTGACACGGCTGAAAGAAGCCCTTGCGGATATATGCAGGGACTACGATTACTGTGTGATAGACTGCGCGCCGGATATCAA
Organism: uncultured Lachnospiraceae bacterium; assembly: GCA_947178145.1. Lineage (GTDB taxonomy): Bacteria > Bacillota > Clostridia > Lachnospirales > Lachnospiraceae > COE1. The sequence goes on along the minus strand of CAMWXE010000050.1, from coordinate 33,952 downwards.
TATCCCGATCGTAAATGCGCTTGTGGCGAGCAATGATGTCGTAATCCCCGTAGTGATTGACAAGTTTGCTTTTGACGGGATAGCGGAAGTACTGGGCAAGATAGATGAGATCAGAAAGTGGCAGAATCACGAACTTAATTTTGCAGGGTGCCTTGTTACATCATACCGGAACAATGACCTGTGCAATGAGGGTGTGGAGATTCTTAAGGAGAAATTTGAAAAGGTGTTTTTCACCAGGATCAAGTGGACACCAGTAATGAACAAGAGTACATTTGCGGGAGTCCCGATCATTGAATTTTCGCCACGTTGCGGGGCAGCAGGAAGTTACAAGGCTTTTGTCGAGGAATATGAGAGGAGCGTGAGCAATGGCTAAAGCGTTTTCTATTCGTGACTTTATGCAGGACACCTGGCAGCAGGATAGCGGAGCCGATGTGTACGGGAAAGTAAGCATATATGACATAGGATTAAATCCAGATAACAGGTACATCATGAGCGAAATCGAGAAGATCAAAGACAGTATATATGCTCTGGGAGGAATACAACAAAATGTCGTACTGGTGAAATGCCCAGACGGAGCGGATCATAAATATTTAGCCCTGGATGGACACAGGAGACTGGCAGCGAGCAGGGAACTTGTGGAGGAGGGATTCGGCGAATTTGAATTTGTCCCGGCTGTAATAAAGGGGCAGATCGGTGCAGGAATGGACGAAGCAGTACTTGTCCTGATGAATAGTACCCAGCGGAATAAGACGGACTGGGAAAAGGTAATGGAACATATGCGGCTAAAAGAGATTATTCCGAAACTTAAAAAGCGTCAGGGGATTGATGGCCGGACAAGAGATATTGAGGCGGACATGCTGGGAGTGTCGCGGGGGCAGATTAGTATCTATAACACAATCGGGACCAGGCTTAACACGAAGCTGATGCAGCTGTTTGAGACTGGAAATATTGGGATTTCGCTGGCACATGCTGCTGCGCAGCTTGACCCGGAGCTGCAGCATAAACTTGTGGACATTGCAACTAATAAGGGCGGTTTTGACGAGGATGACATCAGGCAGCTGGCTAATGATAAGCATATAGACGGGCAAATGGGCTTCGAAATGGAAAGGACTGAAAATGTGCCAGATTCTGGCACATTTGAGAAATTGACGACAACGGAAGCAGAACAAGTGGCGGAATCTGGAACCTTTGAGAAATCGGCGAGTCAGCTATCCTATGCGCCTCCGGAAAAGCAGGCAGTCTGTTATACCTCAAATGAGAGTGATGTTGATGGTGCGATATATTTTATATTCTGCTGTAATGATTTTCCTGAGGACAAATTGCACGAAATCATTGACCGCTATGTGGCAGCGGAAAATAGTACTGTTGCATCAATAGCGGCGGAAGTGATATTTAACAAGATGCTCCCCTACAAAAATGGTAATGTCAATGTGATACGTAATAATGGGTATCAGGTTGAGTATATTCATACGGGCGAAATTTATAATATTCCGGCTTATTATTTTTGGAAGGGATTTGAAAAAAAGTTTGGAGAAGCCTGGAAGAAAGAAGAAACAGAACAGGTGAGTGATGCAGGGGACACTGAAAAAACGACAGAATCGGCTACATTGGATGAACCGATAGCAGTAGGCGATGAAGATGAAGAGCAGGAAATACAATTTAGGGGAGGCTATGAAGTATTCCTGATAGATGACCTTACAAGACAATACACATCTTACCTCCAAATGGCTGTGCCAGAGCAGAGAAAGGATCAGATCTGTAAGTTCAACTGCCTTTTGGATGCGTTAGATTTACTCCGGAAAAAATTGGAAGCAGAAAGGGGCGGTAATGACTTACAAGGAGCTTAGGATAAATACAGAAATTAAACTTAAAGAAAAAGGGGACTGTGAAAGGGCTCCGTCTAAGATGGTAAAATATACTGTTGTAACAAAGTATCCCCATATGTGCATTGTTGAGGACGGGAAAGGCAGGCGTAGGGGCGTAGCTGTTGGAGAATTGATTGTTAATAAGATAATCAATCAGGATCCATCCTTGGAGTTCCTTCGCAGAGAAAGTAATAGTATTAGGAAAACGTCTCGAGGATGGCGTAAAAAGGGGGCACAAAGTTGTATGGAATATGCGCCATAAAAATAAGGATTTAAGGTTTGACTCGAATAATCGAGAGAATAAGGATATAGCGGAGGAATAAAAAAACAAATGGTTAATCCGGAATGTTTAAAAGGCGATGCTTTCCTGAATAAGTTTTTAGCTGATTATGAGAATCTGATCTCTGTGGGATTTTCCGATCTGCAGGCAAAGAGGATGTTAACTGAACTGGATTATGTGAAGGATTTTGTTGATACCCCTGAATGGCTGGAATGTGTAAAGAAATTACCCAGAGGATGCAGGTGGTCTGAGGGAACGAGGTTTCATAAAAAAGCAGGAAAGAAAAATCCTTCGGAGACTTATACGTTTTTAACTGTTGAAAATGATCTGTATATAAAGGGCATGCTTGACCATATGGAAGGCCTAGCGCTTTTTAAGGTAGATGAATATGGTGTGCCATCGGCAATTAATGTCAGGGATAAGAGGATATGTCTTATCCGGAATTGGAAAAAGATGAAATCCCATAAGGTGACGTATTCTTTAGATGCGGTGATGACTCCGTTTATGGAAAATAGTTTCTATAAGTTTTGGAATGACAATGGCGGAAAAATGAGTATGCAGGAGAACGATGAAACTGCTGATATGATAGCGCAGCAGATGTATTTGGTAGGAGGTGAACGTCATGAAATGTCTTGAGTGCGCAGAAGAATTTACGCCGCGGGCAGTTAATCAGATATACTGCTCACGCAGGTGTGGAGGAACGTACTGGCGTAAGAACCACGAAAAAATGAAATATCCATCAATTATATTTTCCTGTGCGCAATGTGGGAGAACAGTTGTGACGGAAGAAGGCGGAAAGGATAAAAGAACACGTTTTTGCGCTGCGCAGTGCGAAAAGAAGTATTGGAGACATCCACGGTGGGACAAGGCATCGTCAAATACAAATTATCACAGCGTAGCGGAGTATGCAGGCTGGGAGAGGCGGACAAATGCGTAAATAAGGATTTAAGGAGACTCAATGAAAGCAATAGTAAAGTATCCCGGGAGTAAATGGTCACTGGCAGACTGGATAATAAATTTTTTTCCGAATCACCATAGTTACTTGGAGCCATTTTTCGGAAGTGGAGCAATTCTGTTTAATAAGTCCCGTTCGCATATTGAGACTGTTAATGATCTTGATGGAAATGTGGTCAATTTGTTTGAGTGGATTAGAAAAGCTCCTGAACGTCTGGCACATGAGATATACTATACTCCATACGCCAGACAGGTCTATGATAATGCTTTTTCTACGGTACCAGAAGACAGCTTAGGAAAGGCTATAAATTTTTGTATACGTTTGAACATGGGGCATGGATTCCGTACAAATGGGGAAAGAGTTGGTTGGAAGAATGATGTGCAGGGACGGGAGCGTTCATATGCATCACAGGATTGGTGTAATCTTCCAGACAAAATCATTAAGGCAGCAGAGCGTCTTAGGGGTGTACAGATTGAGAACAGACCAGCCGTAGAACTTATAAAGCGGTTTGATTACAAAAAAGTATTAATTTACTGTGATCCGCCATACATGCTTGAAACCCGGCATGGAAAACAGTATAGATGCGAGATGGACATAGAAGCACATGAGGAGTTATTAGATATTCTGCTAAGACATAAGGGATATGTAGTAATAAGCGGTTACGATTCAGGACTATACAATTCCATGCTTGCAGGTTGGAATAAATTTGAAAAGGATTCATATACACAGGTAATGTCTAAAAAGAAAGAAATTATCTGGATGAATTATGACCCACCTAACAAGCAGATGTCGATTGAGGATATTAGTTAAATAAGGATTTGGAGTGTGTAAGCTAGAGTATGGAAAATGAAGAAGTGAACTATTACAAGCCCCGTTTTACAAGATGGATAAAATCCAATAAGTGGGACAGCATTGCAGAACGGTTATCTGATACATATATGGAAATAATCACGAGGGTAATGAATGCGGAAAAAGATGGAGATTGTAGTTGGATAATATGGAGTAACTGTGATTATGTTCTTGACAGGATAAGAAATATAAGTAAGGAATTATGATTTGACTCGAATAATCGAGAAAATAAGGATTTAGGAGAAAACGTATGACTGAGAAATATGAAAACAAAGATCAAAAATGTGAATGCTGGAAATGCGAACTGAAAGATACGTGCCCTTATAAGGATAAGTATCAGAGGTTGCCAAGGATGGCACCAGGAGCGTTGGGGCTGTGCAAAAAGCTCAAGAAGTAGCAAGCTAAACTGAAATTTAGAAGAACAGGGGAAACTGATTAAACTGCCTTGTGCGGTTGGTGATACTCTATACAGATTTTATACAGTTGATGATAGAACGGAAATATACGAGCATCGCATAAAGACACTGACAAATCTTGTACACATCATGGAGTCAGGGGAGATTGGGAAAACCGTTTTCCTCACCAAAGAAGCAGCCGAAGCCGCATTGAAAGAAATGAGCAAGGAATAAATATTATCGGTGGCGGAATAGGTAGACGCTAAAGTGAGGCTTACTTATAGGTTTGGTTGAGTATATAAGTTTGCGTGGCTCGTAAAATATTGCTGGGTCAGCCAGTTACTGAGTAACTAGCCTTCGGGTGCATGGCATGGGTAGGAATCAAGAGCAATAATACTACCAAAACTCCAGACTATGTATGGTGCAAATCCATACCCAATAAATTATTTTGAGCGAATGACGGGGAAAGGATAGGGAAATATATGGTAATTGTAACATTGAAAGATGGAACTGAATTTAACATAGACACGGATAGCGAATCAATGGCACGTATGATAGTAGAACACAAATTGCGTGATAGGTTGGATTATAGAAAAATTAAGAAAACCAAACTTATTTCTGGTGTAAGAATGGACGCATCTCATAAGAATTATAACTCTGGGCAATACGGAGATAGTCAACCATTATCATGTTCTTCTGGTTGGTCTTACAAATGGGATGATGGAAAGTGCGCGGAGTTTAGGTGACTGACAGGCAGAAAGCATTTGCAGATTGAGTGAGGATATACCTGTAGACCTAATAAAAGATTTTAAGAAAATGATTAGGGAATAACAAGAAAAGACTTTTAGGGAGGAAAGAAGCGTGGCAGGTAAAAAGATAAAAATTATATACCGAGACGGGACGGAGGAACAGGTTTATGTTGATGACTATTATATCAGAGACGGATGCTTATGTACGTATGTCAGGTTTGGAGTGGAGAGTGGGAGCAGACATATTCCTTTGGATCTGGTCAGGGAGTATATAGTTTATTAATGGCAGCAGTGCGACATCGCAATTAAAAAAAATAAGTGGTATCAACCGACCAAAGTTATCTACCACTTATCATATAGTGTCTAAGGGAAGTATAACATTAAAACGAACCTTAGACAAGTACCAATTTTTTACTAACGACAGGAGGAAAAATGCATGAACATGAAAGAAAAAGTAAGAAATGATATACTTGTTGGAATGCAGATACATCTGGATGCATGTACTATGGCGATTCTGGATGCAGTTATTGTTAAAGCAATACAAAATGTGGAGATGATGGAGATAACGACACTTCCAGCAACCCTAGATGATACCAATCAGTATGTGTTAAATCTGTTTGACGTCAAAAAAGCTCCCAAGTTAAGTCCGATGACGGTAGAGTTTTATAAAAGTACAATAAACGAATTTATAGCTCTCATAAACAAACCATTGAATAAGGTAACTGAATCAGACATAGAGTATTATCTTATGCAAAAGAAACCAAGTAACACGAATGTGTCACTGAACAATCTGCGTCGTAATTTATCGGCATTTTTTTACATGGATGCGAAAGGAGAAGCTGATCAATGAAAATCCATGTGATGGGGTAGACCCATATCAAGTCATAGAAAAACCAATTGACCATATGGAGGCTACTGATGTCGAAAAGCTCAAATTGGGATGTAAGTATAAAAGGGATCGCGCGTTGATAGAATTTATGAGGTCGACAGCTATGCGGCGCGGGGAAGTGCCGGCTGTGAAAATAAGTGATATAGATTTCCGAAGTGGGAGATTGGTAATTTTTGGAGAGAAGACACAAAAGTACAGGACTGTTTTTCTTGATAATGTTTCAATGCATTATATTCAGGAATATCTAAGAGATAGAGGGGTGTCAGAGGGGAGCAGGGAACCACTGTTTACTCATCTGCGTGGGGATAAAACAAAGTCTCTTGATGCGGATGGGGTATATGCAAGCATAAAAGACATCGCATCCAGAGCAGGTATGGATAGAAGAATTTATCCACATTTGTTCCGAAAAACAACTGCGACTAACATATGTAAACGTGGTGGTAGCGTGGATGCGTCCGGAGAATATCTTGGACATGCACCTAGAAATGTAACAGATCGTCATTATACGTACAAGGGAGATAGGTACGTAGAGCAGATATTTCATAATTTCGTAGAGGCAGTATAATCAGCTGAAAGGGGAGATCCGTGTGACAAAAAAAGAGCTTGAACAGCTTATTGATTTGCAAAAGGAGATTGAGGAACTTGAACAAAGTATATTGAAGATAGAACAGATGGATATAGGTGGTGCGCCAGTTAAAGTAAATGCGTCAAGACAAAATTTTCCTTATACGCAAAGTAAGACAACTGTCCATGGTTATGATCCTATACTCGCCGATAAGAGATCTAGGCGCTTGTACGAGAAGAGAATATTGCTTGATGAAAGAAAAAGGAAGGCAGCAGAAGAAGAAAGAAGACTTCTGTGTTACATAAATGGTATTGAGGAAAGCCGGATCAGGCGCATTATGCAGTTTCGTTACATTGAAGGACTCACATGGGAAAGGATAGGCGATATCATGCACTGTGATCGGACTACAGTAGAGAAAATGATCGCCAGATATATCAAGAATAGTAAATCAGAGTAACTTTCCCACATTTCCCATTTTAAATGTGCTAATATGGTATCAAGTCAAAGTGTCATACAAGAAAGACATTCGCAAAAGAAGCATTATGACAGCAGTCATAGTGCTTCTTTCGTATTTATGTTCGGAAACAAATGGGTCCTCTGAACCGCCCCGAAAGGCGTTGCGGGTCGGTGAGCCCAAGGCTTGGTTAGCCAAAAACAATTTTTTTTGGACATTGCCGAATTTGGGGGGATGAGTGTGCAGAGAAATATAGAAGATTTTGAGGAATTATTGGTAAGTTCAAAAGTGCTGGAAGCCTTATTTGGCGTGAAGTCGCGCACGGTCAGAGATATGGCTGACAAGGGTATTATCAAACGTGATTCACATGGTAAATATTTATTCTGGAATTCGGCAAAGAGTTACATTACTGCGTTAAAAGTTTCAAATGCCGGAAAAGGCGGTGCTAATACTGAAGATGCAGAGGATGCTATTGATATTGATGTGGAAAAGGCGCAACATGAACGTTTAAAAAAGCAGATTACAGAGATAAAACTGCAGCTGATCAAAGGACAGGTTCATAAGGCTGAGGACGTTGAGGCAGTAATGACAGATATGTTCGAGAAATTTAAGTCAAAAATGACTGCAATGCCATCAAAACTGGCAAGAAAACTGGAAGGGAAGAACCGGGCAGATATTCAGCGTGTTTTGAAAAAAGAAATTGATATTGCTCTTGTTGAATTGGCAAGTTACAATCCAGCGGATTTTTATTCTGATGAGCATATAGAAATACCCGGCGAGGCAATTAATTCACTTGGAGTTGATGATGACGATGATAATGGTGAAACGTTATCAGAATAATAAAAATGTAAGCTGGCATACACTGCAGTTTATATGTCGTCTGGCGGATAAACTGAGACCAAAGGAGGAAATGTCGATCAGCGAATGGGCAGACCGATACATGGTACTGCCAAAAGGATCCAACGAGGAGGGGCGTTTCTCTTCTGAATCAATACCATATCAGAAGGCAATTATGGATGCGATCACGGATCCAGAAGTTACAGATGTTGCAATTATGAGTTCGGCACAGGTAGGCAAGACAACTATCATTATGTGCGGAATAGCATATTACATTGACTATGAGCCTGCAACACAGATATTGGTACTGCCGACGATTAAGGATGCTGAAAAATTTTCAAAGACAAAGTTTGCACAGGCAATTGCTGATATTCCACAATTGGCATGTAAGGTCGCAGATCCGAAGGCGAGAAATTCAAACAATACGATTCTGCTTAAAAGTTATCCTGGGGGGAGCATTGCGATCAGCGGAGCAAATTCACCAAGTTCGTTGGCATCTGACTCACGACGGATTGTCTGGATGGATGAGGTGGATCGTTTCCCAGAATCTGCAGGAACGGAAGGAAATCCGATTAAATTGGCGGAAAAGAGAGCTACGAGCTTCTGGAATAAAAAGCGTGTGAAAACCTCTACCCCAACAATTGCAGGCAGGAGCAAGATAGAGGATGAATACAATAAAGGCAGTATGGAGGAATGGAATGTGCAATGTCCTGAGTGTAGAGCGTGGCAGCCGTATCGTTTTAAAAGAATGGATTTTGAGTCAGTATCAATGGCTTGTGCCGAGTGCGGAGTCCTAGTGCCGGAAAGGGCATGGAAGGATAGTAATCATAAGTGGATTGCAGCACACCCAGAACGCAAAAAAATAAGATCTTTTCATTTGAATGAGATGTGTAGTCCTTTTGTAGACTGGAGTGAAATTATTGAGAATTTTAAGGATGCAGTAAGAAGATTAGAACGTTTCCACGATCCAGAGGACATGAAGGTATTTATCAATACAGTGTTGGGCGAGGTATGGGATGAGACCGATTATATTGAGAATGCCGTTGATGAGAATAAACTAGAGAGCCGCGCAGAGATTTATGCAGCAGACATTCCGGAGGGGGTATTGCTTCTGACGGCTTCGGTTGATGTACAAGGCAATCGATTCGAGGTGGAGATACGCGGGTGGGCGAGGGAATATGAAACATGGGGAATCTACAAAACCGAAATTGAAGGAAATTTAATCATGGATGAACCATGGGAACGCCTGGAGGAATATCTAAGCCAGCCTTTTTATTTTGAAAATGGTGCAGAATTAAATATTGCTGGTTTTGCCATAGATACTGGTGGCAGCTATACAAATAAAACTTATAAATGGGTTAAGAAGATGAAAGCCAAAGGAAAGAAATGTTATGGGGTAAAGGGATATGCAGGCAAACCGGGTTTGCAACTGATACATAAAAAGACAGTTGTTGACATCACAGAAGAGTGTGGAGGAAAGAAGGTTATAGTTGACCGCACACTGATTTACATTCTGGGCGTAGATTCCGGGAAAGATGATATCATGAACCGTCTTCAGATAAAGGAACCGGGCGAAGGATACTGTCATTTTCCGCTGGGAGAAGAGCGGGGCTACGACAGCGAGTATTTTGAGGGGCTGGTAAGTGAGCGGAAAATTTCCAAAAAGGTTAAGGGTGTAATAAAGGATGTATGGGTAAAAAAGAGTGGTGTGAGAAATGAACCTCTTGACTTGTTTAACTATAATTATGCGGTGGTTGAGATATTGCGGCCGGATTGGAATAAACTGGAGAAAAAACTGCAGCAGGGACTGAATTATATGAAAAAGAGCAGTGTAAAACGGCAGGTACGGCGGTCGGTTAAAGGAATTGAGGTATAGCATGACAGTAATTATAAAAAATAAGACACAGCTTGAAGATGCAAAAATGCAGCTAAAATTATTGAAAAAGGCAAGGGAAAAGATTCTGGGCGGCGGTCAGTCTTATACAATGGGCCCCAATCAGATGGTTAGAGCAAACCTTAAAGAAATTTCAGAAGAGATTTCTGTTTACGAACAGGCAATCGATATATATGAATCATATGGAACGACGAAACGCAGGGCAAAGAGAGTTGTCCCATTAGGCTAGGAGGGGAGATATGGGATATTTTGCAGATAAGAAGCATCTGCGTGAGATACGGCGGGCACTTGAGGTGGCACGGGAAGAAAATCAGCTTGCGAAAACAAGGGCAAACACAGTAATGCTGGAAATGCAGAGAGAGGCGGCGCAGCGTTTTATTGATACGGGATATTCCCATGGCGGTGCATCTACAACGGAGACATGGGCTAAAAAATATGATTCAGAGAGTCTGTCTCCCAAGAGTGATATTGAAATTAACAGGAAAATTCTGAGGGAACGCAGCAGGGACCTGACGATGAATGCGCCTATTGCCACGGCGGCAGTTAATTCCGCAAGAACAAGCTGTGTTGGTTCGGGACTGGTGCCCAGGCCCAAAATCGATTATGAATTCCTGGGTATGACAAAAGAGGAGGCAGCGCAGTTGCAGCGCAGGATCAAAAAAGAGTTTTCGTTGTGGGCAGACACAACACTCTGCGATGTCTGTGACCTTAATAATTTTTATGAGCTGCAGCAAATTGCTTTCGGCGACTGGCTGAAAAATGGCGAAGAGTTTGTCATGATTGAGTATGGGGAAAATATAGATCATATGCCATATCAGCTTCGGCTTAGATTAGTGTCTGCTGACAGGGTAAGTTCACCTGACAGTGTAGGCGGGGATTATGATGGGTACGATAAAGAACTTCCTAATGGCAGTGTGATCATGAATGGAGTTGAAATTGACTCTAGGGGTAAAGTTGTGGCGTATTATGTATGCTCCAACTTCCCGGGAGAATATTCCGCAAAAGTTTCAAAGTGGAAACGGATAGTAAAAAGGGGGAAACGTACAGGCAACCCTAATATTCTACATATATTTAATGCAGATATTGCAGAACAGTACAGGGGAGTTCCCTTTCTGGCACCAGTAATAACAACAATTAAACAGTTGACAAGATACAATGAGGCAGAAATCATGGCAGCAGTAATCAATTCCATGTTTACAATTTTTGTTAGTTCAGAAGATGGAGATGCAATGGAGGGATTCGGCGGTGAGGATGACGAAGTATGGCGTATTCCGGGGCAGGATGGCAGAGAGGATGAGATCAGGCTTGGTACAGGTATTATTAATTTTCTCAAAAAAGGAGAAAAAGTCGAGGCAGTAGAGTCAACACATCCATCAGGAAATTATGACGCATTTGTGCAAGCAATGGCGAACATGATCGGTGCAGCACTGGAAATTGCGCCGGAAATCCTGATGAAGAAATTTACGAAGAATTTTAGTGCGTCTAAAGGTGCATTGAACGAAACATGGCGCTCTTTTAAAATGCGCCGTAAATGGTTTGTTGATGATTTTTGTCAGCAGGTGTATGAGTTGTGGTTTGCAGAGGCTGTGAGTAAAGGGAGGATACAGGCACCAGGATTTTTTACTGATCCGTTAATACGAAAATCTTACACAAATGCAACGTGGAATGGTCCTGCGCAGGGATGTCTGGAACCGACGAAAGAGGTAACTGCTGCTGTAACACGGATTGAGAATGGCCTGTCGACTCATGAGGATGAATGTGCGGCGATTAATGGTAGTGATTTTGAAGACAATGTACGCACCCTGGCAAATGAAAATGTGCGTATGGCGGACGTAAATAAAATATTGCGCAAAGAGGAGGAAAAAACAGGGGATGAAGAAAATTAGTATAAAAGGGCCGATCGTATCAAATGACAGCGCAAGGCTCTACCGCTATTTTGGCTGGGATGCTGCCAGTCCCGCTATGCTTGCCGAAGGACTGGAAGCTGCTAACGGCGAGGATGTGATTATTGAGATTAATTCTCCGGGTGGTATCTGTATTTATGGGTATGAAATGTATACAGCAATCATGAATTATGAGGGTAAGGTTACAGTGCATGTGATTACTGCGATGTCTGCTGCGACACTGCTTGTGTGTGCGGCTGACGAAGCATTGATATCAGATACAGGTATTTTTATGATTCATAATACACGATCTTATGCGGAAGGAGATTATAGGGATATGCAGATGGAAGCCGACGCGCTTAGAGAATTTAATGCGGGAATTATCAATGCATATGTCAGGAAAACCAAAAAGAGCAGAGAGGAAATTCAGGCTTTAATGGATAAGAACAGTTATATGAGTCCGCAGACAGCAATTGAGCATGGATTTGTTGATGGTTATATATTCGGAGATCCGAACGTGACAGAGGGAGGCCATAAAGTTGAGCCAACAAGTATTGTTGCGACTGGTATTCCGATTATACCTGAAGATAAAGCGAAAAATCTGATGCAGTTGATTATTAATGCGGATAAAAGCAGCACAGTTGAAACAGGAACAATGCTGTTGAATGGGCAGAAAAACAGTGCACTGGCTGTTTCTGATAAAATGGAAGAAGGAGGAAAAGATAGTATGACATTGAGTGAGTTTTTAGAGAAGAATCCTGAAGTACAGGCAGAAATTGATGCCATAAAAGCGGAATCAAGGGCGGAAGGGCAGAAGGAAGAGAGGACGCGGATACAGTCGCTTGATGCGATTGCAGGTACAGTTGCGTCTGATATGTTGCATGATGCGAAATATGGTGAGAATCCTATTGATGGGCCTGCACTTGCATATCGGGCAATGGTCAATGGGGATAAAATGGCAGCAGCATATATGACGCAGGCAAAAGCAGATTCTGATGAGTCTGGTGTCGGTGATGTAGGGATCGGAATACCTGATGCTGGGCAGGAACAGACAGATGAGTCTGACGAAATGTCGTCTTATATCAACAGAAAGAAAGGAGGAAACTAAGATGTCTTCACTTAACAATATTGCATATACAGTAGAAAAGGACAAGCTGGTTTATGATATGAAACATCCGATTGACGCGACGGCAGTACAGGTTGCAATTGAATCCTGCGCTAATGGGGTATTAAAACGTGGGCAGTTGCTTGATTTTGATAATGATGCCTATAGTATTCATTCTGAAAGTGGGACACCTAGTGCTATTGTTGCTAGAGATGCTACGTATACATCTGATGATACAGAGGTCGTCGTGGCTGTTTATACCAGTGGCTCATTCAGAGCGAGTGAAGTTATTTCGGATCCGGAAATTACTATAGCAGACATTGAAGGGCTTAGGAGCAAGGGAATTTATCTTAAATAAGGAGGATATATATGGTAGTAGAAACTTACAAGCTGATCAGAACGATCAAGAAGATGTATCCGGTTGTATCATTTTTTAAGGACCGCTATTTCCCAGATGGAACAACATATTATTCTGAGAAGGCACTGATTGAGTCAAAAAAAGGTGGACGGAAGGTTGCGCCGTTTGTAATTCCGGTTGTCGGGGGAATCGCCATGGATGCGGAAGGATATCGGGCGGATTATGTGCAGGCACCTTATATTGCGCCCAAGATGCCTATCACGGCAGATGAGTTGGAACTAAAAGCGTTTGGGGAGGCACCTGATTCCGGACGGACACCTGCATCAAGGGAGAATGAGATTCAGTCCGAGCATATGGATGACATGAGGCTGTCGATTTATCGCAGGCAGGAGCTTATGACTACCGAGTTGCTGACCACGGGAAGAATTGTCATGAAACATTTTGCTACGGCAGATGATGCGGTTAGGGATGAAAATTATCAGGTTAGGATATTGCAGTTTTATGATGAAAAGTTTGGAAATGTGTATAAATTTTTTAAATCCTGGCTGGATATGAGTGCGGAAGAGAAGCTGCAGGAGTTTTATAAGGTTTCAATTATCCTAAGAAAGAGAGGAGTACGAGCAACGGATATTGTTATGACAGGTGATGTGTCTATGCAGCTTATGACTGACAAGGAGTTTCTGGAATATTATAACAAACGGCATGTAAATACAGGGGAGATTAATCAAGCGGAACTTCCCAGCGGTGTAGTATGCAATGGCAGTATCAACGTAAACGGTGTGACTTTTACATTGTTTACATATGACGAGGTGTATGAGGATCTTGATGGGCAGATCAGGGAGATGCTGCCCAAGGGTACAATCCTTTTTCTGCACCCGAAGATGGGATCCACGGCATATGCTCAGGTAACTTTTGTAAAAGGCACAGGCTTTGTATCACATGCAGAAAGAATTGTTCCGCGGGTTGTTGTCAGCGAGACTAATAACATGATTGAAGTGCAGATGTTCTCACGGCCTGTCCCTTATCCCCTGGATTGGGAAGGGTGGCTGGTTGCAAATATCTATGATCCAATAGATGATTCTGGTGATGGTACGGACGGAGACATTGACTCGCACATGGATGAGATGCCGGAAGTTGAGCTGAAAACCGAGGCAGATATCAGGGCGATGACTAGAAAAAACGATGTGATTGAGTATGCGCAATCAATTGGACTAAGTGGTCTGACTGCGGATTCTAAACTTGAAGAATTGAAGGAAGCAGTATTGGCATATCAGGATGAAGTTTAATCCGATTTATGGAGGTGCAAAATGTTAAAAGCTATTTCTACCATCATTGTTGGGAGTAAGGTTTTTCGAACTGGACAAACTGTAACGGGATTGTCCCCAATAGATAAAAATTGGATGAAGAAAGCAGGGTATATTGCAGAAACTGTGGGGCGCGAAAAAAGTTCTGGTACAGAGGCTGTGGACGCAGACAGGAAGGAAAGCGACAGAAATGAACTTTAGGGAGGCATATCAGGATGATCTGAGGAACGCATTTTTTGATGAGGATGAATTTGCTGGCAAGCATACTATTGATGGGAAAGAATGTACTGTCATTCTGACAGAGGTAAAGAGTGAGGGTGCGAGAAAGTATTATGGACGTTCGCAGTCAACATTTAACCAGAAAGAAATGGCAGTGAACAGGGTAATTTATGTTGTCTATGTCCGGAAGGAGGATATACAAAGAAAGCTTACAACTAATGCAATGATTAATCTGGATGGAAAAAAATATTTTATTCAGGATGTTAAACTGCATGAGGGTGTGTACACACTGGCTATTGGTATTCATACAGTGTAGGAGGTGAGCAGATGATTAATGTGACGATCTATGTGTCTGAGGAAGCTGTTAAACAAAGGCTTGGTGTGTTGGCGAGCCGGTCCGGTGCTGTTATAGCGAGGGCTGCAAACCGGTCTGTCAATACAGGAAAGAAAGCTGTAAAACAGGAAACTGCAAAGATATACAATGTGCTGCAGAAAGATGTGGACGGAATACTGAAGGTAACAAAGGCGACAGCGGCTAATCCAGTATTGACGCTTACATACAAGGATTCGCACCCAAATTTGTATGTGTTTGGACGTGAGTCATCACTCACGCCACGTTTTGTGATACAGTCTTCTGATCCAGTTAATCCAGATCCTGAATATGTGCGGGCAAAAGTTATGAGGCAGGGTGGATATACACCGTTAAACGGCAGTCCGAAACCTTTCGTGCAGCAGACAAGAAATGGCAGTATTGCATTGTTTCAAAGGGTATCGGATGAGTCACGTGCTCCGATACGGGGGGTGGCAGCTCCGGCCCTGCCGCAGGTTATAAAAAATGATAAGGTACTTGCGAGATTTAATAGGGATGCGAGCGATATGTTTGAAAAACGTCTGTTACATGAGATTGATAATGTTCTGAAAGGAGTCACAAAATGACAGATTTGGATTTGCAGGATGCGATCATCAGAGAGATACAGGAGCTGACTGACAACCAGAGTCTGAAAAAACTGGATGGTAGTGTCTGGAGAAATTACAACATCTACCGTCAGGATAAGCCGTATAAGGACGATTCGGATGATGCTGCCCAGGAAGATTATATTATTGTGATGTTGGACGAAGAGGATACGGATGGTGATGGGAAATGGGTGGTAACTGTCCATATTGTAATGAGCATCATGCTTCTGGAGGAGGAACACCAAGGGAACATGATACTTGCCAATTTGATGAACCAGTTAGATTTGCATTTCTGGAAAAAGCGGATTATAGATAGTAGATATGAAATAGAGCAGGAGCGCCATAAGCGATATAATCATGAATGCTATCCTAACTATTATGAATGTGACTATATAACAAAGTGGAAGCTCCCAGAAGTATACCAGGAGGGGATTGGTGACTTAATGTGAAACAGGTAATGTATTTGGGACCAGATATAAAAGGAATTGTGCGGAAAAATCAGATATTTGCATACTATCCAGAAAATGTGATTGAGCAGGCATGTGAAGTCAGTCCGCTGGCAAAATACCTGTTTGTACAAATGGACAACATCGTATATAGCCGGAATGAGCTTAGAAGAGAAGGCTCTTTCCTGAATTTGTCTTATAAAAAATTAGAAAAGAGAGGTAAATGATGTCAGATTATAAACATGAAATCAGTACGTTAAGAAATTCAGATATTTCTGTGGAAACAGTAGAAGCTTCGCGAGTACAGGTTGCAGTTGGAACTGCTCCTGTCAACCTTCTGGATAATCCGCGTGGTGCACTCAATGTTCCTTTTCTTGTGAAAAGCAGGCAGGACGTGAAACAGTATATGGGCTTAAATACAGATTATGAGAATTATACGTTGATGCAGACAACACTTGCATCGTTCCTGAAAGTGGGGATTGCGCCGGTGGTTATGATCAATGTACTTGATCCAGGTAACCCTGACCATGTGACAGCAGTCGCCGGAGAGGAGTTTGTACTTACAAAAGGCAGTACTACCGTTGATGTAGATGGAATTCTCCTTGATAGTATTGTGGTTTCGGCAGACGATGTACTAGGGAAAACGGATGAAGACTACATAGCTGCTTTTGATGCGAACGGTTATGTGACGGTTGCAGTGACAACCGAAGGTGCGTTTAAAGATGCATCAAAGATTACAATTGCGTATACCAAACTGAATCCGGGAGGTGTTACTGCAGAGGATATTATAGGCGGTGTAACAGAGGAGGGAGTCAGGACTGGCATAGAACTGTTGGATGAGATTTATAGCAGGTTTCAGGTGATCCCGGATATCATTTCGGCGCCAAAGTATTCTGCTGATCCTGCGGTGGCAGCAGCACTTGAAGCGAAGGCGGAATTGATAGGAGATTTACTAAATGCAGTGGCAGTTATTGATATCGAATCAGCGGAGACTAGAAAGTTAACGGATGTTAAATCAGCAAAGGACAGGCTGGGCGTATTTACCAGATGGGCAGTATTGTGCTGGCCTAAAGTGCTTATGGCAGGGTGTGAGATCTATGCGTCTGCGTCTGTGGCTGCAATGCTTCAATATGTATGCGCTGCGAATGCAGGGGTTCCATCATCTCCAGATAACAAAGCGATTCCAATAGATGGCGTTGTTCTCGAAGGTGGTAAAGAGTTCCATATGACACAGAAACAGGTTAACAATTACCTGAATGCAATCGGAGTATTATCTTTTGCTTACCTGGGGGGATGGAAGTGCTGGGGAAACAACACAGCGGCATATCCGGACAATCAGGAACCAAATAACCGCTATATCAAATGTGTCATGATGTCCAATTTTATTGAGAACCGTTTCAAGACAGAGTATTTATCACTGATTGGAACAGATGGAAATTATAAGATGGTTGATTCGGTGGTAAGTAATTATAATACGGATCTGAATGCTTTGACGCCGGATTATCTTGCAGGCGCGTATGTTGTATTTAACAAGGATGAGAATCCTAAGGCGGAGATATTGGAAGGACACTTCCGTTTCCATACAAGATATGCAGATTATACGCCTGCGGAGTATATAGAACATACATTTACGTGGGATTCGCAGATCCTGCAGGCAGTTTTTGAAGGAGGCGAATAATTATGAATCTTATTCCTGATAAAATTAATAATTACAATGTTTATGTGGGCACAGCTTCAGCGGCGAACAAACTGATTGGAGTGACAGATGAGACAACACTTCCACAGCTGAAAAACTTATCTGACACTCTTAGCTTGGCGGGAATGTCAGGTGAGATTGATTCTCCAGCAGTCGGACAATACCAGAGTATGGAAATTGAGATCGGATTTTCCAATATTGCAAAAAGTTCGTTGGAGATTGCTGCGATGGACAATGTACCGTTAATATTTAGAAGTGCACAGGAGTTTATTAATCCTGATGACAGTACGAAGTCACTCAAAAACCGCACGATAACAATACGAGGGATGACGAAAGGCATTAACTTTGGATCATTAAAAAAAGGTGGCTATGGCAAACCAAGTGTTACAAAAGAGGTCACTTATTATAAGGACGTTATTGATGGTGAGGTAGTTGTTGAGATTGATAAATTTAATGGGAGAGCCATTATTGGTGGAATCGATCAGACAAAGGACATTATGGATTATATTTAAAGGAGGCAGGATGTATGGGTGAGGACAATAAGGAGCTGAACATGGAGGAAATGGCAGAGCAGGCATCTGTTGATGCGGCTGCTGATGTATCTGCTCATGCGGCAGATGCGGAAGCAAATATCAACGAGCGTTTACCATATGTGATTCCATTGTCGAAGACTTATAAGTTTGAGGGGGAAGATATCAAGGAAGTTGATCTGAGTGGATTGGAAGATCTCACCACAACAGATGGTGAATATGTGGATCGCATCATGGCGAAAATGAACTATCACCCACGGGATAAGTTCCGGGATATAACTTATACAAAGCATATTGCCATGCGGGCAACAAATCTTCCGATTGAATTTTTCAATATGTTGAAATTGAAGGACCAGCAGGTCATTACTTCCCGGATTGGAATTTATTTTTTATTCTAGGCGCTGGCGACCAGCTGGTTCATAATCTGAAGGAGGCAGCGGTCCGTATTACTATGAGATCGGGGAATAACCTTGAATATTTGTTGAATCTGCCGATTCAGGATTTTATGGAAGTGATTGAAATGATCATTAAGGCCGACTGTGAGGCTCGGGAAGCAAGGAAGGAAGTAGTGAGGAGGAGAATGTAGTGGCAGCTAGTGCAACATACGAACTGGAAGTGAGGCTAGGCGCAGCTGCTTCTCCTAGCTGGAATACAACTTTAGGGAAAGCGGAGTCGGATGTGGCAGCTGTTGGTAAAAAGGTAGAAGGCGGTTGGAAATCAGCCTTGGGAAAAGTAGAGTCTGGACTGCAAGGGATTAATTCCCTATCCAATAGAATTATTGCAGGAATAGCAGCAGGAGTAACAGCTGCTGCCGCTACTGCTACATATGCAATATCAAACGCAGTAGATACATACACATCATTCGAGCAGGAGATGGCAACTGTACAATCCATATCAGGGGCATCGTCTACAGAGTTTCTGGCAATGAAAGAAGCTGCGCTGGAAGCAGGAAGCAGTACGGTATTTACGGCGACAGAGGCAGCCTCTGCATTGGAATATATGTCACTGGCCGGATGGGGTGTCAATACATCCATATCAGGACTGACACCCATGCTGCAGCTGGCAGCAGCGACAGGTAAAGAGTTGCAGACAACAAGTGATCTTGTGACAGATTCTATGAGCGCACTAGGGATAGGTGTAGATGAACTTGACATGTATCTGGACAAACTTGTTGAAGGTAACAACGCTGCCAATACCACAGCTGAACAGCTCATGGAAGCCTTAGTCAAGACTGGTGGCGCATCCAGAACTCTTGGGGCGGATCTTGATGACACGGTTACTGCACTGGGTGTGCTGGCAAACAATGGACTAAAGGGAACAGAGGCAGGAACGGCACTCAATGCTATTTTTGTCCGCCTGGCAGGAAATACGACAGCCCTGAAAGAACTGAACAGATTAGGTGTTTCTCTTTGGGATGATAAACGAGAATTTGTAGGATTTGAGGAGGTTCTGACTCAAATAAATGACGCTATGTCTAGTCTTGAAGGTGACGATCAGAGAACACTTAGCTTGAAAAACATAGCAGGAACGCATTATTATTCTCAGATGGCATACCTGTTGGATGCAGTAGATCAGGAGGAAAGTGCGTGGGACATGCTGGAGGAAAGCGTAACAAATAGCACCGGCGCGCTGGAAAATATGTATGATATTACTACGGATACGCTGGAAAATGCGCAGAAAAGATTTGAATCCGCAAAGGAAGATATGCAGATTCGCCTTGTAGACGTATTTTCAGATGATGCGAAGGATTTTGTATCATGGCTCGCAGAAAGTCTTCCTCATGCCACGGAATCGATTGTGGACTTTGCAGAGGCGCATCAGGGAGAATTTGCAAAGGCACTGGAAGGACTTGGAGAGGGTATTGAAAATATTTGGGAGTTTGGCATTGCAGCAGGGCAGTGGGTAATTAAGCATAAGGGGGCGATTGTCGGTGCATTATCCGGCATGGCATCTGGTATGATTTTGTTAAAGACTGCAATGATGGGGATAAATATTGCAAAGTTTTTCACCAATCCAGTCTCTGCGGCTGTGACGGCGGCGGGACTGGCAATTACTGCATTTGCAGGGATGAGGGGCGCTATACGTGATTCAGAAGAGGCGGCGGTCAGCGCGGATCTTGAATCGCATTTTGGGTCAATAGCTTTGTCTATGAAAGATATTGAGCAGGTAGCGGAGAGCATTGTTGGTTCTAAAAGTCTAACAGGGGTTCTGAAGGCGTTGGAAGAGTTTGGCGATCTGGATAGTATTTCTGCTGTTATGGAGGATGCTGTTAAAGATCTTGACAAAATGAACTGGAAGATATCCATTGGTATGGAGTTGACTAATGCTGAAAAAGAAAGTTATAAGAAAGCGATAGATGATTATATATCATCGGCACAGGAGTATGCGGAGCAGACACTGTACGCAGTTTCTCTTAACATGGAGTATGCGTTTAGCGAAAGTTTTTCGGATGCTGATAGTATTACGGCAAAAGTTAACCAATTTTATTCAGATAATTATATGGCTCTACAAGCTATGGGAGCAGACCTTAATAATGCTATTACAGAGGCGTTTAATGACGGTCTTCTTGAAATTGGAGAAGTTGAAACAATATCAAACCTTCAGAGGCAGATGGCTGACATTCAGAAAGCTATGGCAGTAGGTGATTTTGAGGCAAAGCTATCAATGTTTTCTATGGATTATTCTGGAAAAGAACTGACTCTTGACAGTTTTGAAAATCTCACGGAAGAGCTGGACATACAGGTTGCGGAAGCGATGGAGGCGTATGAAGAGGCATACTTAAAAAATTATTCTAGTCTTACAGCAAGTTTTAAAGGTGGTGCCCTGTCCCCGGCAGAATATGGCGAGGCAGTCAATGAACTACAGGCAAACTTTGCAAATGAAAAGGCGGAGACACAGATGCGGTCTTTGGAGTTCCTGTTCAATACAGTTTATGAATCCTATGGGGATGAGATTGGTCAATACGAGGATGCAGTGACAAAAGCGATCTCAAAGTATAGTGATTCTGCTTACGATGCGAATTGGGCTAATCAGCCGGGTAGTACGTTAGATGTGATGCTGCTGGATATTGCTTCTGAAGGGCCAGATGACGTAACCCGCCATGCAGTTGGGGAACTGCTGGAAACTATGGAGGCTTCTAGGTTAGAATTATATGCGTTAAAGGATGAATGGGACAATTTGAGTCCTGAGATGCAAGCATCAGTCCAATCCTTGATTGATCAATACGAGACTCTTCATGGTATGTCCGTGTCTAAATCTGATCTGCGGAAAGGTAAAAATGCGGAAGGCCTTTACCGGGATGTTGTAAATGAAGTGTCTGGTGCTGATAATGATACAAGCATGAAAGAGTTTGTAGATCAATATTATGAGGATCTGACAGGTTATACTATGACTGCAGTGTCAGGCATTGAGAGCAGTCTCGAGGCATCAAAGGCAGAGGCGATACAACCTGCAATTGATGGTATATATGCTTTTTCGCAGGCGTATCTTGACCAGGTATTTTCACAGGAATTATCTGCTTCTATAGGCGTGAATCTGACGAGCAATCCGTCTTTTAACATGACAGGGCGTACAGGCTGGTATAGCGATCATTCCGCTATCCTCCATAACGCAGAGGGAGGTATCTATAATAGTCCGATACTGACTACTTTTGCGGAGGATGGACCAGAGGCGGCAGTGCCGCTTGATGGTTCAGCCAGGGCGAAACAGTTGTGGATGCAGGCTGGGCAGATATTAGGGACATTGCCTGATGGGACAAGGGATCAGGTGCTGTTAAACGGTGTAAGTAATATGGATGATAGGGGGGACACCGGAAAGAGTGTGCAGATTGTATTTAGTCCAAATATCACTATTCAGGGGGCAGCTTCCAAGGATGAGGTTCGGAGTGCTCTGACTCTTGGTATCGACGAGCTCAGGGAAATGCTGTCTGAGATACAGAGGGAAGGTAAACGGACAGCATTTGGATAGGAGATATATATGGGAGGATATTATTATACTACCAGACAGGGGGATATGTGGGATTATATCGCATGGGTTGTGTATGGGAATGAACAGATGATGGAAGTACTTATTAATGCGGAGGAAAATAGGGAACTCATGGAAATATATATCTTTTCGGCAGGAGTAAAAGTATGGTGTCCTGTCAAAGCGTGTCCGGCTGCAGTAAGCGAACGGCCACCATGGAGGGATAACACATAATGGATACAATGAAATCAAAACTAATCATTGAATACAATGGCGTAGATGCAACAGACATTATTGCGGATGATTGCGACTCTTTTACATGGAAAGATAATGCTTCGGGAACTGCGGATACTGTGACACTGAGTCTTGCAAACATTAACCAGAAGTGGATGAATGGATTCTATCCATCAGAGACAGACATGTTCAAGGCCTGGATACAACTGCAGGAGTGGGCGACAGATTATAAAGAAGGGAAAATGTACTGTGGGACTTTCATGGTGGATTCCCTCAAATATTCCGGTTTTCCCGAAACTTTGCAATTGTCGGGAATATCCACACCGATAGACAGTAATTTTAATGTAAAACAAAAAAGCAGGACGTGGAATAAGACAACCATTAAGACTGTAATGGATGATATTGCCTCAGCATCGGGAATTGAACTTGTATATGATGCTGAGGATAGCAGCATTGAGTCTGTCAATCAAAATGGAAAGACTGACCTTGCTTTTGCATTTGCTCTTGGCAGTGATTATGGATTATCTGTCAAACTGTATAACAACAAAATGGTGGTGTACGACCAGGCAATATATGAACAAAAGAAGCCATTGTACGAAATTTCGCATGATCAGCTGGGGGGTAATGGCTCATACTCCGTGATTAATCAGGTGACAACAGTATATGACAGTGTGAAAATACAGTATACAGAAGGAAAGAAAGGCAAAGTGGTTGCATATGAGTATACGATTCCGGGTAAAGAGGGAAATCGTCAGATGTTTATTAATACAAAGGCAGAGTCTTATGGAGATGCTGAGAAAAAGGGAAAAGCCGCATTGAGGGAAAACATCAGGAAAAGCAGAACCATTACTATCAAAATGGTGGGAAGTGCAAAGTACATGGCGACGGACTGTTTTAATTTAACCGGGTTCGGAAAACTGGATGGCGTCTATTTTATAGACAGTGTTACTCATCAGAAATCTGGTGGAAAGTATACGGTATCGCTCACAGCACATCAGGTGGTAACGGGTTTTTAGGGGGCAGTATGGTAGCATTATTTTATGGAAAAATATCATCGGTTGATTATACAGCAGGGGCGGCAAATATTGCTCTTCAGGAAAGGGAAAACCAGGTGATACAGGGGGTTCCTTTTTTGTCCATGTGCTATGAAATGCCTAAACATGGCGATGTAGTTGCAGTGTTATTTGAGGAGATTGGCGGACAGATTGGAAAGGGCATAATACTTGGTAAGTTATTTTTGAATGAAAATAAACCAGGTGAGACGGGGGCAGGCATCTTTTATAAACAGTTCACAGATGGCACAGGTGTGAAGTATACGCCGGAGAAAAAAGAGCTGGAATTCAGGGTAAATAAAGTTGTTGTTGATGAGATTGAATACAAGAACGCAACACAGAGGGGGTGAATTACATGGCGACTGTTGGCAGCTTTGGGGATATTGTATTTTATTGTACTTCGGGAAATGGGAGAAATAAAATACTATCTTTTCATGATCTTGGCAGGAGTTCATCTGCTAGTTTTGCTGAACATGAAAGGAATGGGGAAAAAGCATATCTGGAGTTTGGCGGGGACGGACTTGATGAAATTGCACTAACGATTGAAGCTGATGCAAGGTATGGTGTTAAACCGTTGGAAGTGCAGGATAAATTATTCCAAAAGAAAGCAACGGGACAGGCTGAATTTTTTGTCTTGGGAGGACGGAAAGTAGGGAGTAATCCATTTGTCATAACAAATATATCAGAAGGATTCAAGACTTTATATATAGATGGACGACCGATTGCAATGAGCTTTCAGGTGACCATGAAAGAGTATGCAAATCAGGTTGCCAGAATAACCACAATACCATCAGGGAGACAAAGTGAAGAAGCGAAAACAGCAGTCGAAACCAGCAATGAAATGTATACTGTCGTAAAGGGTGATTGCTTGTGGAATATCGCGAAGAAATTTTATGGAAGCGGAAATCAGTATTCTAAGATATATAATGCCAACAGGGATAAAATTAAAAAACCTAATCTGATATATCCCGGTCAGGTATTTATTATTCCAAAATAGAAATAGGGGCCGAAAAATGGATATAGAGTATGCAGCGAAGAAAAATTTGTCAATGAATGCTACAGAACAGGACAGTGTAATTAACAGCATAAGTACGATAGCGAGTACGCCTTATGCCACAGCTCCATATATCCGGTCTCTAGGCATTAGAAATTATCCGCCTGAATCTAATTCGGAGATTTCTCGGAATAAATATGCAGCAGAAGTTATTACTCAATGCAGTATGTGGGAAGATCGGGTAGAGGTGTCAGAAGTTCGGTTTGGCAAGAATAATAATGTGAGGATGGTGATAAAAGGTGGCTAAAATTGATATGCTGGATAATCTTCCCGAGATCAATATGTTGGCAGATGAGGGGATTACTTTTGAATCTATAGTAAACGAAATGATTGCAGATTATGAAGCTTACTGGCGTGAACTGACTGGTGAGGAGTTGATACTATATCCTGCTGATAGCAGAAGAATCATGCTGAATGTAGCAGCTGGAAAATTATACCAGCTTGCGACCATCATAAATGAACGGCATAAATTGAATTTTTTGCAGTATATGTATGGTGATTATACAAGAAATTGGGCGGCTAATTTTGGCTTTAAGGAAGATGGGGTAGAATCAGCGACTGTAATATTAAGGTTTTGTCTGGCAGAGCCACAGCCAACGGATATTATAATTCCTGCCGGAACAAGAGCAACTTCCGGCGACAATGTTTTTTTTGCAATAGATGAAGTATTGGTTATTCCATCCGGTGAAGTATATGCAGAGGCAAGCGCTACATGTACACTGTCTGGGACAGTTGGAAATGGGTATGTAATCGGTCAGCTGAATGTAATAGCAGACCCGGTGAATCTTGTGGAAAGTGTTAAAAATATGACTCAAAGTGCAGGTGGTCATGATAAATATACCAATCAGGAATTGAAAGAGTTGATATACAATTTTCCAGCATCTTATACAACAGCTGGCTCGGCGGAGTGCTATGAGCAGATTGCCAAGAGATACAGCAGCAATATCGTTGATGCAAAAGCGATCACAAACAATGAGGCATTAGTGCAGATATTTATTTTGCTACAGAACGGTGCGATCCCTGCAGTAGAATACTGCGACAAGGTGCTGGGGTATATTAAAGATTTAAAAGTAACCCCTGATACGGACAAAGTGGAAGTCATTGCTCCTGACGTGGTGACATATGAAGTGGAGGCAGATTACTATATTGCGTATGAGCAGAAAGATATAGCAGATGGGATTAAAGAAGCAATTGAGGATGCATGTGGTACTTTTGTTGACTATATCAAAAGTAAAATTGGACGTGCAGTAAATCCAAATGTTTTAATTACTTATGTGAGTGCGGCAGGTGCGTCAAGAGTAGAAATTAAAAAACCTGAACATATGTATGTTGGCGAAAATGAGGTGGCAATATGCAGTAGTATAAAAATGTTGTTTAGAGGCTTTGAAAAAGAATAGAGGGAAAGGTCATGTACCAATTTGATGATGTTGGAAGTACATATTTATCACTACCTCCTAATCTACAGAATACAGAGAATGCATGTTTTTCATATGCATTTGACAGGCAGATAAAGAAGCTGCATATGCTTGCTAAAAAGCTTACTGTATGGAGTGATCTTGATAATGCAGACCCAAAGTATTATGACTATATGGCCATATCTATAAGGGCACCATATTATAAATCTGAATACAGTGAAAAACAAAAACTGAAACTAATAAAGGCTACAATTGAATCAAGGATGTATGCTGGAACGGCAAAGGCAGTTGAAGATTTGTTAATACATAGTGTTTTGTATGCAAAATTTGTGCCGTGGTACGAATACAACGGAGAACCTGGAAAACCATATCATTTTAAAATTGAGACAACTGATGCTCCTGAAGGGGAGTCGAGGGCATTATTTGCAGATATGTTGCAGAGGGTAAAAGCGGCTAGGTCTATAATAGACGGCGTGGAGATTGATCATGATCCTGTCAAGAATATGGTACATATAGGTGTTGGAATTCTTTATCAAAGGATTTTGCATATTCGTAACAAGGAAAAAATCGAATATAAGCTTATGGGGGCAGTATACTCTGGCTGTGCAGCCGTCATAAAAAAACAAATTGTGATTAAGGTGGGATGTAAGTGACAAAGTTTGAAGGATGTTATTTGACAAGCGCAGGGCTCGCTATGGTCTATAATGGCGGGTTGACTAATATTACATTTACGAAAGCCGTAACAGGATCAGGTGTGTATATGTCGGCGGAGGATATCCACGACATGACAGAACTGAAGGAACAACAGCAGGAATTTGGACTGGATAGTTTTTCGGAGGGCGAAGACTGCACGGTAGATGTAACATTTAAAATTAATAATACTGGGCTTCGGGAGGGATACCAGCTGAGTGAGATTGGTATCTATGCAAAGTCTGTTGATGGAGAAGAAAAACTGTATTGTGTTGGATATGCTGTGGATGGACATACAGAAGAAGTTCCGGCGCATGATGGAAGCATTACATATTATATGGCAGTTACAATTGAGACAGTTGTATCCAGGAATGCGAATGTATCTATCATATATTCTGAGGAACGTGAATGGATGAAAAACTATGTTGATGGAATCGTGGGTGATGTGGATGTTAAGGGTAAGGGAGATTTGCAGACGCAAATAGACAGGATTTTAGGCGATAATCCTGATGGAGGCGGCATGGGGTTTGTGGAAGGTCTTGACGCAAAAAATATGATAGATGCGATCAATAAGGTTTTTATCTTTGGCAATGAGGCAAAAAATAAACTCGTGGACAATCTCGTTGCCATGGGAGTAGAGGCATCCACGGATGATACAATAGGACAGCTGATAGACAAGATATTGGAAATGACCAACACGTCAGAAGATACTGTCACGGCAGCAGTGCTCCTGGACGGTTATACTGCTCATAATGCAGCTGGTGAGCAGATAACAGGGATTATGCCAGAACTGGCAGGCGTGACGGTAGATGCGACAGGGACGACGCAGGATAGTGATTATACATATTTTGAGATGCCGGCTGGACATTACGATGAGAATAGTAAAGTTAGGTCGGCAAATAGCAATTTAGGAAGCGTATACTATCTCGGTACAGGTACAAGCTTTAATGTAAGCTCCAAATTTCCCAATGATTATCAAAAATTTACGTCAGCCAATTTTATTGTTTCAGTGAGTGGTATATCAAATGGTGGAACAGACTTCTTTAGATATAATGAAGATGTACGAATGTTGGCTGGTTCGAGTGGAATTAGTAAAAATTACAATCCGTCTACTGGAATTTTAACTATTTCTGGAATATCATATACGGCATATCATGATAGACGAGGAATCGGAAATGTTCAAGGATTCGGAGTAAGTTGTACAGTATCAGCTTATCTTGTAACTGGTTCAATCAAATAACTAAACTC
Source organism: uncultured Lachnospiraceae bacterium (assembly GCA_947178145.1). GTDB lineage: Bacteria > Bacillota > Clostridia > Lachnospirales > Lachnospiraceae > COE1. The sequence continues at coordinate 6,069 of CAMWXE010000050.1, read as the reverse complement.
TGATTTTAATAATTTAACATATTCTTATGACACTTAATCCATGCCAACTGTTACCTTTTGTAATTCCAAGTGTTGTTGTGGTAGCTTTAATGATATATAATGCGCCTCCAATACCTGGCGATTCAACTCCGCTGGGCGAGTTGCTACACAGTACTGTTCCGCCTGTAAAGCTGGCACCGCTGGCATAGGCCGCAACAGCATATATTTCCCCAGGTTTTGTACTGATATTAATATTGGTAGTACCACTACCCATAGCACCAGCAACAACTGGATTTATAACTTGTAAATTGCTATTTAGCCGATCATGTAATTTATTAACCAGCCCTTTAAGGGCATTTTAGAAAGGAGAAATTATGAAGTATAATGTAATCATAGTTTTAGATGAAACAAGGAACAAATCGTATTATTATTCCTATGTTACTGAAAACGGCAACATTGAATGTACAGAATTACCGCCGTATGCAGATCCCAATAAGGCGAGGGCGTGCTATTGGGATGGTGAAAAGTGGGTGTTCGATGCAGACAAGTACGCTGAGATCGAGGCAGTTCAGGCGGCGGAAAAGGAAGCTGCCGACAAAGCGGCTGCAGAAGCCGAGGCAACGCCAACAAATTCAGAACTGGCCTTAGCCGTTATGGATATTGGAGATAATTTAAGTATTGTTATGGATGCAGTTGCGGAACTTGGAGAAACAGTTGCGGCGTTGAAGGGAGGTGAATAGTATGGCAAAGATTTATTATAAGAGGATCAATGCAGGTCTCATGAAGATCACAGATGTGCCGACGCTGTGGCGTGCACAGGTGCAGAAACTCATGGACGTGGAAGCGGAATAAGCATATGGAAGGCAGCTCTTCTCAAACCGAAGGGCTGCCTTCGTTTTTCTTACAAGGGGAGGAAAAAATTGATCATTATAATTGGGACGTTGGTCGTTTTGGGTGCATTACTGTTGGTAGCGTTGGGCATGCATAAGCTTAACATAGGCTTGTCAGAATTGTACATGGATTTTTAAAAGGAGATGAGGCAGATGGATAATCCGGTAACACACAGGGAGCTTGAGCAATTTCGTGATTTGATGGAATCAGAAAACGATAGGATCAAAGAGGAAAACAACAGACAGAATCATCGGATTGAAGTCCTGGAGGACAGCGTCCGGGAAATTTCCAACCTGGCGGCTTCCACAGAAAAGCTGGCTGCGAACATGGAGAATATGTTGAAGGTACAGGAACAGCAGAGTAAGCGTTTAGATCAGATTGAGGGCAGGGATGGCGAGAAGTGGCGGAAAGCAGTGGCATATATAGGTACAGCAATCCTGGGAGCTGTCATGGCTATTGTTTTTGCGAAGATTGGATTGTAAGAGGGAATTGGCATGGGACGAACAGATCAGTATGCGCAGGAAAAAAGAGTGCTTGAACTAAAAAGAAAGAGACAACAGGCAGTTCAGAAACAGGAGCGTAGACGCCAGAGGAAAAAGAAAAAAATGAAAGGTCTGGACAAGTATGTAGTTTTCTGCTTTGCCAGTCTGGTGATTTATACTATAGCCCAGACAGTAGTGACCATTAAGACAGGTGTAGAGTCATCCACTCTTACAACCTGTTTTTTTAGTGTGTTTGGTGGGGAAGTCCTCCTCTGCGCACTGATTAAAAAATTTAAGCTAAAAAATGAATCAAAAAAGGATGAAAGTGAGGATATTGATTTATGAACGAAATTATATTCGAGTTATTAAAACTGGTTGTAATGCTGGCCATATTTGTAACTACATGTTATCTTATCCCGTGGATCAGGGGGAAAATTGGGCAGGATAAGCTTGATGAGATTACAAAATGGGTAAATGCGGCAGTACTGATGGCACAGCAGGTGTATGCCGCAAAAACAGGGGCGGAAAGAAAAGCTATAGTTGTGGATCTGTTAAAAGATATCCTGATCGCCAAAAATATCAGTATATCGGATGACCAGCTTGATATGCTGATTGAGGCGGCTGTGAAACAAATGAAAATAAGTGAAAATAAGTGAAAATTCCTGATTGCAAGTATCAGGGGATGGGAGATTGCCTATGGCGTTAAAAGGAAACACACAAGAGGAACAGATCTGGAATTACCTTCGTGGGAAAATAACCAACGATTACGGAGTAGCTGGTCTTATGGGAAATCTGTATGCTGAAAGTGGACTTAATCCTAAAAATCTTGAAAATTTGTGCGAGAAGCAGCTGAAAAAAGCTGGAAAGCCCTATTGCACGGATGAAACCTATACGGCGGCGGTTGACGCCGGGCGGATCGACCGCGCAGAATTTCTGCGTCCCCTTCCCGGCAAACAATACGGCTACGGTCTGGCGCAATGGACTTCTGCAGGCCGGAAGGCCGGGCTTTATGATCTGGCGAAATCAAAGGGGGCATCAATCGGGGATCTGGAAACGCAGCTTGAATTTTTGGACAAAGAGCTGGCCACAAGTTACAAGGGCGTGCTTTCAGCCCTCAAAACGGCCGCCAGCGTGAAAGCAGCATCCGACAAGGTTCTGACCGGATTTGAACGTCCGGAGGATCAATCCGAAGCAATGAAAAACAGGCGCGCCGGATATGGTCAGATGTATTATGACAAATACGCAGCATCCAGGAGCGGAAAGGGGGAAAATATCATGGGTATCAGAATAGGACATGCCAGCATTTCAGAAAATGGCGGCGTCAACGGCGTAAAGGGAGATCAGACCGGGAAGGAAGTCTGCATTCGGGAATGGTACAGCAAGCCATGGGACTATATGGCAATCCATCCGGACGCTGGTGTCAGGGAGAAACACGCCGCCGCGGTTGAAGCGGCCTGTAAAAATGACAATATCGGTTACAGCCAGTACGGTTCCGACAACCGGAACACGCTTTACAAGCTGGCGAAAGCGGTCAACTTCGATCTTCACAAAGTCGGAAAGTGTAATTGTGATTGTAGCAGCCTTCAGAACGTGGCGGCGGTGGCGTCCGGATCCGGTGCGACCTACGGATCAAACGGATGGACGACAGGAACAATGAAAGCCGCATTGCAGGCGCTGGGCTATAAGATCATCACGGCAGCCGAATATCTGACAAGTTCGGCCTATTGTGTCCGCGGCGCGATCTACGTCAAGGCAAGATCGCATACGGTTTGTGGGTTGGATAATGGCGCAAAGGCCGGTCAGACGCTTTTAAAAGCTGGTATTTCATCCGGCGGCGGTTCTGCATCTGGAGCCGAAGGAGGGAAAAAGTCCATTGACGAGATAGCGCAGGAAGTTATCGCCGGCAAATGGGGCAACGGGGCAGACAGGAAGAAACGACTGGAAGCGGCCGGATATAACTATGCTCAGGTGCAGGTAGCCGTCAATAAGATCTGTAAAAGCAGGTAAGATTAGTCAATTAAACGCGAATTTACCAAGTAATCTCTTTCAAGTTTTATAGAAATATTAAAGACCTGATGTTACAAATTAGTATAGAAGTAACATCAAGTCTTTTTTGTATTGCGATGTCGCAAATTGTATCTGTTTGTGCTGTACAATGAGCCGAATTATTATTTTTGCAGAAAAATCAAAAAAGTGTATCCAAAAAGCAGGGGAAATATTATAATAAAATCATCTTATGTGATCTTGGAGGAAGATATGGATATATTACGATGGATACATTTATCGGACATACATTTTTCGGGTAATGAAGAATATGCAACTAGGCGCATGCGTGATACGATTTTAGAAAAAATAGGGGAGATTTCTCAAGGGAAACAATTTGATATGGCGTTTATTACAGGTGATCTGGCATATCAGGGTGGGGCATACGACTCAGATTTAGAAAAGTTTATAGAAGCATTGGTGGAGGTGTTAGGAATCTCATCGGATGAATTATTTATGATTCCAGGAAATCATGATTTATGTAGGTCTCAAATGAGAACATTGATAATAGAAGGAACAAGAAAAGATGATTTTAAATTTGAAAAAGATACGATAGAACAGTTACAAAGAGATTTCAAGGAATATAAAGCATTTTGCAAAACAATTAAAGGTGAAGATGCAGATTATATCTATAAATTAATAAAAAAGGGCAAATATAATGTGTTTTTGATGAATACAGCTTTTACGGCAGGAACTAGAGATGATGAGGGTAATTTAGTTTTGGAAAAAGAATATTTTTATGATGCGATTAAGTTATTGAAAGATCAAAAGTGTAGTATTAATATAGCGATTGGACATCATCCGATTTCACACTTTGTTAAGGCGGATCAGCAAAAAATCTGGAATAATTTTAATGATTATAATATAGATTTTTATCTATGTGGACACTTGCATAAAGGAGCATATGATTTTGATCTGAGTGGAGAACGAACTATCCCTATTTATCAATGTGGGAGTGGAAGAGTCGATGATTATGCGACAGTTACTTTTCTTATAGGAGAACTTGATATAGAAAAGAAGAACGGGAAATTGGTATCCTATAAATGGATGCCAAATGAAGAATGTTGGGTTAAGGGGGGGATGGATGGAAGAAGAGCTATATCTGGGGAAATGGATATTTCGTTGGAACGTCAGTTGGAAAAAATACCAGAGTTTGAGAAAGAAGATGTTGATAAAGATAAAATTATCGGATCATATGCAGGGCGTAATTTGTATATTGCAATGTATAAGGAATCAGAACGCAGATTTGTTGTTACGCATAAGGCCAATATAAAGCCCACATCTTATTTTGTAGGCCGGAAGAAAGAACTGCAGGATCTACGTCAGAAAATAGAGGGAGGGTGTAAAGCTGTTCTGGTAAGTGGTATGGGTGGGATTGGCAAAACACATATATGTAGAAAGTTATTTGAAGAATATTATATCAGGCATGATAAAGGTGAGGATGAACTTTTCCGCCACATTGGATATATTGAATATAATGGTGACATGGATAGCAGTCTGATGGAATGCCTGAGGTATAAAGCGCAGGATAATCCTGAGTTAAATAAACAAGCAGCATGGAAAGAATTGGAGGATCTAGCTTCTGGGGGGAAATTCTTGTTGTTTGTTGATAATGTGGACAAGTCTATAAGTGAAGATCCAAGTCTAAAAAAGTTAGAAGCCATCCCGGGCGCTATTATTCTGACATCAAGACAGACAGCATTTAGTGATGCATTTGAATCATATCCGATTGGACTCCTTGATAGAAAACATTGTATAGATATTTTTAAGAAGATTCGATTTGGAGACAGCCAAAAGAACATAAATAAAGAAGAAATGCGGGATTTAGAATATGTTGTTGAAAAGCTTGCAGGCGGGCATACAATTACGGTTGAACTTCTGGCACATTTAACGAAGACAAAACTATGGACGGTGAAAAAGCTGAGGGAAGAGTTGGAAAAGAAAGGCTTCCGGTTGGTGTTTCATAAGGATGGGGGACTTATAAATATTCAAGAATCTTACGAGAAACTATATAGCTTATCCAAACTTACACAAGCAGAACAAAATATTATGGAGGCGTTTTCTGTATTTCCATATATTCCATTGGCAGCAGAAGTCTGTAACGAGTGGCTACTTGCGGATGCAGGAGTGGGTGAAGATAGTGATGTCCTGATGGGGTTGTCTCAAAAAGGATGGCTGCAATTAGATATGGATCGGGAGAGTTATGCCCTGCATCCAGTGTTTGCACAATTTATATTTGATAGCTGTAAACCAAAGAAAGAAGATCATTATGGATTGATCAAAGCATGTAAGGAATGTTTGGAAATACCAGAAAACGGTTCTGCATTACAATGTCAAAAGTATATTCCATTTGCGGAGAATATAGCTGAGAAACTGAACAATGAAAATGATACAGAACAGGCAGCGTTTATATTCCACGTTGCATATTTATTGAGTTACATAGCAGAATACGAAAAAGCGGAGGAACTGTATGACAAGGCGTTAAGGATAAGAGAACGTATACTGGGAGAGGAGCATCCAGATACAGCCGCCAGCTATAATAATCTTGCAGGGGTATATGAGAGTCAGGGAAAATACGAAAAAGCGGAGGAACTGTATGACAAGGCGTTAAGGATAAGTGAACGTATACTGGGAGGGGAGCATCCAGACACAGCCGCCAGCTATAATAATCTTG
>CAMWXE010000049.1 GCA_947178145.1 uncultured Lachnospiraceae bacterium | reverse complement strand
GTTATTTAAAGCAGGATTGACGAAGGCATACGCATCAAAAAAGCGTATGCCTTTTCTTATCAGGACATAAAAACCAACAAAAATTATCTGCACCCATACTGTAAAAAAAGCATTGCAAATAAGACGAAAAACCGATACAATAAATAAAAGAAGAAAGAATAAAAAAGTTCTGAAAGTGCAGGAGGCGTGCGCGGTCATATCAATTGGCTGCCGTGTTTTATTGGAAATGGAGGAAAATGTATGAAGGCAATATGGAAAATGTGGCTTGGAATTTTTATGGTAGTAATGATGATGACAGGAATGGGTATCGATGCCATGGCAGCGCAGACGGATATCAATAACTGCCTGGTTTATTATCCCACTGAGATGACCTGGGATGATAAACAGGTAAATATATCAGGGTATCTTGGCAATACCAGCAGTGCATACGATATTTATGAACTTGAGGATGCGGAACTTTCAATCTATGACAGCAGTGGAAAGTATGCATTTACTGTGAATATTGCTGATATGAGTCTGAAGGATATTGTGCTTTCGCCAGGAGGGACAAGGGAGTTTAACATAACCGTTTCGGGTAATATTCAAGAGATAGGAGATCAATTTACAAATGGTTTTTATGCATTTATTTCAGCGTCATTTACATATCAAAAGTGTAGCGGAAGAAATTGTAAAATATGCGGCGGTACACAGCAGAATTCTGTTCAGAGCAATACCAACAAAAAACAATCAAGCAAGGATTCCCTGGAAGCACAAATGGACGAACTTATGAATAACAAGCCGTCTATCAGTATTTCCTGCAGCTATTGTGGCGGAGATGGTAAACTGGATAAATTATGTAATTCGTGTAAAGGTTCCGGCTATAAAGCGATTCCGGGTATTACCATGTTTGCGGCCTCTGTCCCCTGTCCGGATTGTAAAGATGGATATCAGCAATGTACGCACTGCTTTCTGGGTATGATGATCAATCCTGACTATGAAGCGGAACAAAAAGCATGGACAGAAAAGAGGCATGATATATGGCATCAGATGGGCTATAGCGATGCGCAGATCAGACGCATGGAGATTGAAGAGGCACAGGCATTTCTGGATAATTACGAGCCCGTTCCTTCCCCCTGCTCATCCTGCAATGGCTCAAAAAAGTGCTGGATGTGCAATGGATCACACAGATTCTTTAATGGCTTTCGGTATCAGGATTGTACCAAATGTATTGACGGAACCTGCACTGCCTGCGGAGGTACAGGACAAAGATAGATGCGGGAATATTAAAAGTATACGGATTTTAAGGCAGGGTAGCAGTGTCGTTGTTCCAAGTCTGCGGATGAAGAAAGATCTGCTGTTTAAAACGAAATATTGAATGATAAGAATCCTGGTATAAGTATCGGATGCCGATAGCTGAGACTTATACCGGGATTTTTTGTTTCAATGATTTCCCGTCGGAAACAGTTTTCAAAAAACGTCGGATTTGTCGGCTAAATAATCACAAACCGATTCGCAGAAAGGAGGTGCATACGATGCTGGGATCATTTAGCCGCGCCTGTACAACGGCTGAGAAACCGGCTAATAGCGTAAAAAAGTTGTAAAATATACGAAAATGCGCTATACTGATTCTTAGCAGGCATGAATTATTATATTAAAAAGAATATTTTGGGGAACAAGGTTAAATATGTGGATAAAATTGAGAGAACAGCAGGAGGTATCCAATGTGTATATCAGAATTGCGAAGATGAAGGACGAATAAGCCGCGCCGCCTTTGCCTGAATGCTTGGATAAAGCTCTTTTCCGCCAAATGACTGAAACGGATTATTTAACGCCAAATCCAGCATTCCTTCATCACGAATACCGTCACTTCCTCCAGTGGCTTTTATTAAACTTGCATGAAGTTTTAGCACCTGTTCCTTGCTTAAAATAATCATTTTGCAAGAACCTCATATGCTTCCGTATTCTGTTTTATTAACCGTTCAGATATTGCAAATACATCTTCATTACTGGCAACTTTTTCTTTTTCCGCTTTACTGAAATCAATAACCAGATATCTGGGTACATTATTTTTCAGAATAACCGCTGTTCCATGTTCATCAACTACTCTGGCTGCTTTTGAAAAATTTTGATTTGCCTCTGTAATTGAAATCATTGTATTTGTATCGATTGTCATTTTGTATGCACCTCACTTCCGCCTATATTATATGCAAATTCTAGCTAGAAAACAACCTATTTAGCGTTTTTAGATTGCTGTATCATTGAAATTTGCCCTTGTAAATTGCCCGTAAGAGCAAAAGCAAGGGTAAACACATAGCAATTCACTGTATGAAGCTAAAAAAGTGGCAGTCCACTGTAATTTTATCCCCTGCGTTAAATCCTGCCCGTTCCAGCCATCTGCCCTGTAAAAGAATCTGCGGTGGTGCTTTTTTAAAAGCACCTCGTCCTTTATAAACTGTCATTTTGCATTCTTCCATCTGTATTCCCTGTCCGTGGCTTCCCTGCACACAATCTCAAACACTTTCCTGCTCTCTGTCCTGACAGCAATCAGGCTGTTCTGCTCGTCTGCGTTCATATCTGCAATCTCCATCTCCTCGCTGTCATTCAGTAAATCGAAAAGTCTGTCCCTGAAACAGTTTAAATCCATTCTGTTATTCCTCTTGCTTATATTTTATAGTCTATTGGCTTACATTACATTACATTTCCTTTCAGAAGCTATTGCAATCCCTATGTTTGATATAGTCTAAAAGTGAACAAAATAAATACTAACAGCTTATGAAACAGGGAGGACAGATGGACGAAAAAGGATTAGGCAAACGTATCAATATGGCAAGGAAAGAGCGTGAATATACGGCTGACAGGCTTTCCGAATTATGCAGCATCAATGCAACATACCTGCGGCAGATTGAAGGCGGGACAAAAGTTCCCAGCCTGCCCGTATTTATAAATATCTGCAATGCCCTGAAAATCTCCCCTGATTATCTGTTTTGTGATTCCCTTACGGATTCCGGTATAAGTATGGGATTCCAATAGCTGAGACTTATACCGGAATTTTATTTGAAAAAAATACGTCGTAAAAAGCAATTGGTTCTTGTGGATTCCAGTGTAAAAAGATATAATGAGCCTATAAAAAGGACAGATGAGAGGCTGGAAAAAGGCAGCAGACAGATAGGAGTTGACAGGAAATGAACAACAAAATGACCGTTGTATCCAAACAATTATATAATCAGGCAATATCGCGCTCAATGACCGCTTCCGAGGCGATTGACTTTTTGGAAAAGGAGGCGAAGATGCGTACCCTTCGGGAAAAGCTGGAGCGGTTTTCTCATGGGCAGGAGCTAAAGAGCACCCTGGTGCAGGGATTGATGCAGAATCACGCAAATCAGAACAAAGAATCGGTAGAACGGCGTGTGCGCGGATGGCTGAATAATCCCAAAAATCAGACACTGCGGAAAAAGGATGCAATTGAGCTTTGTTTTATATTAAAATTGTCCGTGGAGGAGGCAGACGCACTTGTGGCGCTCATCTCCGAGGAGGGACTGCACTGGAGAAATCCGGATGAGATTGTGTATATCTTTGCCCTGAAGCAGGGAATGGATTATTCTGAAGCGCAGAAATTAAACGATGAGATGGCAGGAATTCTCTCTGGCGTGGCAGAGTCAGGAACGCCTGCGGAGGACAGTTTTACGCCGCTTATCCGCTCGGAAGTCACAGCGCTTCGCACAAGGGAAGAGCTTATCGATTACCTGACAGGGGCGGTGTCGCGACTTGGGCGTTATCACAACAACGCGTACAGGCTCTTTATGGAGATGATGAATGCGCTCGAAAATCCGCTGCCTGATGAGGGGGAGGAGAACGCCGGGCTGTTTGAGAAGGAAGAACTGATGAGGGAAGAACTGACGATCCGTGACATATTGAGGGAGTATTTATATGAGAAAAATGTGCTGTATGCCAAGGGGCTGATACAGGCTGACAAGAAGAAAGATAAGAAAAGTCCGCGTTCCGGGGAGGAGCGACTGGTCTTTACTGTGATTCAGGAAGAAGTAAGCAGGAGCTGGCCGGATGAAACGACAATCTCAAAGATGAAATCCAGAAAGGCCGATGTGACGCGGAAAGTGCTGATTCTGTTGTTTCTTGCGACAGAGCAGGAACCGGAGGAGGATGAGGAGGACGCGGATTATGCCTTGTCAAAGGAAGAGATTTTTGAGACATTGTATCAATGCCTGAATGATTTGCTGCTCCAATGCGGTTTTATGCCGCTGGACCCGCGTTCGCCGTTTGACTGGCTGATATTGTACTGCATTTGTGCGGTGGACATGTTTGATATGAATATTCGTATGAAAACGGTTTTTAAAGAAATGTTTGGCGAACGGCCGCCTAAGGAGGAGCAGGAGAACGACAAAAATAAGTGATATGAATGTCGGAATGAGTTCGCGGAAACAGATTGCAAGTCCCCCAAATCCGGAGTGATATTGTCTAAATAAAGGCACAGGGCTGGAGAAACCGCAGAAGCGGAGTACGCTTTTGCGGCCAGGCCGGATTTGGGAGATGAGGTGCAGAGGATGGATAATAGAATCGTATTAGCTCAGGGGACAGAGCTTCTGTTTCCGGGGATGGCATGTCAGGTTGATTCGTTGGTGGGAAAAGGTTCCAACGCCATTGTATATCTGGGGACATATCCGGACGAACAGCTGCGCAATCTGCGGCACAAGGTTTTGATTAAGGAATTGTTTCCGTGTGAACCGCAGGGACATATTTATCGGGATTCGGAAGGCGATATCTGCTGTACGGCGGATGCCGCGGCGACAATGGATCTGCACCGATTGAGTTTTAACCGCGGAAATGAGGTGCATCTGAAATTATTGGGGGAGTCGCCAGAAGATATCGGCGCCAATATCAACACATTCCCGCTGCACCAGACTTTGTACTCCGTCCTCGGATTTTCGGGCGGCAGAAGTCTTGACAGAGAATTGGAGAGGACGAAGCTGCCGGATGTATCACTGCCCGTCCATGTACACCGGATGCTTGGCATACTCGATGTGCTGGAAACCTTTCACCGTTCGGGGTTTCTGCATCTGGATATCAGTCCTGACAATATTTTACTGATTGGTGATGGGAGGAAGGAGCGCATCTCTCTGATTGATTATAACAGTGTGCACACGCTGCAGGAAATCAGGCAGGGAGAGTCTGTGTACTACAGTGAAAAGGAAGGGTTTACGGCCCCGGAAATCCGCGCTGGAAAGATTTCCGCGATTGGGTATCCGGCAGATCTGTACGCCTTGACTGCCGTATTTTACCGGATGCTGTCCGGACAAAATCTGTCTGTTCTGCAGACTGTCCGCGGACAGGTTCCAGAGATCGCGGATGTGCCTTGTCTTGCCACAGTGCCGGAAACAGTCCGCAGCATGGTTCGGAAAATATTAAAACGCGGCCTTGCGGTTCTGGTGTCGAAGCGATATCAGACAGCGGAACAGATGCGGACGGATCTGGAAGAACTGCAGGACCGCATTGAAGGAAAAGGAATCACACATCCCGCGCTATGGGAGACGGGGCGCGCCAACATTTCCCGGGCAGTCCGTCTGAATCCCGCTTTGGAATATATCAGACAGGAGGAAAAGCTGTATCCCATTTTAGGAGAAACGGACTGCGGGGAAACGATTGCTCTTGACGCACTTGTGCAGCAGATGGTGTCCCCCGGGGGTGTTTCTGCATTTCTTCTGGGAAGCGGCGGTGCGGGAAAGACGACAGCCCTGATGAGAGCGGCATATCTGCAGCCGGCAAAATACAATGGTACGGAGCCGGCAGTTACCTATCTGTCGCTCTATGGATATCCCAGGGGAAAGGAATCCTGCATAAAGGATTTGATTCTGGAAGGATTGCGGTTTAAGCCAGGCACAGAAAGTATTGAAATGGCAAGACATGAGCTGATTCAGCTGCTGTCCACACCCATGCACACAAGGAAAGGAGAACGGCCGAAACTGCTTCTCCTTCTGGATGGTCTGAATGAGATTCATGGTGATGCGGGGGAACTTCTGCGGGAAATATTGGAGCTGTCCAGGATGCCGGGTGTCCGTATCCTTCTGGCCGGGCGGAGTGATGTGGATGAGATCCCGTTTCAGAGAATCCGGCTGAGACCGCTCGGGCAGCCTGAAGTCGCGAAGATTCTCGGGGAAAGCGGTGTTCTGGCTCCGGAGCAGGGCACATTGTGGGAACTTTTGCGCTCGCCGATGATGCTTTCCATATATATCACAACCGTGCTGAATCAGGACAGACAGGACACGATTCAGTCACAGGAACAGCTGCTGGATAAATATTTTACGGCCATATGTGCCAAGGAAGCCAGAGCGCTTCCGGAGGAGGAAAAAGAACGCTGGCAGATCGAAGCTGCGCTCTTTTATGTGCTGCCGGAGCTTGCAAAGCTGATGCAGGCAAAAAGCCGCGCAGTGTCTGCCAGAGATATGCTGCCAGTTCTGGAAAAATGCTACCGGCGCATGAGAACGCGGGAGATGACAAGGATATTTCCCCAGTGGATTGGGCATATGGCCGACATTCGCGGTGAGACAGCGGATGCGGAGGCGTGGTATGGGCTGATGGTACACGACATTCTCTGGCGTAAGCTTGGGATGCTTGTGCGCGACGAGCAGGGTAGATACCGGACATCCCATCAGCTGATTGAGGATTATCTGGTCGGGATACAGGGGGCATTTGACAGGAAATTTGTCTGCTATGTGCGTGTCAAAGCGTTTCTGGCAGCGGTACTCTGTACAGTCTGCTTCGCTGGTCTGTATCAGTTGGTTTATCTTCCCTATTTCGCGCCCATGGAGGAAGCGGTGAAAGTGCACTATGAGGAAGCTGCTTCGGAGAACGTGCTGGATGCGGCATTTGCGGCGTATATCAGCTGCGCGAACCAGTACGAACATTTCTCGGAACTTCTTGTCTGCATGCAGGAGATGCCGGACAGCAGCGACGTCTACGACAGGGCGGTATACAACTGTAAAAATGCGCTGGAGACCACAAGTTCTGTCAGGCCAGGGCTGGCTGTGGGATATCTGGAGCTGCTGTATCAATCCGGCGAGGTGATGCCGTGGTCGGAGCAGCCTCTTGCGGAGGAAGCCTATCTGGCACTGACAGCCCTGCCCGAAGAGCGGGCGAAGGAATATACGAATTATTTGCATATTCTGCTCCAGGCGCGGGAGGACAGCAGTGCATGGGAATTTTTTGACGGAGAGACATATGTGGAAAAGTTGAAAGCGCTTCTGGATGCAGATGCCAGGGTACTCGGAAAATATTATAACATGGTGGCTGCCCCGGAACTGGCAGCGATGGAACAGAGTGATTCCGAGGAGGAACAGCAGGCGTATGTGCGCTATATGAAAACGTATGCCCTGGCTCCAAGGCAAAATGAAGTGACGAAAGAGTCCGTGGAGGATATTGAAATCTATAAAGCCAGTCAAAAGGCGGCTTTGATGGAGTGCAGACAGAATGGACTAATGACAGTATTTACTGGTTTGGAGGAATAAACATGATAAGAAAAGATAACATTGGAGTACTTGCGCTGATGACAGTAGGGCTGCTATCCACACAGTTTGCTGGGTGTGGGTCATCGCAGAGCAGTTCCCGCCAGGCTCAGGCTGCGGACCAGGTTGTGGAGAACATAGAGCGGCAGGATGAGGCGGATCATGCTCCGGCAGACAGCGCGGAAATTGAACAGGCAGCGCAGCATATGCTGACAGTGTGGTCTGACCATATGGATGTTTTAGAGAAGATGTATGACAGCGAGCTATGGGCGCTGGACTATGTGGAGGGCTATCTGGAGAGCGGCGATTGGAATGACCTCGTCAAAGCAAGGACTGCGTGTATTGCGTCTGCCCGTTATTTGACAGAACTTTCTATGACAGAATTTTCTATGACAGAGAATGATTTGACGCAAGAGGAGTACCTCATTTTGGCAGAGGCCGGAGTTGACACGAGCTATCAGACAGTAGAATTTATGTCTGTGCCAGTCTATCTGGACCAGGCACACAATATCATCCGAAATCAACTGCTGGAAGGGCTGGAATATGACGTGTATTTTGAAAACCTGATACAAGACCTGAGGGAGCAGGTATTGACAGAGAGGGAGTCTGTCTCTGTTATGAGTAAGTACGCCTGCATCGAGACAAACTATCTTTTGCTTACACTGGGAGATTATGCAGATTCACATACTTACTGGTCTTCTATGAAAGAAAACTATCCGGTGCTGACGTCCGAATGCACGGAATGGCTCGCGTCAGAAACAGAACTGGAAGCTGCGGCGAGTGCATGTATGGATGAGTATGAAAGCACGGTTTTGCGCCAGTCAGAGTTGGTTTCCAGGGCGGAAGCGGCACTGTACCAAATGACTCAAATGATCGAAAACGAGGATCTGGAAGCGCTGTCAGCGTCTGTCCACACAATGGTCAATGTGCCGGAACTGCTGCCCTTTCCCACATGGTACAGCCCGCATACAACAGGATATTTAAGTGTTATCACTGGCGAGGATGGCAGCGTCGCTTATCCCGAATCAGGAGACGATTTGGAGGATGCCAGCTATGGGATGTATATGAAGGTTGAGAATGTGACTGAAGAAGAGATTGCAGATTACATAGGCATTGCAAAAAATTATGCGCTTGATGCGTGGAAGTCCGAAGACAGCGGTTCGTGGTATATTCGTATGCCGGATTACAATGTGAAGATTGATTGTGAGGAGGATACGGCAGCCATATTTTTTAGTGGAGAGGATGTAACTTTTGCACCGGTTTGGTATATCGGGCAGTAGTACTGATAATGAATAACACATGTAATTTGCGCAGAATATTTTGGAAGAGTTTTTATGAAGAATAAGAGAAGATTGTACATGCCCTGCAGCTGGTGCGCTGTAGGGCATGTTTTTTAGAGAAAATCACATAAAAACGTTGCAAGTATAACGAAAATTCGATATAATGAAAAATAGCAACAGAAAAAGAAAAAGGGCATCGTTCAAAACAAAGATTCCTGCGGAAACATATTTCAAGAACTGGAAAGCCTTTTTGCTATAGTGATGATGTGCAAAGCAAGACGGAGTCAGGTTTCCCCTTTCAGGCCTTTCATGTAGGCGATGGCCAGCTGCTTCTTTTCATCAGGGAGTGCGTTAAAAATGGAAATGCATTCTATCTGATCATCAGACATGAAACGCAGGTCTCGCCCAGGGTCAAAGAAGTCTGCAAGGGAGATTCCAAAGCCGGAGCAGATTTTTTCCAGTGTAGTCAAAGAGGGCAGATTGGTACTGTTTAAAAGAGTGCTCAGCGTAGAGTAGGGAATTCCAGCTGATTTGGCCAGCTGATAGTAAGACCAGCCTCTCTCGGCGCATAGTTCTTTGATGTGTAGAATCGGATTTCTGTCTGTCATATTGTCATATCCTCCATAACGTATTTACGTATTATTATAGCCAATAAAAACAAATCTTAGAAGTGGTTGATAATCGTAGTAAATATGTCGGAAATACATCACCTTGGCAAATAATGATTACAGAGGAAATAAGATGCAAAGAGCATATTTTGAATATGGTTTGGAAGATGCAGCCGTGTGGACAGATTTTCTGAAATCGATCTGTGAGTGTTTCGGTTAGGCTGCGCTGCTGCAGGAGGGCGTGTGGTTATGGAAAAACGAGAAAAGAAATTACTGATTCAGGCATTTGGCGGAGAAGCTGCTGCGTGGCGGCAGCTGGCCCTGCTTCTGACAGAAGAAAAAAGTACTGTCAATTTAGAACTGTGCCGCATCTTTTTGCGTAAAGCGATTGAACTGGAAGATGAGGAAAGTTTTTTTCTGTATCATCAGTTGTTTTCAGAGGGAAGCATACCAGTAGACAATGACTCCTATATGGGAATGCTGGCTGATTATCTGAACACAGACGACCGACAGGTTCAGGAGCGGCTGAAAAGATATCTGCGCCAATGTACTTAGGAAGGGGGGCATGTAAAGCCAGAGAAAATAATGTAGTTTCTGAAAATATAAAACAGAGCGGAGACAATTTTCAAAAAACTTGAAAATCATGTGATAAGCTCTATACGTAATCAAAAAACAGTTTGTCAGAAAGGAGAAGAAATTATGGCAAATACAAGTTACACATATGCACTTCAATACGGAAAAACAAGAGAAGGTCTTATCGCAGCGGTGGAGGAATACTTATCTTCTACTGAAAATATGCAGACTCAGCTTATAACGGATGATGCTGGATATAAGGTGTTACAGGCAAGAGCCAAGGGTGGGAAATTAAAACAGTTTGTCGGGATGGACAAGGCAATTATGGTTCGGTTTGTCAGTAAAGCATCAAACGAAATCCGCATGGAAATTGGAGAATCAAAGTGGGTAGATAAAGGTGCAGTTATGGCAGTTTCCATGTTTGTCCTTTGGCCTCTGGCAGTTACATCCGGGATTGGCATATATCAACAGAGTAAACTTCCGGAAAAAATTAAGAATGCAGCAGATGAGTACATAGGCATTGACAATAGTTCACAGAAAAAAGAATATATCAATGAGGCAACTGCAACCAAACTTTCCTATGCTGCTCAAAAAATCTTTCGTGTCTGATTTGCTGTATTGAATTTAGAAAAAGAGATGGTTGATTTGACACCAGAGAATGCGAAAGGAGGTGAATAGTATGGATAAATTGTTAGTTAAGCTGGCATCACGCCCGGACATCGTGATAAAGATTATCAAGTCACTTTTAGGCGCTGGTTAACCAGAATGATACAGGGGGATGAGGCATTCATCCCCCTGTATCCTTTTCTTTTTGTTATCTTAATGTGACAACTTCCGTCCGCATCATCTCCCCGCGCACTGTCACTGTCAGAGGTGTGGCCGCAGTGGTGTTTTCGTTACCGGCAACATAGACCATGAGCTGCCCTCTGTATGCTCTGCGGTAATTGGCAGAGTATTCTGTCACATCGGCAAGGTCGCCGTTTTCAAGGCCGAGCAGTGTTCCGTTGTCTACAGTCACGGTGAGCAGTGTGGAATCGTGGTATACACGCCGATTGTTTCCATCGAGCATGGTAACTTCAAGCTGATGTATGGGATTGCGGTAGCCAGCTGCATTGGTGATGATATTACATGCCTCTTCGTTCAACGTGTATTCCTGTATACGCATCTGGCAAGAGGCAAAAGTTGTGTACAGACTGTGACTGACACGGATGTCATTTTCAGAACCTTTTGCCGTCAAGGTTCCTGGCTCAAACTTGACTGTTGTGATAATGCAGTCTTTGTCATTATCTTTCTCGTAAGTGCCAAGACTTTTATTGTTCAGGTACAGTTCAATGGACTTTAAGTTCGTGTAGCATTTGACGGTTACCATTTCTCCCGCACAGTAATTCCAATTTTCGCTCGACGCGGCAAACTCACATGTGTAGGCGTCTTCTGCGACTTCACCCCAGGAAGTGACACAGTTGTCACTTTTTCGTATGGTGGTCAGATGTATCATTGGCTCGTCTGTCCAGAAACTCTGTCTGCGGTAGTACCCCGGCTTTTCAAAGCCTGCGAGTGTGAGCAGCCCCGCACCGGAACCGTGAATCGGCCAGCCGTGCGCTTCGCCGAGATAGTCGATGCCCGTCCATAAAAACTGACCGGAAATATATTCGTTGTCCGTCACGACCCGCCATTCCTGGAGGCGATGTCCGTTTTCACTTCCGAGAAACGGTTTGTCCGGAAAGGCAAGATGGTGTTCCGCGTACAGGTTTTCCCTGTAATTGTAGCCGGCAACATCGATGGTATCGATAAATCCAAGTTTTGCGGAGAGCTCCGGGAAAGCGGCGGCAAGTGTGACGGGATGCGTAGTGTCCACACTTTTTACGATACCGCACAGTTTTTTTGCCAGCACTGCAAGCCGTTCGGCGTTGGGGCGCGCGGGATTGTACATGCGCTCCGCCTCCGGTTTGTTGGCGTCGTTGTTGCCCGTAACACAGTTGCCTGACATGGATACAAAGTTCGGATGGCAGTAGGGATCGTTGGGGTAGTCAATCTCATTGCCAATGCTCCACAAGATAACACTCGGGTGATTGCGGTCGCGCAGAATCATATCGGTGAGATCGCGCTCATGCCACACAGGAAAGTCGGTGTAGTAGCCCTGATGTCTGGGAGGGTAGACATTGTGTCCCTGCCACCATTTGTTTTTCGGCCCCTCCCACTCGTCAAACGCCTCGTCCATCACGAAGAAGCCGAGGATATCGCACAGCGTGTACAGCTCGGGCATGTGCGGATTGTGGCTCATGCGGATCGCATTGCAGCCCATTTTCCTGAGCTTTATGAGTCTGCGGCACCACACCTCGTAGGGGACAGCGGCACCGAGACAGCCCGCGTCGTGGTGCAGACAGACGCCCTTGAACTTGTAGGGTTTCCCGTTGAGAAAAAAGCCCCTGTCAGGATGAAAGCGGAAACTGCGGATTCCGACCTTCATCTCGTGAACCTGATATGATTTCTGGTAGGAGATATACGTCCTGACTGTGTACAGGTTCGGATTTTCAGGTGACCAGAGTTTGGGGTCCTGTATCGTTCCAGTGTTTATAACCTGCATGGTGGCATGTTTCATGATGGTTGTCTGCGACACAGCTTCCCCCACAAGTTTTCCCTCATTGTCAAAGATGACATTTGTGACTGTGATCAGGCTGCTTTTGTCGGTTGCGTTTGCCAGCTCATTGATAATCTCGTAGTCGGCACTGTCGTTATCAACTTTCGGCGTGTGGAAAAAGATACCGTTGTCCACTGGATAAATATTCTCTGATATGGACAGTGTAACTCTGCCCGTGATGCCAGCGCCTGTAAACCAGCGGGAGTCAGACAGCTCGCGCCTGTCGACATACACGCTGACAACATTGTCACCATCAAAGCGGAAACAGTCAGACACATCATAGCCAAAAGAAATATAGCCGTTTGGCCGCTCGCCGAGGTAGGTGGAATTGCACCAGACGCGGCTGTTTTTGTAAATGCTGTCAAAATGGATGCGGATATGTTTCCCTTTCCATGCTTCCGCCGGGGGAATATGAATGCGGTACCATCCGATGCCGCCTGCGAGATAGCCGGTTCCGCTGGAGTAGTCCTTTGAGAAGGGCATATGTACAGACCAGTCGTGGGGAAGCGATACAGATTCCCAGGCATCGTCCTGAAACCACGCCTGCCATGCATCGGGGGCATCGCCCAGATGAAAGCGCGCAGCATTTAGTGATATGGTCAGCGTGTCATTGATTGTTTCCATAAGAATTACAACTCCTTTCGGTGAAGAACTGCCACAATATGATTTGCGTGTCATCGAACCTGCCCGTTTGTGACAATCCCTGCATATTTTTGTTAATGAATCCGGACGGTGAGATTCCCTCCAATTGTTAGAATACTTTGACTTGTTTCTTAAAATTGCAACATATCTCATATAAAATTGTACCACCATAGTGGTGGTTTTGTATATTAAAATAATCTTTTACAAGGGAAAATTCGTTACTGTAAAGGAAGCCAGGTTAAAACGGTGGAAAAGTATGCGAAGGGATATAAAAAAACGTCATTATCTTCCGATATATATAGGGGAATAGCATCATTACAGGCGAAAAGCGGTATCATGGAGTGGTTCCTTAGCTGCGATTGATAGAAAAGAGGAGAAAAGATTATGACGAATTATGTTATTATCGGCGTTGTTGCAGTTGTTGTTCTTTTTGTCATTGTGTATGTAAAAATTACAATTGATGAAAAGAAAGGGTCAAATAGTGCGGAAAAGCAGAAAGTAAAGGATATTGTGAAGGGGACAGTGCCCAACAGTGAAACGTATACGATTGCTTACGGCACAAGAGAAGAGTATTCTTTTGGCGGAGGCGGACGGACTGTGACATCCACAACAAAATATTGGTATTACGGAGCTGCATTTAAAGAGGGAGAACTATATCTGGTGCCGTTGTCCTTCGACGGAGGAGATATCGGCGGTGGTCAACCGATTCATTACGGAAGAGGTGACCTTG
Source organism: uncultured Lachnospiraceae bacterium (assembly GCA_947178145.1). Taxonomy (GTDB): domain Bacteria; phylum Bacillota; class Clostridia; order Lachnospirales; family Lachnospiraceae; genus COE1. The sequence continues at coordinate 25,803 of CAMWXE010000049.1, read as the reverse complement.
GAATGGCAGAGTTCAAGAATGGTCTGCTGACCATGTATGACAGAGACAGAAAAGAAGTAATGAATCTTTTTGTGGTAGCAAGCAACACAAAAGAGGATAAGTACCATCCGGTCAATATTCAGCAGAAGGAGGAAGCAGAAGCTTTTGCGCAGTTTGCAGAAGCCTTTGCGAGAGACATTAACGCAGCCAATGGTATTACGGATATTAAAGCGGCAAAGAAGGAAACAGGGAAAAAGTAAAAATCGCGGCAGAGCAAAATCAAGAACAGGCGGTTAAAAAGTGCATGAGAGAAAAGTTTAGGGCGTATTACAAATACGCCCTAAATTTTGCAGGAAAATTTATTTCATTTGATGTTTGTCATAGGACAGACGAGTTACAAAACGGTTCTTCAATTGTGCCTTGAAGCCCTAATCCAATCATGATAAAATGAAGATGTCATATCAGAACGGAATTGAGGAGGTGTCAGTGATGAGCCTTGAAGACGAGAAAACAAACTATCTTGGAATGATGAGTGTGGGGAAGAAAGGAAGGATATGTATGGAAAGAGAATGGATCAGCGAGGTTTACGACAAGATTCTCGCAAAGGAAAAAAAGGTGGCGGAGCGGAACCGCAGCAAAATTCCGTACACGACAAAGGACGGCGTGTTTGACGACAAGGGAAAGACGGAAATCTGCTGGTGGACTAACGGTTTCTGGGGCGGCATGATGTGGCAGCTCTATCACGCGACAAAGGAACCAGTTTACCTCGAGAATGCACTGCGGACAGAGATCAGGCTCGACGAAAATCTCATGAACCGTCAGGGCATGGATCATGACAGCGGATTTAAGTGGATGCCGACATCTGTTGCACACTATCATCTGACAGGCGACATGGCATCGAGGAACAGGGCGCTTCTTGCGGCGGACAATCTTGCGGGCCGCTTTAATCCAGTCGGCAGATTTATCCGCGCATGGAACAACTGGGACGGAAACGAGGACGGTTCGTTCGCGGGGCGCGCGATCATCGACTGCATGATGAATCTGCCGCTTTTGTACTGGGCAGGGGATGAGCTGCATGATCCAAAGTTTTACCATATTGCAAAGATGCACGCGGACACTGCGATGAACTACTTTATCCGCGAGGACGGCTCAGCAAAGCACATTATCGAGTTCAATGCCGAGACCGGCGAATATCTGCACTCTGTCGGGGGACAGGGCTACGGCCACGGCTCTTCATGGACAAGAGGACAGGCGTGGGCTGTGTACGGCTTTATTCTGAGCTATATTCACACGAAGCAGGAGCGCTATCTTGAGACTTCAAAAAAGGTAGCAGATTATTTTATTGCAAATATCCCGGAGTCGAAGCTGATACCAGTTGATTTCAGGCAGCCTGAAACCCCGGCATATGAGGATTCTACTGCGGCGGCCATTGTGTCCTGCGGTCTTCTGGAACTCGCAAAATATGTGCCTGAAAACGAAAAGTCAAAGTACAAGGACGCTGCACTGGAGATGCTTAAGGCACTCGCCGACAAGCGCTGCAACTGGGACGAGAACGTGGACAATCTGGTAGAAAAGTGTACGGCAGCGTACCACGACCCAGAGCATGAGTTTTCCATCATATATGGTGATTACTATTTTATTGAAGCAATCTGGAAACTGATGGATAAGGAATTGTTTATCTGGTAAATAATTAGAACGGAGTGTACAGTTCCTAACGAAAGTGCAAGGGTGAATTCCCACAGTTGCTCAGAGCTGTCATAAAATGTAAAGATAATTTGGACCAGTGACTGGCACAGGGAGAATGAGGTAATCAGTGTGAATAATAGATTTAAACCGAAACATTTGGATTATGAGTTAAGCCCATATACCGGGCTGACACGGGAGAGCTGGATTGAGGCAGCAGAATATTTATTAAACGGAATTTTCCAGAATATCAAGGACTTTCAGGACCCAGTCGTGATGCCGCGCAAAGAGACAAAGATTACATATCCGCACAGCGCCGACGCCGTGTGGGAACTTAAGGCGGAGTATTTTGAGGGGCTTGCGCGCTCGCTTTTTATCGCCGCGCCGCTCATCCATATCAATCCGGAGCTTGTATTAAATGACATCAGTGTCAGGAATTATTACAAGAGCCATATTTTAAGGGCATGTACACCTGGCGACAGTGTGTATGTGGGAAGTTATGCAGAGTGCAGGGAACTGTCAAAGGATCCGGACCCGTTTCGCGCGTTCCAGCAGACGGTTGAGACCTGCGCGCTGGTCATCTGTCTGTGGATGAGCAGGGAAGAAATATGGGACACATACACAAAAGCGGAGAAGGACATTATCGCGGACTTTTTACTTGAGTATGCACACGGCAATACAGTGCCGCAGAACTGGCGTCTTTTCAACATGCTCGACATGGCGTTTCTGAACATGGAGGGTTATGTGATTGACCAGGATATCATGCGGGAGCACGCGCAGGCGATTCTCGCCTACTATGCGGGGGATGGATGGTACCGCGACGGGCATTCGTTTGACTATTACTCCTGCTGGGCGTTCAATGTCTATGCGCCGCTCTGGAACCAGTGGTACGGCTATGAGCATGAGCCGTATCTGGCAAAGAGATTCGAGGAAAATTCAAATGCGCTGATGCGTACTTATGCAGACTTTTTTGACGAGGACGGCTATACCAATATGTGGGGCAGAAGCAATATTTACCGCAATGCCGCGACCAGCGCTTTTGACGGCAATATGATGCTTCGGAATTATGAGGCGGATCCAGGACTTGCAAGGCGCATCTCATCGGGCTCCCTGATGCAGTTTATGGGGCGTGAGGACTTTTTGTATCAAGGCATACCGACACTTGGATTCTACGGACAGTTTACGCCGCTCGTACAGGGGTATTCGTGCGCAGAGTCACCGTTCTGGCTCGGAAAGGCGTTTTTATGTCTGCACTTACCGGCTGACCACCCATTCTGGACGGCGAGGGAGAACAACGGAACATGGGAAAAGCTGGGCAAAAAAGAGGTAAAGACAACGACTTTGAACGGTCCCGCGCTGTGCTTTAGCAACCATAAGGCGAACGGTGAGACGATACTGCGAAGCGGAAAAGTGGTGAAATATAAAAAGGATGAGCATGGCATGTGGAATTATTCCAAGCTCTGCTTCAACACGAAATATCCGTGGGAGTCAGCGCCGTCTGATGCCGTGGAGTCGCAGCAGTATGTTCTCCACGATGTGACGACGGACACTTACGACAAGGCGAATGTGACATTCTGGCATGGGGAGAAAGACGGTGTGCTCTACCGCAGACAGTTCTTCGGGTATGAGCTGGAGACCGAGTGCCACTGGATACAGGCAGTCAACCTTGCCGATTACACCATGCCATACGGGGTGATGCGTGCGGACAGGATCCGGTTGTTCAAGAAGCCGGTCGGGCTGACGCTCGGTGCATACGGCTTTCCTGACAACGGTGCGGAAATCATCACGAAAGAGCAGGATTATGAGGGCGGAAGGGCACAGGCTGTCATTCTGAAGGGAAAAGATTATACAGGGCGGGAGAAACAGCTTGCAATGACCATCTACGACGGCTGGGACAGTCTGAAAACAGTGAGCAGCACCGGCACAAATCCCGATTCGGAGCGCTCGATCATTGTGTACGCCGAGACTGCAAGGCGTAATCACAATCATTATGAGCAGGCAGTACTCATCTCGCAGGTGATCACGAAGGAAGATCTGACAGACTTTACGGACGACGAACTGTTTCCGATTCAGAAGATTGTATACACAGATCCGCAGTCAAAAGGCGGCTACGGACCAGTGACGATCATGCACAGGGACGGAACGGGGAGGACGATTGACTTTGACGGGATTGAGGGGCAGCTGATGCTGTAGGGTTCTATTCATAAGGAATAAAATGCCAGTTTACATTATTTTCATTCTGCATTGGCAGTTTGATGGTCTGCGCGAGAAACTCGTATATAAATTCAGTAATCCCCATATCAAATTCATAGTAATCGCCACGGTACAGTACAATGCTTGTCTTTCCGCCGTGGATACGGACAAAAAAGTCGTCATCGTCTGTTCTTCCGAAGCATAAAGGCAGATTGAGGCGCTGGGAGGCTATTCTGCCCCAAAGGTATCCTCGATCCAGTTATATTTGGGATTGCGCTCGCCGGTTTCGCAGAAATAGTAAACGATATCGCGGATCACATCGGGATCATAACACATCATGCGCTCCTCCGGGCAGCAGTTGATCAGCAGATCAACTGCTTCTTTATTTCCGCTGCCGTTGTCAAAATAGTATATTTCTTCACCGTCATCGAGAATCCAGCCTATAAAGGCAGCCCGCGATTCCGAGAACTCTACCTCCAGCGCATTGTCTCCCACACAACATGCAAAACGCTTCCGAAGGAAAAAGGGTTCAAGGCCTTCTTTGCTTTCTACTGCGTATCCGTCCACAGATAAATCTGGATGAAACATATTGGTTGCTCCTTTCATTATTCATTTGTCACATTTATTCATTGGTTACTTTGTTTTATTATAGCATTTGCGCAGTTAAGGTACAATCTGTTTTTTTGGCCAGGTTGGCAAACAAATCGTTAAAAAGTTTTTTTATAAGCATTTCAGCGCGTCCTCAATCTGGGGAGCCCTTCTCTCGTACACGGCGATAATTTTTGCAATTTCATCGATGCTGAGCTGTTTGCGGTTCTCCGCATGGAGCGCGAGAAAGAGCCACAGCATATGCGCCTTGGCGATGCCGTAGAGCAGGTGTTTGGAAAAGCTGTAATCCTCAAACGTGTCGAGAAAATCCGTGTACAGATGATACTCGTAATAGCGGTTCAGAAGGTTGTCCCATTCGGGCATTTTCTGATAGAGGCTCTTTTTCAGTGCGGCGAGTTTTTTGTCGCCGGCAGCGGTGGCAGCATATCGATACGAGCCGAATCTGCGGATATATTTCTTGCACAACTTGTATAAAAAAGGCGATATCGTGCGGAGACTTGGGTGATAGAATCCATTAAAAAATAAGGTATTCATTTTTTCAAGGCTGATTTGATACTGCTCTTCTGATGCAAAATCCAGAGGGCTGGGAAGCGTCGATTGTGCGAGGCAGGCATTTTGCGCAGCGCGTCCGTATTCCACGACTGCCATGCTGTCAAAGCGGGTGCCGTTTTTCAGCAGGGAAGCCAGCTCGTCCCTCGACTTTAGCAGATAGTCGAGAAATTCCTTATCGTCGTTTGTCGTGTTGACATCGTAGCTGACAGTTCCCTCGGTCACAGTGAAGTCAAAAGGTTTGTTTCCGGCTGCGGATACCAGAAAAAGCCTCGCAGCCTCGGGACAGGCGAGGTAGAGCGTTTCCTCACAGAAAAATTGCAGATGATATAATTGTCTGGGAAACTGGATGCAAATAGCAGGCATATATTCTGTTCCATATTTTTTCTGCATCGTGCAGAGGTGGTCAAAGCCCCAGAAGGGACATCCATGGGGCGTGCTGCGGAATGCAACGAGTTCGTCCGTTTTTTGAATGGAGCATCGAAGCAGCGTTCCAAAGATTCCTTTTTCATTCAGATATTTCATGTACATATCGTGGTCTATGGGGACTTTCCACCCACGGCAGCAGTTGAAGGAGCAGTCGGCACCTGTGCATTGAAATTCATTTAATATAGAAATACGCTTGATTAACATTCGTTTCAGACCTCTTAACAATAATTCGTGTGAAAGATAGTTACTACTATTTTAAAGGAGCAGGAGAGATTGCGCAAGAGGAAAACGCGCATGATCACTCCAGAATAAACTGCAAAAACTATTGACTTTCGTATCGTTTGAAAATATAATGAATTAGTTGATTAGGAAGCGCATGCTTTTACGCATGCGCTTTTATGCGCACAGAGGCAGTTATTCTACAATAAATTAGCATCTGTGCGGAGAACAGAAAAAAGTGCACAGGCACGAAAGGAAATTATATCATATGGAAACATTAAAGTTTAACGAACTGAATCTGAGCCCTGAGATACTCCGGGGAGTGAAGGAAATGGGCTTTGAGGAGGCGACACCCATACAGAGTAAGGCGATTCCCATTGCAATGACAGGCGCGGACGTAATCGGTCAGGCACAGACAGGAACCGGAAAGACGGCGGCATTTGGGATTCCGATTCTCGAGAAGGTGAAAAAGGAGATCAAGCACCCGCAGACGTTGGTGCTCTGCCCTACAAGGGAACTGGCCGTGCAGGCGGCAGAGGAAATCCGAAGGCTTGCCAAGTACATGCATGGCGTGAAAGTGCTCCCCATCTACGGAGGCCAGGACATCACAAAACAGATCAGGGCACTCAAGGGAACACAGATTATCATCGGCACGCCGGGGCGCGTGATGGATCACCTGCGCCGCAAGACGATTCGCTGTGACGATGTTGACACGATTGTGCTCGATGAGGCGGACGAGATGCTCAACATGGGATTCCGCGAGGACATCGAGACAGTACTGCAGTATATTCCGAACGAGGACCGACAGACGATTCTCTTCTCGGCAACCATGCCGCAGCCGATACTGGACATCACAAAAAATTACCAGAAACCGGATGCGAAGATGATCAGGGTAGTCAAGAAAGAACTGACAGTTCCCAAGATTGAGCAGTACTATCTGGATGTAAAGCGCAAAGATAAGGTCGAAGTGCTGTGCCGTCTGCTCGATTACCATGAGCCTAAGCTCTCGCTTGTATTTTGCAACACGAAGAAGATGGTTGACGATCTGACAGAGGTTCTGAAAGGCAGGGGATATTTTGCAGAGGGCCTGCATGGGGATATGAGCCAGGTACAGCGCGACCGCGTCATGAAGAGTTTCCGGAGCGGAAAGACGGATATCCTCATCGCGACAGATGTTGCCGCGCGGGGGATTGATGTGGACGATGTGGAAGCGGTGTTTAACTATGACATTCCGCAGGACGATGAGTACTACGTACACCGCATCGGGCGAACCGGGCGGGCAGGGCGAACCGGGCGTTCTTTTACCTTTGTAAGGGGCAAGGAAGTATATAAGCTAAAAGACATCATGCGCTACTGCAAGACCAAGATTTATGCGATGCCGGTGCCCTCTCTCAACGATGTGAATCAGATTAAGATTGAGAAGGTGATGGACAGAATTGGAAATGTGATCGAGGAGGAAGACCTGACTTCCATGATTAACACGATCGAAAAGCAGATTAACGAATCGGATTATACGGCCATGGATATCGCTGCAGCATTCTTAAAGATGTATATGGGACAGCTCAGCGAGGGAAATGAGGCGAATGTGGAATACACGTTTGACAACACTGGCGCAGAGGAGGAAGGAATGGCGCGTCTGTTCATCAACATCGGAAAGGCGCAGAAAGTCAAGGCGAAGGACATCCTGGGCGCCATAGCGGGCGAGGCGAACATTCCCGGTAAGCTTGTGGGCGCAATCGACCTGTACGACAAGTACACCTTTGTGGAGGTTCCGAAGGAAAATGCGGCGGATGTGCTCGCGGCGATGAAAAATGTCAGGATCAAAGGCAAGGCTATCAGCATCGAGCCGGCAAACGCGAAATAAGGCCATCAATCAGGATGGCGGCACTTTAGAAAATGACATAATAGGAGGCGAGTCCTTTGGCTGGTGCAGGTTTCCTCTGCACTGGCGTGCGCATAATAAAAATTCCGGGACTGTTGTTCCGGAATTTTTGGCTTTATAAATCAAGGGAGTTTAGGAAGATCGGGAAGTTGTCTGTCAAGGGTTTTTATGATATTCCGGTTCACGTAGGGAGAAATCTCCTCATACATGGAAAAGGTCAACACGCCGCCCCGGTCCAGATAATCTGTGAGACATTCGGCAATCTGCTGGTCGTTCAGGTAGACGATATTTTCTGTAAAGGCATCATAAAAATCTTCCACCGGAAGGGATTTGAGCAGTTCTGCCTGGCAATCCCCTGGCAGGTACGGCATTAGTTCTGAGATGGCATCGGCGCTGAGGGGATCGATGTTTCCCTCTCTGAGAGCTTCCAGCAAATACTGCCCCGACAGTGTCTCGTCAGAATATATAAAGAAGTCGCAGAGTTCTTCGGCCGTAAATTGGGTTCCGGCTGTTAACAGGATATTGAAAATATCACTGGCGTCTTTGGCATCCATGTGATATAAAGTGTTCATAATTTTGTCTTTATTGATCGGTTCTCCTGCAATGAAAGTATTTTTTAACTGCATGGCATACTCTTCATCTTCTGAGTAATAAATATTTGCAAAGTTCCAGCTTTTCAGGTTGGAATAGTCAATTTCGAGATTCGTTAGCTTAGCTCCCTGCCCAACCACTTTGAGAACATTCCTGCCTTCTTGCATAGTGATCGTCTGTGTCGTCTCCGCACCGGTATCGTTCAGCGTCAAAATGCTTTGGTCCGGTGCAATGTAAACAATTTTGAAGTTTCCTTCCACTGTATCAAAAGAGGAGCGGATTCTTACGTCGACTTCCTTTTCCGCATAGGCGATGAGGAAAGAATTGGAACCATACAATACAAAACCGGACGCTGTGATTTTGTTGTTGCCGCCCATATAATTGTAAGCGCCCCAGTTATCCTGAATATCATCGCCCGTGAGCAGTCCGTCATCATCGTATACTTTCCACGCATCACTGGAACGGTCAGGACGGGCAAAAGTATCTAAAAAATTGTCACGTGAGACGAGGGAAGTCAGTACTGTCATCAATACACCGGATTCATCGGAGTCTGCTGTCTTCGGTTCACTGGAACTGCTGTGCTGGGATTCCGGCGCGGGCGTGTCATCTGCCGAGATCCATACAGTGCTGCATGCGGATACAGTCAGCATGATGAGCAGGGCACATGCGGAGACCATCAGCCGGAAACGGGTCGCCTTTTTGTAGTGCAGAATGCCGTCAAGGCGCTTTTTCAGGTTCTTTTTGTTTTCCAGCAGTGTGGTGGAGAATGCAGTTTGCATGCCGGCGATATTCTGTCCGGCAGTATCCAGCAATATGTTGCCGTACAGCTGTTTTCCGGAATCTGTCAGTTCAGCGAGGATTGCCTCGTCACAGGAGAGCTCGCAGTCGCAGTTGATCTGTCTGCCAATCCGGTACAGGACTGGATTGAACCAGTGGACGCAGAGCAGCAGCTGGTAAATCCATTTGTACAGCAGGTCTTTTCTGGCCACATGAATCAGCTCGTGGTGGAGCACCAGCTGCAGGTGTGTCAGGTTCTGTTCCGCGCACAAAGACGCAGGGGCACTCGTGTCAGAAAATACTTTCGGAATGACAATGACAGGATTCCATAATCCGATTGTCATGGGGCTGGCAACGGCAGTACTCTCATAAATGGCAGGTATTTTTTGTATGTGGAGTCTTGTACAAAATGCGCTTTCCATGGCAATGATGCGGTAGTCAGCAATGCGCGCGCAGCTCTTTCGGATTTCGCTTTTAAAATGCCGGTAATTTAGCAGCTTGATGAGAGCGGCAATGACGGCGCCGATAAACCATATATATGCGGAGGCAGTCCATAGACCCGCGGCGGAAAGCTCTTTGCCAAGTCGCTTTGCTTCTTGTGGTTTTGCAGCGGACAAGTTTGTGCCTGACTGGGACAGGGCAGTCTGATGGCCATTCGGTTGTGCCGCAGTTGTATTGCCGTCAGAAATCAAAGCGGCGGCGTCAGCAGACGCATCTGTCACTGCTGCGGAACGGTCAGTGTCAGCCAGTTCAGGCTGCTGTGTGTCATCAGACTGCTCCGTGCCGCGAATCTGCTTTCGGTCATTATTTTGAATTGTGCTGCCAGATTGTGCCGGGGTATGATTCGGACCGAATGCAGCCTGAAAATTCAGCGGTTTCAGGAAACCGGACTCAAAGTGGAACGGAAGCAACAGCCGCACGACGACAAGCAGCCAGATATAGTAATTCCACTTTTTTGAAAGATATTTTCCTGTCATAGGGTGGACGGCAGCGATCATAATTCCGATCAAAGCCCCCGATAAGGACAGGGACAGCACGGTCAGGAAAAGCTGTCTCGTGATAAATTCCAACATAGAAATCCCTCCATTCGAAAATAGGATGAAAATAGATGATCAAAGGTTCTGGTTAAAGTAGTCGCGAAGCTCCTCGATATCCTTTTTGGTCAGCGCATCGCTGTCAACCAGCGCGGCGGCCAGATTTTTGGAACGTCCCTTAAAAAATTTCTCAATGAAATTTTTGGTTTCTGTGCGGACGTACTCCTCGCGCGCGATGCAGGGGGTATAATAGTAGACTTCACGGTTATTCTGCGCACGTTTTTCCTGCGTGACGGCTCCCTTTTTCACAAGTCTCTGAATCAGGGTCAGGACGGTCGTGCGCTCCCAGTTTTTGTGGTCGTTTAAGGCACTGCGGATCTCGCCTGCATTCAGGGCGGTTTCCGCTGCCCATAGAACCTCCAGTATTTCCAGCTCTGCGTCTGATACCGTAATTTTTTGTTCCATAGGAATCCTCCAATCTGTAAACGCAATGGTCAGGTGCTTTGTTAAGACGTCTCACGCGTGACTACTCATGTAGACAAATATAGTTTACAACGGTAGACATTGTATGTCAAGAGGAAAATTCAATTCTCGCACCAATATTGGGACTGTGTCGGAAAAATGATTCGGGAAAGAAGGGATAATATTGAGAAAAGTTTTGATTAAGGACGACATTGTTGTCTCCACAACAAACGGGTATGAATGTCTTTCTACGATGAAGATCAGGATGCATATCATGTCTCGATTCCTGCGTCCGTCAATCCGGACGATTTACCGGCGATTCTTGGGATTCTTGCGCGAAAGGGGATCCGGGAAATCGAGGATAAATGGGCGCGGCGTTTTGTAAAAGAGCGGATTGTGCCTCCCGACCGCCAGAATATCGGAATGATACTGCGGGAGGCTGGAATGGGCTGCTACAGCGAGTTTCTCCTGTTGGTGTACACAGGCGGGCGGTGCGCGATGGACGAGTTCTATGTCGTGGGGATTGAGTAGAGGGCGACTATCTGGCCACAATTTTTACAGCCGTCCCCGGATGTGCTTCATCGCCAAGCAGTCCCTGATAAGTAATCTCTACCTCATCGCCAACCGCAATGGGGACAGTCCCCTCTGCTACCTGCGCGCCTTCTGTTGAAAAATAATAGGTAATTCCGTCACATTCGTCTTTGATTACGATTATGTTTTCGGCATACTTTTCTACAATTCCTGTAATGGGCTCTCCCGCTGCAGTGTCTTCAGGCGTTGTATCTTCTTTTCTGTCATTCATAACTTTTGTATCTGGTGCTTCTGTATCTGGTGCTTCTGCATCCGGTGTTTTTGTATCTGATGCTTCTGCATTGGGTGCTTCTGCATCTGATGGTTTTGCATCTGGTGTGTCTGTATCTGAAACTTCTGTGCCTGTGGATTTTGGTTCGGCATAGGTTTCTACTGCCGTTGTATCTTCTTGCCGAACAGAAGAACAGGCTGTCATGCCCGTAACCAGAACTAACATCAATACGGATATATATTTCTTTTTCATAATAAATCTCCATTTCTACTTAATAGTTGTATTCACATTATTCAAATTTCATCAACTGCACCTGTACTGCATGGAGCTCTTTTCCCTCATAGTATCCTGTAATCTCCACCCGCATATCCTCAGCCATATCCTCTGCGGTCGCATCGGTGTCTTCGTAGCTGCTGCCATCGCCATAAATCGTCCTTATATAAAATGTCGTCTCCTCATCATACAGAACAGTCACTTTATGCCCGCTTCCCTTGCTTTCAATGGTTCCGTCTTCCCTTACTACTTTGTTATCGGCTTTCATTCGAAACTGCATCTCACCAATCTTCAAGATATCTCCGCTTACACTGACTTCGCTTCCGGCCTCCTGTGAAGCGCTGGCCTCTGCAGATGTTTCCCGGCTGCTTCCGCATCCGCTCACTGCGATAGACAACGTGCATACGATACCTGCCAACAGCATTGTTTTTTTCAATAAATTCTTCATAGTTACATCCTCCATATCATTAGAATTTATTCTGATTATAACAGAAGAATCTCTAAATTATCTCTAAGGAGCTGTTAATGGATCCAAGTGCGGCCATGGCTTTCTCAAATGCTTTTTCTTCTGTGTCGTTGAATATCAGCATGACTATTTTTCCGACAAATCTCACCTCCATTTCTTCATGCAGCATTTGTAAGGTACTGTGTATGTGATGCCATGCCATACTCCGGCAGCGTCCGTATCGTTTTCCGATTTCCTGCTGTGTGTAACGCCCGAAAAAGGAAAGGTAGATGATTTCCCTTTGCCATATGTTCCTTGTATGCTTCTGTGCAATTCACGGAAATTCCCCTTTGAAAAATGTTTGTTGGTACGCAAGCGTGTCTAATAATATTAGACAACTAGAGTCTAACACTGTTAGACACATAAGTCAAGAGCAACTTTGAACCGTTCGCTGTCAGATACTCATTGATTTGGCTTACAAAGCTGCGGAAACGCTCATCAACCGTTTCCATAAACATATTAAGTTCTCGTCCATAAATCCCTCCGTTATGCCTTTTTCTTTGCTACGGGTATCCATACCTCATATTGTGCGCTCTGTGGGTCTGGATTTAAGTACACCTCAATATCGGGAGCGTTGGCATATTATTTATATACGGTTAGCCGAATGAAAGCAAAGTTCCCACAATAAAATGTAGGAATTATTCAAGCCAATCAATGGAACTGTGCAAGTATCCAGGAGGAAAGGTGAACAGTAAGCGCGCCCGGCAAGGGTACAGTGTTAGAGGTATGCCTCGTAGGGGGATATCTGCTCGACCGGACTTTTTTCTGGCGGAAGACGTATATCTGGAAGATACTGGCTGCCGGATAATTGTTTTGGTACTTTGTGGAGTGTATTATGATAAACTCAGGTTGCGACTTGTCATTTTCTAAAATTATATAATTTGGTGAAACTATTTTAACAGATGAAATGTCTAATGTTTTATAAAGCGTTGAGGAGGTGAAAAAGTGCATATTTTTTCCTATAAAAAGGGAGAGAAGAATAAAGATATTAAAAAGGACTTGATAGAACAGATTATCCTGGAAAAGTACAATCAGTATTATCGTCTTGCGTACAGTTATGTGCACAGCGAGACAGATGCCTTTGACATCGTGCAGAATGGAGTGTACAAGGCTTTGCGGGGAAGCGAAACACTAAAAAATCCCGCGTATGCCGACACATGGGTGTACCGCATTATGCTCAATGAGTGCTTCCGGCATCTGAAACAACCGCGGAATGATTCCTATGAAGCGCTGCAGAGCAGAACGGGGATGGAATTGTCCTACACGGAAGACAACTGTGACAGAATCGACCTTGGGAGGGCGCTTGATTCCCTGCCGGAACAGGATAAGGCTGTCGTGATACTGCGTTTTTTTGAGGACAGGAAGCTGGAGGAGATTGCGGATATTCTGGAGGAAAACGTCAGTACGGTCAAGAGCAGGCTGTACCGCAGTATGAAGAAGCTCCGCAGTGTTCTTGGAGACGATGTGTAGGGAATTCAGTGCCGGCGCCCAATTTGCGGGCTGTCGGGCAGCAGGGAGGATGGATCATGGCAAATAAGATGTATCACACAGAAAAGCAGAGTGCTCCGTTGGAGAAGGAACTGCAGGCATTGCGCTCTGCGTATGAGAAACAGCAAATGACAGAAGAGCAGGTGGAACAACTGCATCAAAAAATAAGGGAGGCAAAGAACATGAATCAGAACAGAGAAAAACAGACCAGAAGCATGATAAAACTTGCAGCCGCAGCAGCTGTTGCGGCGGTTGGAATCTTTGTCATACTGCCCAATACATCGGGCACAGTCGCGCATGCGATGGAGCAGATACCGATTCTTGGCCAGCTTGTGAAGGTGGTCACGTTCCGCAATTATGAGTATGAGGGCGAGCGTAATATGGCAGATATTGAAGTTCCTGAGATTAAGCCCGGGGAGCAGCCTAAGGACAGCGCATTACAGGAAAATATAGACCGCACAACGGCGGAAATTAACGCGGAAATCCAGGCAATCACGGACAATTTAATTGCAGAATTTGAGAGGAATCTGGACGAGGAGATGGGGTACCAGGATGTTGTGGTGACAAGCGAGGTGCTCACGACAACGCCCGATTATTTCACCCTGAAACTGATCTGCTACCAGGGCGCAGGCAGCGGGTATCAGTGGAACTATTATTATACAATTGACTTAAATACGGGAGAGAGACTGCAGTTAAAGGATATTTTCCAGGAAGGGGCGGATTATATCACACCGATTAGCGAGAACATCAAACACCAGATGCAGGAGCAGATGAACGCCGATGAGAATGTGTATTATTGGTTAAACGATGAGATTGAGGAGTGGAATTTCAAGGCGATTACAGACGAGACTTCTTTCTACCTGAATGAAAAAGACAACGTGGTCATCGGATTCAACGAGGGCGATGTGGCGCCGATGTATATGGGGACGGTAGAGTTTGAGATACCGGCGGAGGTGCTGGAAGGGATTCGCAAATAGATTGCAGACGGACTGCGTATAAATAGCGGAGATTTGGATAATGTTCAATTGCTTGCATTCTTTATCGCATCTGTTAGAATAGAAGGAAAGGAGGAGCAGGCAATGGGAATGTTTTTAAACAGCAGCGTGCCATATGAGGGCTATAAGGAAGTGCTGCGGGATACTTATTTTGTTGACAAAACGTTGCTTATAAAGGAATTGATACCATATTTTGGCAAGAGAAACCGTTATTGCTGCATTACAAGACCCCGTCGTTTTGGGAAAACGGTCATGGCAAATATGGTGGGAGCGTTTTTCGGGAAAGCGGATGAGAGGGATGGGATATTTGAGAAGCTGGCAATATCCAGGGAGAACGATTATAAAGCACATCTGCATCAGCATGAAGTGATATATATTGACCTCAGCAAGATGCCGAAAGACTGCAGGGACTATGAAAGATATGCAGCCCGTATTCAGGATGGAATTATGGAGGATTTAATGGCCGCTTATCCTGATTTGGGCATCAGCAGGACAGAAGCGGTATGGGATGTCTTACAGAAAATTTATGAACGGACGGAAGGGAAATTTTTGTTTGTATTGGACGAGTGGGACGCAGTCTTTCACATGCCTTTTATTTCCGGGGGGAATCAACAGGAGTATCTGTTATTTTTAAAAAACTTACTCAAAGATCAGCCTTATGCAGAGTTCGTATATATGACGGGCGTTCTTCCCATTGCAAAATATTCCAGTGGTTCGGAATTAAATATGTTTGTGGAATATGACATGATTACATCGGAAAAATTCAGCGAATATTTTGGCTTTTCGGATGCGGAGGTCGACCAGCTTTATGAAATTTACCAGAACGAAGCAGATTCACCAAAGTTCAGCCGTGAGGAGCTTCGCATCTGGTATGATGGATATTACACAGCTGCAGGCAGCCGTCTCTATAATCCGCGCTCCATTGTTCTGGCGCTGACGGATAATCAGCTTAGAAATTATTGGACCAGCTCTGGACCGTACGACGAGTTATTTTACTACATCAGGAACAATGTTGAAGCGGTAAGGGACGATCTGGTTCTCATGGTGTCAGGAGAACGGGTTACGGCTTCCATAGGGCATTTTGCAGCTGTTTCCATGGAAGTAAATTCCAGGGAGCAGATTTATTCGGCGATGGTGGTATACGGTCTCCTGACGTATGAAGATGGCGCGGTATCGATTCCAAATAAGGAACTGATGGATAAATTTAATGAGCTGCTCTTGTCTAAGGACTCCTTGGGATATGTGTATAATCTTGCCAGGAAATCAGAGCAGATGCTGCAGGCGACAATGGCTGGCGACACGAAGACGATGGAAGAGATTCTCCAGTTTGCCCACAATACGGAATCGCCGATTTTGTCTTATAACAGTGAAACTGAATTGTCAGCCGTGGTGAATTTGTGTTACCTTTCTGCCCGCAATCAATATCGGGTTGAGAGAGAAGATAAAGCTGGAAAGGGGTTTGTGGACTTTATATTTTATCCTGAGCGGAAAAATGGCGACTGCATTATTCTTGAACTGAAGGCAGACAGCACACCCAGGGAGGCGATTGCACAGATTAAGGAAAAGGGATATGCGTTGCGTTTTAAGGGAAAAATGGGTGAAAGTCCAAAGTATACTGGCCGGGTTCTGGCGGTTGGCATCAGTTATGGCAGAGCGACAAAGGAGCATTGTTGTGCGGTGGAGGTTTTGGAGTGAACCTGATATGTATGCACAAATGAATATTCTCCTACAATTTCTAACAAAGACAAGCCAGAGCTAAAATTTTGCTATTTTGCGCAAGATTTCATTGTTGAGTGTCTAATGTGATAGCGAAAAGAAAAGGAGTTGTTTTATGAAACAACTCCTTACTTGTATATAACATCATTTCAATCCACAGACATCATGTTAAGAAATAACTTATGATAATAGCTTGCCGCAGGTTACTTGTTAACAATTTGTAAAGCAATAACGATTGCTTATTAATGGTCTGACATTTTATTCTATTGTAAATATATAATTTTTATCCGTCAAGAATAAATATATTTACCGTTGAGCGTGCGATTGACGCAGGTGTCTTTTATTGGCGAATTCGTTTTAGTCCAGAGAAGTGTTTATGGTTTTACTTTTATATAACATCGAAATATATTTGTTGACAATATATTATTGCTTTGCTACTATAAGAAATAGGAAGAAGCGAAGTATCTAAGAGCAGGGGAGTGACAGAGTGGGATATACATAAGTATAACAAGGCGGACAGCCTTTTGATGTCGCAATGGATGGAAAATATATCAATATGCATCAGACAAAATGAATTTTCCGATTGCGAAAAGGGACATAAATATCATAGAGCTTTTGTCAAAAGGGTTTGGTGTGATGTGTCGTATGGAAAGATGTAAAAATCATTTCCTAAGATAGCAGGTCTCTATATGGTATCGGTGCAAGGGGCATACAGTATGGACTATGGCATCGCACCGGAGTGGGAAACTTTGTTTTTTTAACAGAGAGGAAATAAATATGTTACCAGAAAATAATGACTATAAAAATTTAGTTGAAGAGATAAAGAACAAAGTCCGTCAGGCGCAGTACAGTGCAATGGTTAAAGTAAATAGTGAAATGATTCAGCTTTATTGGAATATCGGAAAGGGATTGAATGAGCAGGTACAGTATGGAAATTCTTTTATTGATACCCTGGCGAAAGAAATTCGACTGGATTCCCCAAAAGTAAAAGGTTTTTCAGCAAGAAACCTTCGATATATGAAAAAGTTTGCAAAAGAAATCAATGATCAAGACTTTTTGCAGACTGTGTCTGCAAAATTGACATGGTCACACAATCTTGTTTTGCTGGAAAAGCTGCATGACATGGAAGCGCGAAGGTGGTATGGTACGAAGGCAATTGAAAATGCATGGTCGGTTGATGTGCTCGAATTTCAAATTGCAGGGCGGCTTATGGAAAGGCAGACAAATCCTGAAAAAGTGCAAAATTTCGCGCGGCGTCTCCCGGAACCGCAAAGTGAACTGGCGATTGAGACAATGAAGGACCCATATATTTTTGATTTTGTAGAAATACGTGAGGGAATGATAGAACGGGATATTGAGAATGAACTGGTAAGGCATATTACTAGTTTTTTGTTGGAAATGGGTTCAGGATTTGCCTATATGGGGCATCAAAAGCTGCTTAAAGTTGGAGAGGAAGAGTTCTTTCCGGATCTTTTGTTTTACAATACTGTTCTTCACTGCTATGTAGTGATTGAGTTGAAAATGAAAAAATTTATACCAGAGTATGCTGGAAAAATGAACTTTTATCTGTCTGTTGTGGATGAACAGCTTAAATCAGAAAAAGATAATCCGTCGATTGGTTTAATCTTATGCAGGGATAAGAATAAGGTGGTGGCAGAGTATGCGTTAAAGGATATGAGTAAGCCTATTGGAGTAAGCGAGTATAGGCTAACACAGGAACTACCAGAGGCTTTTAAGAAGGTTTTGCCGGATTCTCAAGAATGGGAGAAACATATTCGATTTTCAGATGAGGGAGAGAGTGGCAATGATAAAGTTGCGCATATTAGTGGAAGTAATGAACAAAGTATCAGTGCTCATTTAGAGGGAGTTGCAAGATTGGCTTCAACTTTTTGCAAAAACTATAGTTTTTCGGATACAGATATACAGGCGTATGCGTACCAGGTTGGAATGGCACATGATATTGGAAAATATTCTGAAAAGTTTCAGCAAAAAATTAGAGGAGATTTGAATTTATCAGTAGACCATTCTACTGCCGGAGTGCGGGAATTACAGAAAAGAAAGATGCTGTCAGGAGCTTTTGCGATAGCGGGACACCATGGGGGAATTCCGAATGGAAGCGACTTTACAAGTAGTAATCTGATAGAACGAATAAAAAATAGAGTCATAGAACCATATATCGATTATAAGACTGAAATTGAATTAAAGGAAGTTGCCGATCCGAAACAGGGACTATCAGCATATGATTTATCTTTTTTTACTCGAATGCTATTTTCTTCGCTTGTTGATGCCGATTTCCTCGACACAGAAAAATTCATGTCCGGTGGTAAAATCGTTCGAGGGAAATATTGCTCGATTGAAATGTTATATGAAAGGCTTATCAGATATATAAAACCATGGCTTGACGTGAATGGTGAAGTTTCGAAGATCAATAAAGTCCGGACCAATGTTTTAAAAAAATGCTTGAAGGCAGGAATGGAAGAAAGAGGGATATATAGTTTAACTGTCCCAACAGGAGGCGGGAAAACTGTATCATCGCTGTCGTTTGCTTTAACACATGCACAAACGAATGGTATGGACAGGATAATTTATGTAATACCTTATACTAGTATCATTGATCAAAGCGTAAACGTTTTTAGAGATATTTTAGATAAGGATAATGAGCAGAATGTAATGCCCCATTATAGTAATGCAATAGTGGATACGGAAAATGAACAACATAAACTGTCCGTCGAAAACTGGGATGCTCCGATAATTGTAACGACGAATGTTCAATTCTTTGAATCTTTATATTCGAACAGGGTTTCACAATGTCGAAAGCTTCATAATATTGCCAACAGCGTAATTATATTTGATGAGGTTCAAATGATCCCACTCAATTGTTTAATGCCATGCATAAAAGCTATGCAAAACCTAGTGAAGCATTACGGATCAACGGTAGTATTATGTACGGCAACGCAGCCTGCTCTTAGCAAATGGCTAAAGCCAATGAACTTGAGAGAGATTTGTACAGATTACGAGAGTCTATTTCAAATTTTAAAGCGTGCAAAAATTGAAAACTTAGGACAAACAGATGAAGGAATTTTGATCGACAATATGGAGGCGGCAAAACAAGTTCTTACAATTTTGAATACAAAGCAGAATGCTCAGAACTTGTATGAAAAATTGCCCAGAGAGGGAAGGTTTCATTTATCAACATATATGACTCCGTTTGACCGAAAGATGACACTTGATAAGATTAGGGAATTCTTAATAGATAATAGAGAGTGCAGAGTGGTGTCAACATCCCTTATTGAAGCCGGAGTAGATATTAGTTTCCCGGTGGTATTTCGAGAAATTGCAGGGGTTGATTCTATTATTCAGGCAGCTGGAAGATGCAACCGTGAGGGAAAAGAAAAATATGAAAATAGTAAGGTTTATGTTTTCAGATTACAACAAATACCTTCAATGTTGGAAAAGAATGTAGCAATAACAGAAGAAACTTTTCGGAAGTATGGAAAGTATGATGATCTTGAAGCGATACAGTATTATTTTTCAAGTCTACAATCTCTGGATATGGAGTTACTGGATCAATATCATGTAATTGATGGATTTGAAAAAGGAATAGATGGAATTCAGATGCCATTTAAAAAGATTGCAGAAACATTTCATTTTATCGATTCCAATACAAAAATGTTGGTGATACCAATCGATACAGAAGCCCAAAAACTGGCTGCAAAGCTGCAATTCCAAATAAATAATGGAGATAATTTTAAAGAAACATTGAGGAAGTTGGGGGTATATTCTATCAATCTATATAATAATGAGTATGATGCGTTGCTCTATGATAATTGTGCATATGAAGCGATTGAAGGAGTTGCTGTATTGCAGGATATGTCATTGTATTCAAAGGAAATAGGTTTGCACTATGAGAAAAGTAATGGAGCAACAATAGTATAAGGAAGGGAGGCTATAAAATGTCAATTATGTTTGAAGTTTGGGGTGACTATGCGGCATTTAATCGACCGGAATTCAAAACGGAACGAGTTACTTATGATTGTATAACACCGTCTGCGGCAAGAGGTATTATGGAAGCAATATACTGGCATCCGGGGTTGAAATACTATATTGATGGTATATATGTCTGTAATCCGATCAAGACTGCCAATGTTCGAAGAAATGAAGTAAAAGAAAAAATAAGTGCTGATAGTGTAAAGAATGCAATGAAAAAAGGAAGAACAGATAAACTATATATTTATACATCAGATGTTATTGTTCAACGCGCCGCACTGGTCTTAAAAGATGTTCGATATGTAATTGAAGCACACTTTGAAATGACTGAACGGGCAAACGAGAGTGATAATCCAGGAAAATTTCAAGACATCATAAGAAGGAGATTAGAAAAAGGGCAATGTTTTCATATGCCATATTTAGGAGTCAGGGAATTTCCAGCATCTTTTCGGATATGGGATAATAAGAAAATAGTTCCAACAGCCTATAAGGGCAAAAAAGATCTCGGATATATGCTTTATGACCTGGATTTTGACGGAGAAAGTGGTATAGAGCCAATGTTCTTTCGTGCAGTGCTAGAGGATGGAAAACTGAACTTGAAAAACTGCGAGGTGTTGAAATGATTCTTAAATCTTTGGTGGACTATTATGAAATACTTCTTGAGAGAAATGAAATAGAAAAGGAGGGATGGGTAAGGGCAGATGTTGGATATGTTATTACAATTGATAGGGCAGGTGAAGTGAAGAGTATCGGTTCTTTGATGAACAGCGTTCCTAACAAAAGTAAAGAAAATTCAGTTCAGATGATAGTACCAGCCCACAATGGCAGATCGGGCAAAGTTCCTCCTCCATATTTTATGTGCGATAATGCAAAATATTTGTTGGGTGCATGGCAGCTTTCGGGAAAACCAGATGAAGATGAAAAAAACAGATATCAGGCAGATAATTATCATAAGGCGGCAGTGGATTATCATAATAAAATACTACAAAATTCAAACTGTGTATTAGCTCAGAGCGTTTGCCGATTTTTTGATAGTTGGAATTTTGAAAGAGATAAAGAGCAGCTTAATGTAGACTGGGGAAGAATCTTAAAGGCAGGAAATATGGTTTTTAGATCATATGAAACTGGTAAATACATATTAGATGACAATGAGATTCAAGACATTTGGGATAAGCATTGCGAAACAATATCGAGTCAGAGCGTCAGCAGATGTTTGGTCACAGGCAATATGGCACCGATTGCTAAATTACATCCGGTAATCAAAGGTATTGAAGGAACACAGCCTAAACTGGTGTCATTTAATGCGAGCGCTTTTGAGTCATATGGAAAAGAACAAGGTGAAAATGCACCAATATCTGAATATGCCGCTAATGCCTATGGAAAGACATTAAACTATTTGCTTTCTAACAAAATTCATTGCAGGTACATGGGAGATATCACTATAGCGTTTTGGGCTGCAACAAAAGAAAATGAAACTGGATATATGCATTTTATGGAAGAATTTCTGGGAAATACGGAAAAACCAGAGGAGGATAAATTGCTTTATATCATGAATGCAATTTCCCAAGGGAAGCATTACAATTATAGTAATTTGGAACTGAAACCGGAGACGGAGTTTTATATTTTAGGAATGACACCTAACAATGGAAGAATTTCAGTCAGTCTTTTTTACAACAGCACCTTTAAGGAGTTAGTGGTAAATTTGAGGCAGCATTATGACAGACTATCAATACAGAGTCCAGTATACGAGCAAAAAAAGTACCCATCTGTTCATGATATTTTGAATGCAATGACAAGAAAGCAGACAGGCAATAAAGAAAATTCTCAATCCATGAAAGGAATTGAGAAATCTCTGTTGAATGCAATATTATTTAACAGACGGTATCCATTTGTCATATATATCAGTATATTGAACAGGATTCATGCGGAGATATGTCAAAGTAAGTCTGCTGTAAATAGGAATCGTGCAGCAATGATCAAAGCATATATTATGCAGAATCATCCAGATAAAAAGGAGGTAGTAAGTACTATGCAGCTAAATGAGGAAACCGAATATGTTCCATATGTATTAGGAAGGCTGTTTGCGGTGTTAGAGGACGTACAGCGCATTTCAATAAACAAGGAGACATTTCGTGAACATTATTTCAATGTGGCAAGCAGGACACCAGCATCGGTATTTCCGCGTTTGATGCGCTTGGCCAATAATTATATGAAGGTTTTAAAAAGAGAGAAAGAAGGACTGCGGATTACAAAGGAAAAAGAAATAAATACCTTAATGGATCAAATTCATACAGATATTCCGAGTCAATTATCTGTAGAAGATCAGGGAATATTTATGCTTGGATATTATCATCAGGTTCAGAAACGATATGAAAAAGTGAATAAAGAAAATGATTAGGAGGTTGTCAAATGGGTAATGTAATTAAAAATAGGTATGATTTTGTAATACTCTTTGAAGTGAAGAATGGAAATCCAAATGGAGATCCTGATGCAGATAATATGCCAAGGATTGATTTGGAAACGAATCAGGGAATTGTGACAGATGTATGTTTGAAACGTAAAATTAGAAACTATGTTGAGGCTGTAAAGGAAAATGAGGATGGGTACAGAATTTACATCAAAGATAAAGTGCCTTTGAATAGCAGTGATAAAGAAGCATATAAAGCATTAGGATTAGATACGGAATCCATGTCAGATGATGCAAGAAAAAAAGAAGTTGATAAAAGAAAAAAAGAAGACAAAAAATTCTCTGTTGATATTAAGGATTTTATGTGTAAAGAATTTTTCGATATTCGTACTTTTGGAGCAGTAATGACAACATTCAAAAAGGACAAACTGAATTCTGGACAAGTACGTGGACCAGTTCAGTTAGGATTTGCAAAATCGATAGATCCCATTTTTCCACAGGAAATAACAGTTACGCGAGTGGCTATTACTACAGAAAGTGATGCGGAGAAGAAAGATACAGAATTTGGGCACAAATATATTGTACCCTATGGGCTGTACCGTGTTGACGGATATGTTTCTGCAAATCTGGCAAGAAAGGTCACAGGATTTGATGAAGATGACTTGGAGTTGCTATGGAATGCTATAATCAATATGTTTGAGCTGGATCATGCCGCTGCAAGAGGAAATATGTCAGTAAGAAAACTTATTGTTTTTAAGCATGAAAGTGAATTTGGAAATGCCCCGGCATTTAAATTGTTTGAAAAAGTGGTGGTGAGGCGTAAAGACGAGACAAAAGCAGCTAGGTGTTTTGCGGATTATGAGGTTACGGTGAGGGATGAAGATCTGCCATTAGGTGTAACGTGTGAGCAAATGCTTTAAGAAAGGGATGTCAACCATGTACGCTGAAGAAGATTATCTGATGCTCTCAGGCATTCAGCACTTTGCATTCTGCAGACGGCAGTGGGCAATGATCCATATTGAGCAGCAGTGGGCAGAGAATTATCGCACAACGGCGGGTGAGCTGATGCATAAGAAAGCACATGATGAGGGTTCTTTTGAGAAGAGAGGGAATCTCCTGATTGTAAGAGGACTGCGCATTTCATCCCGTGAACTTGGATTGAGCGGACAGTGTGATGTCGTTGAATTTCATGAAAACAAGAACGGGATTGCGTTATTTGGATATAATGGAAAATGGAATCCGGTGCCGATCGAGTACAAGCATGGAGCACCCAAAGAGAACAACGCGGATGAGCTGCAGCTTTGCGCGCAGGCAGTCTGTCTGGAAGAAATGTTCCAGACAGGCATACCTGAGGGATATCTGTATTATGGGGAAAACAGAAGGCGGAGTCATGTAGCGTTTACGGATGTCTTGCGGGCAGAAGTGAAAAGGATGGCTAAGGAAATGCATGAACTAATGAAAAGAGGGCATACGCCCAATGGGAAGCCCACGAAACAGTGCAGGGCGTGCTCATTGGAAAATCTGTGTGTTCCCAGACTGCAAAAGGCAATGAACGTGAGGGAATATATTGAGCAGGGTATCAGGACAAAGGATTTGTAATGATTTGCCGTGAGGAGGATTAATGTGCGGAAACTACTGAACACGTTATACGTTATGACAGATAGTTGTTATTTAACGCTTGATGGCGAAAATATTGTGATACAGAATGGCGAAAAGACACTTGGAAGATTTCCGCTGCATACATTGGAAAATATCATATGCTTTACATACAAGGGTGCAACCCCAGCATTAATGGGCGCCTGTGCAGAACGGAAAATAGGAATGAGTTTTTTCTCCCCGAGAGGCGCATTTTTAGCCAGAGTTGTCGGGAAAGAGTATGGAAATGTGCTGCTGCGAAAGGAGCAGTATCGCATTTCGGATGATGATAATCGCAGTGTTGCTTATGCGAAGAACATGATCGTCGGGAAAGTGTTTAACAGCAGGTGGAGTATAGAGCGGACGCTGCGTGACCATGCATACCGCGTGGATGCTGAGAAACTTAAGCAAGTATCCAACACCCTGTATGAAACCCTGCCTGGGATTGACCGTGTCATTGCGCTTGACGAACTGCGTGGAATAGAGGGAAAGGCAGCAGAACAATATTTTTCAGCATTCAATGATATGGTATTAAACCAGAAAGAGGATTTTGCATTTACCAAAAGAAACCGCAGACCGCCGCTTGACAATATCAATGCAATTTTATCCTTTGCGTACACAGTTCTTGCGGGAGATTGTGCGAATGCTTTGTCGAGTGTCGGCTTAGATCCCTATGTTGGCTTTATGCATCGTGACAGGCCAGGGCGAACCTCTCTGGCATTAGATTTGATGGAGGAGCTGCGTCCTGTATTGGCAGATCGGTTTATTTTGACACTGATCAATACAAAAGCAGTTCAGGCATCTCATTTTGAAAGACAGAAAGATAACGCGGTACTCTTAAACGATGATGGCAGAAAAGTATTTTTCAATGCGTGGCAGAATCATAAAAAAGAAACAATCACACACCCATATTTGAAAGAAAAAATTGAGTGGGGATTGGTTCCTTATGTACAGGCATTATTGCTTGCCCGGACGATTCGGGGCGATATTGACGAGTATCCGCCATTTTTATGGAAGTAGGTGCTAACCGTACCATTGTCATCACAGACAGTTAGGGATATCGACGAGTATCCGCCATTTTTATGAAAGCAGGTGTTGAATTGTTAGTGTTGATTACATATGATGTAGCGACTCAGGATGCGGCTGGAAAATCTCGTCTCCGCAAAGTCGCAAAAGAATGTGTGAATTATGGACAGCGTGTCCAAAACTCTGTATTTGAGTGTATCCTTGATGCTTCCCAGTTATTGTTACTAAAGGATCGTCTGGTGTCACTGATTAACGAGAAGGAGGACAGCCTCAGATTTTATTATCTGGGCAACAAATATCAGACAAAGGTTGAGCACTTTGGAACAAAAACTTCCTATGATGCTGAAGGGACTTTAATGATATAGCGCGGTGCGAACGGTAAGCTCACATAAATTACAAGGAAGGTTCGCACCAGAAATAAGTAACAAAAAATAGTAGCAATCGTGTAAAAAGGAAATAAGAGATACTGGAATTTGTTAGTATTGCTTAAACAAAAGTCCGTATTTTATGAAAATATGTGATTTTTGCAGTCACTCCCTGTGCGGGAGTGTGGATTGAAATA
>CAMWXE010000048.1 GCA_947178145.1 uncultured Lachnospiraceae bacterium | reverse complement strand
AGAAGCTGTCAAAATCTGCTTGTTTCAGGAATAACTCCCGTTTGTTCATCAGTTCTGTCTGCTTGTCTTGTGGCGGATATTCAAAAATGTCTGGTGTTAGTCAACATCTGTGTTGGTTTGTATATTTCTGGCAATTACGAAAATAGTGATATCAGTCTTTGTATATTGCACCAACACACTTATTGACTAAAACCAAATGTCTTCATAGTCCAGATCGCCCAAATGCATTGTTTCTAAAAGCCTGATTAACTGTGAATCAAGCCATTCCTCCCATAAAAAATCAAACATTTTCTGACTGTCTGTAAAAGTCTTGACAGCTTTAAAACAGGGAATCAGATTTTGGTCTGCACATCATATAAGCAGAAGGATTTGAATCGGAGAGTAATATGCAAAAGGAATGAAAATATTGCAATAAAACCACCATAGGTGGTTTTATGCATAATCTACGCTTTAATACCTGCTTCAGCAAGCATTTTCTTTAACATTTTAATTTGAGCATCCTGATTGGCAAGTTTAGCAGCATTATCGGCAAGTTCAGCGTCTTTATCGGCAAGTTTAGCATCTTTATCGGCAAGTTTAGTAGCATTATCAGCAAGCATAGCTTTCTGCTCAGCCAGAAGTACTTTGAATTCTATTATTTCAGGTGCAAGCATTTCCTTTAATTCTTCACACATTTGATCGCCCTCCTGTATCATTTTTTTAAACAGATTTATATTTGCCTCTGATGCGACATTTACAACAGAATCCGCATTCTTCCTGTCCTCATTGTTTTTCAGGCTTGAGGCTTTGTCCAGCTGCCTTTGTGCCTGTTCCCTGCTCATGGTACGGGTCAGGGATGTCAGGAATACATGCCCTTCTTCGTTCATTTCACCTGTCACGAGAAACTGCACTGGAAACAGCATTCCCCGAATGCGGTAAATACCTTCTGCACGTCTGGTCAGCTCATATTTTTCACCAAGCTGCCGGAGGAGTTTCTCTGGTTTTTGCTCCCGGACAAGTGTGATTGTCGTGTCCATATTAAGAATTTCACCTGCATTTTCTGTCTCGTCCTTGTATAGGCATGCATAGGAAAATGCCTTGTAAAAGGTCCCGGCGTCCATGCTGTCCCCAGGTGATTTGTATTCGAAAATATTATTTTTCAGGAAGAAATCACCGATTTCATTTTTGATGACTGCGTTTGGTTTTTTCTTAATCACAAGAAAGTCTATTCTGAGCGGCATTTTGCTCAGATTGTGTTCCCGTTCGTATTTGAGATCTTTTTTGTTTTCCCATAATTCCAGCTCAATTGCAGAGCAGAATGCCGGATGCCATTGTATGGTTTCCTCAATTTCCAATATGATTCTATAGAACTGTTTGTAGTTCCTTCCCTTTCTCTTTTGTTATTTTAGTATAACACATGAAGTATTGATACGCAATAACCACTTGATTGCCGGGAAACTGGATAGATATTAGAAGCTGTCAAAATCTGCTTGTTTCAGGAATAACTCCCGTTTGTTCATCAGTTCCGTCTGCTTGTCTTGCGGCAGATATTCAAAAATGTCCTCATAGTCCAGATCGCCCAAATGCATTGTTTCTAAAAGCCTGATTAACTGTGAATCAAGCCATTCCTCCCATAAAAAATCAAACATTTTCTGACTGTCTGTAAAAGTCTTGACAGCTTCAAAACCATGTGGAGATGTATAATAGAGCAGTACGACGAAACCATATGCTCCAGCATCAAGTATGATAATATCATCTTCTTCCAGTGCCGAAAAGATAGCAGCCACTTTTTGGCATTTTTTATGCTCTGTATCTGTAATATAGTCTTTCTTTTTCATTAAGGTCTCCTTTATTGCGGACATCGTTAGTTGGCGTTAACTACACTTTTTTTCAAAGTACACTTTTTTTGACATAATTTCCTCTTGTTTCTTCTGGGGG
Organism: uncultured Lachnospiraceae bacterium; assembly: GCA_947178145.1. GTDB lineage: Bacteria > Bacillota > Clostridia > Lachnospirales > Lachnospiraceae > COE1. The sequence goes on along the minus strand of CAMWXE010000048.1, from coordinate 37,873 downwards.
AGAGCTTTCAACATATCTGGGTAGTCCAAGTCTAAGAGAGGGGTTCCAAGCGCAAGCGTAAAAACTTGTTCATGCCACCATTCCTCCCATAAATCATGAAACAAATCGTTACTGTTTGTGAAGGTCGTCATCTTACAAAATCCGTAGCAGGGTTCATAGCAGAATAGTTTTACAAAACCATATTTTCCGGCATCTTTTACAACAATATTAACTTGTTCGTATAATTCTGAAAAAGCATCGGCTACTTTTTGACATTTTTTGCTTTCTTTGTCAGTAATATAAATTTGTTTACTCATATTATTTCTCCTATTAAAGAATATGTGTTTCTGAAATAAATCAAATATTTTAGTTAAGAGAACCCTAATAAACACGGAATTTATCGGCACTTTAGATACCAATTTCATGTTTTTTGTTTATACCTTTTTGAAAATTGGTTCGTTCTCTTGTTTTGATACACTGTCTGTTTTAATTTTGTATTTTCAGTATAACCAGAAATACTGGCAGGAATAAATTACTCAATGTTTATAATAAATCCTAAAATTGAAGGGCAAAATTTGAACAAAAGCGGTCAGTACAAAGCACTATAAAATCCATAAACAGAGCGTTTTAAGATGTATTTTAACAAATGATGCTGGCAATGAATATTAGAATACTTGCTGCAGATTACGAAATACTATTATATTTATTTTGCTCATGTCCATATCATTTGAACTCAAAAGTCTTTGTAGCTCTTGAAAATTAAGTCTTTGCGACACTGCATACACTAAAATTTTATACAATATAGGTTAAAAGTAAAGCAAGCAGATGACAGCAAAAAAATAATCATTTTATATATAGAAGGAAAACGTAAATTATAAAAAAGTTTGCCAATATGCCAGATTATAGAATATGAGCTAAAATGTCTACAATACGTTTTCATAATAGGCAGTTAAAAAGCATTCTATAAAACGACAAATCTATTTCTTTAAAACCAAAATGGAATAAAATCAAATCATAATAAAATGTACTTATATAGTCCAAATATGTACAGAATCATACTATTCATTTTGAGATTTAGGACTATATCATTTTCATCAAGAGATAAAAAAGTATATAGTCGATACTGATTATGGTAATATGGAAATTCAACCAAAAGAGTCAACAATAAAAAGGATTAAACAAAAATAAATTTACATATGGGCTGTGATAATCCGGATGCAAATTGACAATTTCCTTCAAAAACACTTGTTTGAATGCTTTTGCTCTATGAAAATAATGTATGGTATTGGAGTGCAAAATGGTGCATATAAACTTCTATATGTATTATAATTTTTAAAATTAGCAAGTGTATCCTTCAACCACACACTTTTCTAATGCATATTCTAGGAAAGTCCCAATCAATTCGTTTCTGCTATGTCCTGTTCTGGTGGAGATATTGTCAATCTGTGCAACGATTTCTTCTTTGACTCTAATCGAAAAAACTTTGTATCCATCTTCTCCCTTTATTTTTTTAGGTTTTATCACTAAATTTTCATTCTGCATATTGCACCTCCATTCAATCATATTTTATGTTTAAATTAAGGTGTAAGATATGTTATATTTTATGTTATTTATTCATGTTACATATGACATTTTGAACCTAAGGAATTGTGGATATATTATCGCTCATAATAAAAATGCAAAACTCTTGATTTTTCGGACTTTTCAGAGAAATTACTTTGAGTGGTTAATTTTTGCAGTGCCTAAGTATCTGCGTAGAAATAATATATGTGGCTTGCACTGGATATTTTTTCGAGGGCGTGTGTCAAAGCCTGGAAGCCTGCTTTGCCAGTTACAGAGGCCAGAACAAAAAAATTTCCCCAAAACCGCTTGATTCTTTTCCAATACAGACCGATATAACATATAAAGAATCATACAGTAGTGTGATTATGGAAACTTGTATCAACAGTGAAGCGAGAAAGTGATAGGGGTTAAGTATGAATATTTCAATGGCGAATAGTCCGCTTTCCGTCCTGACACAGCACTATGGGACAGGATTGAAAAGCACAGAGGAGAAAATTGAGAGAATCCAGAAAGCGCAGTCGCAGATTGACTTTTTTGAGGGGAAGAAAGCAGAACTCAAAAATAAGCACTGTACGACGATGGACGAGATTTCAGAGAAGCTGGAGCTTTTTAATAACTATAATGATCAGATCGATCTGGTGAAAATGCAGTTCAATAACGAACAAATGATGCATTGCATGGACGAGGCGGAGGAGTTTGGCGAGAAGATTGCCAAGGCTGTGGAGAAGCTTGAGCCGAAGACTGCAGAAGAGAGGCGTGAGGAGCTCGCCAAAGAGGCACTCGGAATCGAAGAGGATGGCGGTATGCTCGACGAGATACTTGAGGAAATGCCCGAGGAGACACTCGATGAGCTGCTTACAGACGGTATGGTAGTCAAGGAAGAACTTGAGGAAGAACTGCCCGAAATTGTGGAGCAGGAAAAGCTGACACAGATGTATCTCGAGCAGCAGTACACGCCAATCGACATAAAGGCATAAGGTGAACGGATCACATGCTGGGTGAGGGGATTAAGGATTCAGAAGTCAGATACAAAAATCCGTTTGAGTACGAGAAGTATGTCAAGAGGCATTTTGAGTGCATGAAGGCAGACGGATATCAGGTAAAGATTAGTGAGCGGCTATATTACAGAGCAACAAAGGATAAAAAAATTGAACAGTGGCTCGAAAACAATTTGACTATGCTTCCCTATTGCATGAAAAGTCTGAGTGATATTATCGCTGTCACAGGAGGACGTATCGTAAGCTGTATCTGTCAGATGAATAATTACAACAATATCAGCACCGAAATTCGTGCTGCTGACCGATTTCATGAGATGGAACTGCCAGACAGCAGAATGGCATGCCGTTCCGTTATAAGGACGACCACTGTCAGTGAGATTGAGGAGCAGATAAAATATAACAGTATATTCTGGACGCCGGAGGCGGAGAGTGCAGGCTTTAAGGCGAAGGCGTAAGGTATATAGAAAGTGAAACAGAACAAAGGTACAGGCTGAAACGGATGTCAGCCACATATAATCAGGGAGGGATGAACTATGAGTACCATTTCTGCGGGGACGCCCGCTGTTGCAGAGAACGTCGCTGCTTACTACAACACATCAAAGACCAGCAATAAGAAAGACGAGAAAGCAAAGGACATCGCGATATCAAAGTCGGAAGAGTCCAACGAAACTGTCAGGAAGACGAAGGTCAGCGGAAGGACAATCGGAAGTCCGGAGCTGACGGAGGATGCGGCGAAGTATTACGAGGAGTTGAAAAAGAAATACGGGAATCTGGATTTTATCCTCGTGAGCAAGGACCAGAAGGAGTTTGCCAAGGCAACTGCGTCAAGCTATTCCAATCCGAATAAGATGGTAGTGCTGATTGACGAGGAAAAGATTGAGCGCATGGCAGCGGACGAGGACTATCGCAAGCAATATGAAGGTATTATCGCACAAGGGGCAAGCGGATTGTCCCAGCTGACGAACAGGCTTGCAAATATGGGACTGAGCGTCAAGAGCTGCGGCATGAACGTGAATGACAATGGGGCGGCATCGTTCTTTGCGACGATGGATAAGTCCTTTAAGGCACAGAACAAGACCGCACAGGAACGGTTAGCCAAGAAGAAAGCGGCAAAAAAGACAGAGGAGAAGAAAGCGGCAAAGAAGGCAGCCCAGAAAAAACAGCAGGAGAAGCTGGAGGAGGGCCGGGCAGAACGCAGGGAGATCCGGGAGGAATTCTTTGAGCATGACGGTGACAGCGAAGTGACTTTCACTGCGGACTCGATTGATGATCTGATAAGTCAGATTGAGAATGCAGATTATCTTGCCAGAAGAGATATTCTGTCAGACCGGGAAAAAAAGGTAGGACAGAAGTTCGATTTTGTGATCTGAAAAAGTGACAGGAGTATAAATTTATGATACAATGTATGTAGCTATTTCAAGGGTTAGCTCTGAATGGTTACATACATTTTTTGTACATGCGGATACAGCAGAGAGTGGTGTATTCGCTGTGCAGGAATACTGTAATAATAATCTGATAAACAGAGGAGGAGAATGAGATGACAAAAATAATCATTGCAGCAGTAGTGGTCATCGTTTTGATCACATTGTTATGTATGGGATATGTGAAGGCGCCGCCCGACATGGCGTTCATTATCTCTGGTATCAAGAAAAAGTCCAAGGTCGTGATCGGAAGGGCCAATATCCGGATTCCATTTTTTGAGAGACTTGACAAGCTGAATCTCAGACTGATTCCCATCGATGTCAAGACGAGCAATGCAGTTCCCACAGCCGATTATATCAATATCAACGTGGATGCCACTGTCAACGTCAAGATCAGCAACCAGCCGGATAAGCTCAGACTTGCAGCGGAGAATTTTCTGAATAAAAATACAGAGTACATAGCAGGAGTTGCGAGGGAGGTTCTCGAGGGGAATGTGCGCGAGATTGTGGGGCGCATGCGTCTTGAGGAAATGGTATCGGACCGTCAGAAATTTGCGGAGCTTGTCAAGGAGAACGCGGAGCCGGACCTTGCAGCCATGGGGCTGGATATCATCAGCTTCAATGTGCAGAACTTCGTAGATGGAAACGATGTCATCGAGAATCTCGGTATTGACAATATTGTAAAGATTAAGAAGGCGGCAGCGATTGCGAGGGCAGAGAGCGAGCGCGATATCAAGGTGGCACAGGCAGCGGCTGACAAGGAGTCAAATGACGCAGCAGTGGCAGCGCAGACTGAGATTGCAAAGAAGCAGAACGAGCTTGCCATCAAGAAGTCCGAGCTTCAGATGGAGGCAGACACCAAGAAGGCGATGGCGGATGCGGCGTATGCGATTCAGAAGGAGGAGCAGCGTAAAACAATCGAAATTACCACTGCCAATGCGGATATCGCGAAACAGGAGCGTGAGATTGAGCTGAAGCAGAAGCAGGTTGCTGTGAGAGAGCGCGCACTTGAGGCGGAGGTAAAGAAGCAGGCAGAGGCGGAGAAATATGCAGCGCAGCAGAAGGCAGACGCAGCGCTGTACCAGCGTCAAAAGGAGGCAGAGGCGCAGCAGTTTGAGGCGCAGAGGGAAGCCGAAGCGAGAAAGGCGCACGCGGAGGCAGACCGCTATTCCAAGGAACAGGAGGCCCAGGGAATCAGGGCGTTTGGTGAGGCGGAAGCCGCAGCAGTGCGCGCAAAGGGTGTCGCGGAGGCAGAGGCAATACAGGCGAGGGGACTTGCGGAGGCGGAAGCCATGGAGAAGAAGGCAGAAGCGTATGCGAAGTATAACAAAGCAGCTGTAGCCGAGATGATGATCAAGGTGCTTCCTGACATCGCAGGAAAGATTGCAGAGCCACTGTCCCAGATTGATAAGATTACGATTATCGGTGGAGACGGCGGTTCCAACGGTGTCGATCAGGTGGCGGGAAATGTCCCGGCGGTCATGACAAAGCTGTTTGAATCCATGAAGGAGACGACAGGAATCGACCTTGCTAACATTATCAATGCAGAGTCCTATGACGCCAAAGTGAACAGAAACATTACGGTAAACGGATTGGACGGAGTAAATCTGATGGTAAATCAGAACCCGGAAGGTTCCGAGACAAAGTAGTGAGCACGAGATGAGAATTGTTTGTATGACAGAGAGGGTGCGGCGTTAATTTTGATGGCAATTGTCAGAAAAAAGACTACAATTCACAATATTTTCGGTAAAAGATATTAATATTTCAAGTAAGAAATCCGATATATATTACGTAAACAAAATGAGACAGAGACTTACAGGAAAAGCATAGAAAATATGTGAAGATGTTAGTAAAATATGGATAAGAAAGGATATGAGGACAGATGAATATAAACAGTTCAAGAAATTCGCTCTTGCGAGCAAGAAATCTGAGAAGCGCCAAAAGAAGCCGTGCAGGGAGAATTGTCAGCAGCAGGACGTCAGGAACAAGCAGTTCAAGCTCAACAAAGCGCACAACTTCATCGTCGACTTCCCTGACAAAGACAAAGCAGCTCGCGATGTATGAGAAAATGGAAAAGTCGGCAAACAGCATCCAGGATAATGTGGAAGCAATGCTTAAGATTGGCAAGATGACATACACAGACGACGAGACAGGGAAGCAGGCACAGGAGAATGATAAAAATAATCTGATCAAGGACATTAAGAATTTTGTATCGGATTTTAATGAGGTATACAGCGATTTGGCGGATATTGGCGGAGTGGCAAATACTGCATTCAAGAAGACACTTGACAGTATTGTATCCGCAAACAAAACCGCTTTGAAAGAGATTGGTATCACTGTCTCAAATTCTGGAGAGCTCACAATCGATGAAAAGACGCTGACAGATGCCGACTTTGACAAAGTGAAGGAACTGTTTGCAAAGGAAGGCAGCTTTGCAGACAAAGTTGGTGCAAAGATGGAATCCATTGAGAATGCTGCAGCAAACAGCCTTACGACATTGAGCAAACTGTATGGTGCGACATCGACCTACAATAAATATGGTACGAGTAATTCTTATTTTAATGGTTATAACACATACAATACGGGTTATTCCTATTACAATTATGGAAATTATGGCAGTAACAGTGGATGGTATTTCTAATATTTGATACGATTAAGCTCCTAAATAATCCTAAAAATAATTCCAAAACAAAAGAAGCAGTTGAAGTATAACTGCTTCTTTTGTTGTTATGAATTATCGTTCAAATTTGAGTCTTTCTTTTTTCTCCTTTTTGTTTGTATACATGAACTTGTCAGCCCTGTTGTAAGTGTCTTCGAGGTTCTTATCCAACTCGGGGGAATAGATAGCGTATCCGTATGCAATTTGCATCTTGACTTTTGTACTTTTGTTTTCCCGGTTTGAAGCGTCGACACTTGACTCGAGCATTGCCAGGTAATGCGTCATGTCGATTGTGGATGCCTTTTCGATCAGGGTTACAAACTCGTCACCGCCGACTCTGTAACATGTTCCGATTCCGTTGAAAATCTCATAGATGATTTTCGCACAGCTCTTGATATACAAATCACCAATACTATGGCCAAAGGTATCATTGGTATATTTCAAATTATTGAGGTCAAAGTCAATGACTGCGACATCCGTCGGATTCTCCGATAAATTGGCAAAATCTTTGTTAAAACAGGTTCGGTTATGAAGCCCGGTCATCTGGTCCGTGTAGGCAAGTGTCTGATAAGCGTTCGCCTTCTGTCCCATCTTCATCAGGATGGTGGATTCCCTCGCGGAGGAAAGGCCAAGAATGATGATGTATGTAAGAAATCCTAAACGGCCAAAGGTGTTGGCATCCCAGGCTCCGGAGTAGTAGCAGGAGAGATCCATCAGGAGTGAGAGGATGCAAATGGAGATACAGATCATATGAATTTTCACCATACGGGAATGGATGCCGTTTCTGATAAGGATGTAGGACTGCTTTAAAATAATTCCGACAAGCAGGCATACCATGGCATTGGTAGCCCACAAGGTTTCGCGCAGGTCAATGATGCCAGTAAACTGAAGAATCACGCAGATCACAATCTGAGTGAGGTCCACCTTGCAAAACCAGTTCCATACTTTATGATCATCCTCATAAAAGGTCTGGACAAACATTGCAAACGGAAAGGGAAGCAGCATCAGTGACAGGAAAGCAAGGTAGGAAGTCACCAGACTGTTTTTTAGGACTAATGTCGTGATGCTGCACTCGTTGATGGACCATATGGATAAAAATATGGAAAAAATCCCCAGTTTTAAAAGTTTTCCACTTGTATTAATTTCTATGGATACAAACAAGTGGTATGCAACAAGGACAATGCCAAGCACAAACATAACAATGCAGAGCGTAAAGGGAATGATATTTCTGGTTATGATAAAGGCTGGCAGTGAATACGTATTTCCAATATAAAAGGTTGGTATGTTCTTCAGGTATGACGAATAGGGGCTGGTAAAAACAATTTGGATATTGTTTGTATCTGGGGGCAAAGTTATAAAATTCCAGCAATAGCCCGGAGAATCTGACAATGGATTATTATTTGCAACAGGATACTCGTAGATGAGCTCGTTGCCGGCATAAACCTTTACATTTTGGTGGACAGAGTAAAAAGCCAGTATATTGTCGAATGACTCGTTCATAGATATTGCGCCCGACACAACTGTTTTTTTCATATGGGATGATTCCCTGTAGCTGTTCCATTCTGCCACTGTGTAGACAGACTGCGGCTGACGGGTATCTGTCGCTTTATCAAAACAAAAAATATATATTAGGAAGATGCAAATCGCAATACATGCTATGATGTATATTGTATAATTTTTCTTCTTGATAATTTCGTTCATTTGTGGTTTCGCTCCTGCTTATAAGATATTTTTATTATAACATATTTAGGAGTAGATTCCATTCAATTTTTATAAAAAGAGAAAATTGTACAAAAAACATGTGGGAAAATAAAGCAAGATGTATATCTTGCAGCGTTTTTTGCATCTTCAAAGTATTGCTTGCAATAGGAAAATAAATGAGGGATAATGAAAAAGATAACGCATACCTGGAGGAAAACACATGATATGGAATAAAGCAAAGGAATGTATGAGCCGGGATGAACTGGCTGAATTGCAGGGGGAGCGTCTTGTGAAGCTCGTAAAGTATATGTATCGCAATGTGCAGTACTATCGGAAAAAGATGCAGAAGCTGGGACTGGAACCGGGAGATATCCGCGGAATCGAAGATTTAGATAAACTTCCGTTTACCACGCAGGAGGATTTGATCGATGCCTATCCTCAAAGGATGTTTGCAGTGTCGGGACGAAACATTGTTCGGCATCATACATCAGTGCACAGAACTGGAATAGGGGCTATAGCTGGATATACACAAAGGGATATCAACGTATGGAGCGAATGTATGGCACGGTCGATCAGTATGGCAGATCTGGGAAAAAAGGATATCATTTCAATTGCATACAACTATGGGCTGTGCCCGGATGGACTTGGTGCACACTACGGGGCAGAGAAGGTCGGGGCGGCAGTGATACCTGCCTCTGACTGTAAACCTGCGGTGTTGATTGCACTGATGCGAAGACTGCTTGCAACAGGAATTATCAGCCCCCAGCCGTACCTGATGCGTGTGGCGCAGGAGGTGGAAGATAAAGGATTAAAGAATTGTTTACAGCTAAAGGCAGCAATATGCGGAGGCGAACACTGGACAGAAGAGGTCCGAAAAAAGATTCAGGATAGGCTTGGAATCAAGGCGTATGATATTTTTGGATTGAATGAACTGACAGGGCTTGGTGTGGCTTGTGAATGCGAGTGTCAGAATGGGATGCATATTCAGGAGGATTTCTTTTTGGCAGAGATATTGGATACAAATACACTGATTGTTTTGCCGGGGGGAAGAAGGGGAGAACTCATATGCACAACGCTTCAGAAGGAAGGGATTCCTCTGATTCGTTACCGGACAATGCGCATTACAAAAATAAATTATGAGAAGTGTGAATGTGGTAGAACAATGGCAAGGATAGACCGAATTTGTGAGAGCACAGATGATATGCTGATGGTCAGAGGCAACAGCGTGTTTGCAATTCAGATTGAGACAGTACTGTTAAATTTGCAGAATATTAATGCTTCCTATGTTGTATGTATCAGAAAAGAACATCATCTTGATGTGGTGGACATCTATATTGAAATTGACAGCAGGAAGCGGGAAATGTTGTCAGAGAGCGAAGAAGCAGTGAAACATCGAGTGGCAGATGCAGTGAGCAATGTCATTGGGCTTATGCCCAGGGTTCATTGTGTTTCATGCGATGAAAATCAGTCATATATTGAAAATCCGATGGAAAAAAAAGTAATTATTGTGGACGAGAGAAAATATTAGCCAACATTTTTTGTGCATTTTTCATGCAAAATCGATTAAAAATGGATAAAATATAGCCGTTGAAAAAAGATTACAGATGGTATAAAATAATAGTAAGGAATTGTCGGAAAATAATTTACGAAAGGAGAGTTACTGTGAAAAAAAAGTTATTGGTGACAATGCTATCTGTTTCTTTATTGAGTACGGTGCTTGTGGGCTGCGGAAATATAGGGACAGGCAGACAGACTGATACCGAAGAGACGGACGTGGAGACAAATCAGGATGAGGGAAAGGAACAACTGGAATCAGGTAAGGTGTCATTGAGAGTCTGGGTAGAGGAGGCGAATATCGAGAATCTGCAGAAGATGATTGACAGTTTTGAACAGAAATACGCAGGGCAGGCTGATTTTGATATCACGATTGAGGTATCCGCTGATGCAAATACCAGAACTAATGTCCTGGGAGATATTCACAATGCGGCGGACATTTTTTCGATGCCGGATGACCAGCTCTACAGTATGATTGCGGGCGGGGCGCTCTCGCCGGTGGCAAATCAGAGTGAAGTAAAATCTGCCAATCTGCCAGAGGCAGTGGATGCAGCGTCTTACAACGGAACTTTGTACGCATATCCCTACTCTGCGGACAATGGCTATTTTCTGTATTACAATAAGGCATATCTGTCAAATTCAGATGTCCAGACAATGGACAGAATTCTTGAAGTAGCAGCGGAAAACGAAAAAACACTGTCCATGGAATTCAATTCCGGATGGTATCTGTATTCTTTTTTTGGAAATACAGGGCTTGCATTTGGAATCAATGATGATGGTGTGACCAATTACTGCAACTGGAATACTACAGAGGGAAGCATCAAGGGCGTTGATGTGACACAGGCGCTGCTTGATATCGCGACGCATCCAGGGTTTATCGCACAGCCTGACGGCAATTTTGTGGAAGACATGCAGTCCGGAACTTGTATCGCAGGAATCAGCGGCGTGTGGAATGCGGTTGCAGTGCAGGAAGCATGGGGGGATAATTATGCAGCGTGCAAGCTTCCTACATATACTTGTAATGGACAGCAGATACAGATGGCTTCCTTCGTGGGATACAAAATGTTTGGCGTGAATGCCTATTCAGAACATCTGGCGTGGGCGCATAAGCTGGCAGACTGGATTACAAATGAGGAGAACCAGATCCTTCGATTTGAGGAGAGAAGTACGGGACCTTCCAACACAGTAGCAGCTGCTTCTGATGTAGTTGCGAAAGTTCCTGCGATTGCAGCTGTTATTGATCAGTCACAGTTTGGCGTACTTCAGCGTGTAGGAAACAGTTACTGGACGGCATGTACGACGTATGCGGATACGATAGCGGCCGGGAATCCGGACAATATGCCGCTGCAGGACTTGGTGGACAGGCTCGTGAGCGGAATTACGGCTTCAGTCGTACAATAAGGAGGGAACAAAATGAATGGTAAGAAACGGTTGAGCATCACAATAGTCATTTTAGTTCCGGTTTTTATTCTCGGCGTGTTGGCAATTTTCTCCAATATCACCGCAATCAGCAATCTGAGGAGAGTAAATACAACTGCAGTGACGATATCAGATGAGCATATGGTAAATATCTCACAGCTGAGCAATATCGAAAAGGAGCTGCAGGAGATTCACAAGAAAGCGCTCTCACATATCATAGCAACCGATCTTGACACTTTGATTGCAACAGTTGCTGAGGTGCGTGCTGAGGAAGAAATACTAGATAACTATCTGGTGGAATACAAAGACAGCCTGGTGGAAGCAAACGCCTCGGCATACAATATGCTTGTATCGAACTATGAGACGATGAAGTACGAGATTGCAAACTTGATGGCATACAGCGGAAATGCGGAGAAGGAAACTGCATTTGCATTGGCCAATGGTACGATCAAGCAGTGTAGTGACGAGATGCAGCGTCAGGTAGAGATTATGATGCAAAGTGCACAGGAAAGTGCGTCGCAGGCAAGCGATGCATTGACTGCTGAGTACAATAGTGCGGTGTTCAAGAATATGATTATTGTCGGGCTTAGTGTGGTTGCGTTGCTGATAACGTTGTATAGTGTGTTTGTTCTGATTATCAGAAAACTGATTGTTGCCAATCGTGAGATTAATGATATCATCAATGGCATAGACCAGAGTCAGGGAGATCTGACTAAGCGAATCAGCATTTTATCGAATGATGAGATTGCTGATTTGGGCAATGGAATCAATACCTTTATGGGAAAACTGCAGAGCATCATGAAAATGATTATTGAAAATTCCAGAAAGCTTGAGGAAGTAGTCAGTGAAGTGCAGGAGAGTGTGAAAACTTCTAATGACAGCGCATCCGATCTGTCAGCAGTCACACAGGAATTATCTGCCACAATGCAGGAAGTCGGACATTCCGCGACAATCATCAATCAGAATGCGGAATCTGTGCGCAGTGAAGTGGAGGTAATTGCAGACAAATCAAATAGTATCAATGATTATTCCAAGAAGATGAAAGAAAACGCGGACCAGATGGAGTCCAATGCAAAATCCAATATGCAGGAGACCAGCACAAAGGTGCAGGAGATTCTCGAAGTGCTGAATCTGGCAATCGAGGAGAGCAAGAGTGTAGAGCAGGTTAACGGGCTGACGAACGATATCCTGAGTATATCGAGTCAGACAAATCTTCTTGCCCTGAATGCCTCGATTGAGGCGGCGCGGGCAGGCGATGCCGGGAGAGGATTTGCAGTTGTGGCGGATGAGATCAGACAGCTCGCTGATTCGAGCCGTGCAACGGCAAACCGGATTCAGGAGATCAATGGTGTGGTTACCAATGCAGTCCAGAATCTTGCCGGACACTCCAATAATCTGGTGGAGTATATGACCAATTCGATTCTGCCGGAGTTTGAGAACTTCGTCAGCAGTGGGGAACAGTACAGAGATAACGCCACTTACATAGAGAGCGTCATGAATGAGTTTACTGCAAAGACAGACGATCTCAAGCGCGCAGTTGACGAGATTGCCGCGTCGATCGAGACGATCACAGATGCGATTGAGGAGGGAGCCCGTGGGGTAACCGGAGCGGCAGAGAGCACGCAGGTACTTGTTGAGGATATGGAAAATATCAGCAATCGAATGGATGAAAATCAACAGATCGCACAAGCTCTTCAGAGGGAAACCGATGTATTTAAAAACTTTTGATTCTATTAGATAGAATTTGAGAACAAAAGTTCGTCAAAGACTTGACTTTGGCGAACTTTTTCTATATGATATTTTCTATACGAATTTTTTATACGAACTTTTTAATTCGATAGAGTTATTTGAAGCAACACAATCGCAGGAATGAGAGTGTGGGATGGAGAGATATGAAGAAGTGTGTGATAATCGGCGCGGGGGCGTGCGATGTGCAATGGCTCAAAAAAGAGCTGATATTAGGGGAGAAGGACTTATGTATTGCAGCAGATGGCGGATTGGATTATCTGTCTGAAATTGGATTGATACCGGATATTGTGTTGGGGGATATGGATTCGCTGGACAATGAGGAGATGCTCGAGGCTTCTCATGCAGATTCCCGTTTTCGCGTAAAAAGACTTCCGGTTGAAAAGGATGACACAGATATGCTTGCGGCGATCAAAGAGGGGCTGGCAGCAGGGTATCAGCAGTTTGCGCTTTACGGGGCGCTTGGCGGAAGACTTGACCATACGCTTGCCAATATTCAATGTTTGCTGTATCTGCGAAACCGGGGGGCTAAGGGAATCATTGTGAGCGATGATGTCACGCTGATGCTCGTCAGGAATGAAAGCATCACATTTTCGGCTGATTATGCCAGGAAGGGAAAGCGGATTTCTGTATTTGCCTTTGGCGGTGATGCGTATGGGGTTTCAGAAAAGGGATTGAAATATTTGTTGGACAATGTTACGGTAGCATTGGAGTTTCCAATCGGTGTGAGCAATGAATTTACAGGAGAAGATGCCGAAATTGAGGTGAAGAACGGCATGCTTTTGATTTGTGTGGAGGGAGTTCGATGAGATACACGTTTTCTACATGGCTTTTTTTCTTTTATTTTTACTGCTTTCTGGGATGGGTATGGGAGACCTGTTATGTCTCTGTATTGAAAGCGAAATGGGTTAACAGGGGCTTTATGAGAGGCCCATTTCTTCCTATTTATGGTTCCGGGGCGATTGTTGTACTGATTTTTACACTGCCATTTCGGACAACCCCTGGGCTGGTGTTTGTTGTGGGTCTGGTGAGTGCCACTGTATTGGAGTATTTTACTGGTGCGGCGATGGAGCGGTTGTTTCATGTGAGATACTGGGATTACAGCAATCAGCGGCTGAATTTAAACGGGCATATCTGCGTGACATCTTCTCTGGCATGGGGAGTGTTCTCTGTGATTCTCACGCTGTATGGCCATACTCCGGTGGAACGGCTTGTATCCCGCTTAAATATCAATGCCCTGGAAGTGATTGTCTTTATGCTTACAGTGTATATATCGATTGACATGGCAGAGAGTATTCGCGAGGCGATTAACCTCAAGGAAGTGCTTCTGAGCCTCGAGGAGAACAACGAGGACTTTCGGAGGCTGCAGAAACATATTGAAATTGTGTCTGCATTTTACGGCGGCGAGCTGAAGGAGCGGTCAGAGGCAGGTTTGCGAAAGATCAATTCTGCGCTGGAGACAGGAAAGGAAATGTATGATAAACTTGGAGAGAATAGCAGAAATTCCCGGGCCGCATTTATGGAGAAGGTAAACCGAGCAAGGACAAAGAAAGAGTATGGGCGCATGAATTCGCTGTTAAAGCGGAATCCGCATGCAGTGTCAAAGATGCATGCGGAGGCGTTCTCGAGATTTGTAGAGATTTCCGGGGATGACACGGAAGAATAGCAAACTGCATAAAAATAAGCAGGCATTTGCCTGCTTATTTTTATACGACATCCTGAAGCTGAGCGGTATACAACCTGTAGTAAGCACCCTTTTTCATCATAAGTTCCCTTGCGTTTCCCTCCTCCACGATGCCGCCGTTGTCGATGACAAAGATGCGGTCCGCCTTCTGGATGGTGGACAGACGGTGCGCGATGACAAAGGAAGTGCGTCCTTTTAACAGAGCCTCAATACCATCCTGGACCAGCAGCTCTGTCTTCGTGTCGATACTTGATGTCGCTTCATCCAAAATCAGGATTTTGGGCATACTGACCATGGTTCGCGCAAATGCGAGCAATTGTTTCTGTCCCACAGACAGACCACCGCCGCGTTCTTCCAGCTTCGTGTCGTAGCCGTCGGGCAGCCTGGTGATAAAATCATGTGCATGAACAGCTTTTGCCGCAGCAATGATTTCCTCGTCCGTCGCGTCTAACTTTCCATAGGCAATATTTTCGCGGATTGTTCCTGTGAACAGGAAATTGTCCTGCGTCATAATGCCCATCTGCTGCCGGAGACTTTCGATGCTGACACTCTTGATATCACGTCCGTCAATTCTGATTGTGCCTCTCTGGATATCATAGAAACGGCTGATTAGGTTCACGATAGTTGTTTTGCCGGCACCGGTGGGGCCTACAAGGGCGATGGTCTCGCCGGGGTTGATATGGAAATTCACATCGTTAAGAACGTCTGTTCCTTCCTCGTAAGAGAAGCCGACATGCTCAAAGTCAACGGCCCCGATAATCTCAGGCATTTGTATCACGTCTTCGGCATCCACGATTTCCGATCCGGTATCGAGAATCTCAAAGATTCGCTCTGCACCGGAAATATTCGTGATCAATTGGTTATAGAAGTTACTCAGGTTCATAATCGGCTGCCAAAACATGGATATATATGTGCCGAATGCGACAAGCGTTCCGACAGACACGTTGTCTACTCCAAGTATCATGATTCCTGTGAGCCATAAGGATACATTGCCAAGTCCCCAGCAGAAATCTATGACAGAACCAAAGGAATCTGCATACAGTACCGCATCCATGAATGACCGCTGATGCTCGTCGACAAGGGTGCGGAAAGTCTCTTTTGTCTCTTCCTCGGCAGTAAAGCTCTGGATAATGCGGATGCCCGACAAATCCTCATGCACAAATGCATTGAGATTCGAAGATTTTTTTCGAAAGACCTGCCAGCATTTGTGGGAGCGCACCTGTATGAACCATACACCCGCAATCATGAGTGGAATACTGATCAGTGCTGCTGCTGCGAGCTTTGCATTTTTCACAAACATAATGCCGACGACTGCACAGATTGTGATAAAGTCTGGTATTAAGGTTGTGACGCTGTTTGACAGCACATCTTTGAGCGAGTTGATATCACCTATGATACGCGCAAGGATTTTTCCGGTCGGTCTGCTGTCAAAGAATTTAAAATCAAGCGTCTGTATATGGGTATAAAGCTGCTGCCGGATTGTGACCAGCACTTTGTTACATACCTTTGCCATGATATACATGCGGGCTTTCACTAATATGATAAGAATACCATTTAATACAAGCGCAATTACGGCCAGCCGGTACAGACCTGCATAATCGCCGGCTGCAATGTAGTTATCGATGGCGGACTCTATAATCAATGGGTTTATCAGACTCACACATACGCAGTATGCCATAATCAGCAGTACAGCAAAGATTGATGCTCTGTGAGCAAGCAGATAAGCGAATAGTCTGCCGAGAGTCTTTATTTTACTTACTTCGTTTAGGTTTTCATCCTCTTTGTAGGAATTGATTGCCAAGATAATTCCCCCTTTCTTTCCGCCTGCAGATTGCAGAACAGGCATAAATTGTTTCCATGCGGTATACTGCCGCTTTAAATTGCAATGGCTTTGTCCTGGTGTGGCGGTTCGCCATACTGAGATACGTATGTTGCATAGTACAGGCCTCTTTTGGCCAGAAGCTCATCGTGCGTACCGCGCTCTGCAATCGAGCCGTTTTCCAGGACAAGGATTTCATCTGCATGACGCACTGCACTGACGCGGTGGGCGATAATCAGTTTGGTCGTATCAGGCAGTGCATTCAGGGTTTTCTGAATCTCGTGTTCTGTCTCCATATCCAGTGCGGATGTGGAGTCATCCATAATCAGAATCGGCGTATGCTTTGCAAATGCCCTTGCAATGCTGATGCGCTGCTTTTGGCCGCCGGAAAGTCCGACACCGCGCTCGCCGATAACTGTCTCGTATTCATCCGGCATCTTTTCGATGAAGCTGCTCGCCTGTGCATCCCTGGAAGCTTTCCGCACAATCGCCTCGTCAATGTATTCTTTTTTGCCGAGCTTTACGTTTTCATTGATTGTGTCAGAGAAAAGAAATACATCCTGCATTACGATGGAAATGCTGCTTCGAAGCTGTTTCAAGGAGAGTTCACGAATGTCAACGCCATCAAGACGGATACAGCCGTCAGTGGCGTCGTACTGCCTCTGCAGCAATTGGATTACGGATGTTTTACCTGCGCCGGTAGCACCCATAATACCGATTGTAGCGCCGGCGTCAGCCTCAAATGTGATGTCGTGCAGGATTTCATGCAAATCTTCTTTGTGAAAAGATACATGTGAAAACTCGATTTTACCCTGAACATCGTTTAAGAAAACTGGGGCTTCGACCTCCGTAATCACTGGTTTCTGTTCATATATTTTTACAAGCTTTTTGTTGGACGCAATGCCGGCCGAAAAGTCGTTTGACAGCCAGCCGAGCATCTCCATAGGCCACACAATTTTGTTGGAGTATTCCAAAAATGCTCCGAGTACCCCTAATGTGATCGTGCCCTGGATAACAAGGCGCCCGCCAAGCAGCAGGATTATCATGGGCAGAAGTTTTGTGATAATCTGCAAATAGGGGTAATAGCGCACAAATACTTTGGACTGTCTCATGTTAAGCTCATAGTAGCGCTGGTTGTGGGAGAGAAATTTGTTAATCTCAAATTTTTCCCTCGCAAAAGCCTTTACAGTGCGCACACCGGCAAGATTCTCCTCCGCTACGGTATTGAGCACTGCATTTTCCTCGCTGATGTCCTCATAGATCGATCCGAGATGGCGCTCCATGCTGACGGCGATCAATGCAGATGCAAACATTGCTATCGTTGGTATGACAGCGAGCGGTGCGTGCAGCCGGTACATACAGAAGAGCACGACGCAGGTGTGAAACAGGACTTCTATAATCAACATGCTCACATAGGACAATGTATTCCAGATTCTGTCAATATCATCTTTTACACGCGCCATGAGCTCTCCTGTGTTTGTCCTGTCAAAAAAGCTGCTGCTCAGACTCTGGATGTGGTCAAACAGATTTTTTCTCATGTCTGAGCCGATGGAGGAACCTACCTTGTCAAAGGTGTATTCCTTTGTATACTGAAAAATGCAGCGGCCGACACCGACAATTAGAATGCCGCCCAGCAAGCAGGGCAGAATCGCGAGATTGCGGCCCAGTATCACATCGTCAATAATATGCATGGTGAGCATCGGCGCCAGCATATCAAGGGAGACACTGATAATCAGCGATGCAATGGCAAAGAGGTAATGCCATTTGTACTCCCAAATGTAAGTTGATAGTTTCTTCCTCATAAAAAATGTTCCCCTCCTCGAATCTTGAATCGAAATTATTCCCGGTGTGTTGACAAAAAGGTACAAAAAAACCCCATGGCAAAATTACCATGAGGTCAAAGTACCGTTTATCATGTACGATTGATCAAATACCGTATACCCCGGAGATAATTTTACGATGAAATAATGCTATGGACTGATTTCCTGTTGCGTTTCTAAATGTATCAGACATCATATTACCTCCTTTCCCGTGTGGCATTTGTCATTCCTTCCAAACAAATGCAGTGAATCGTTACTTTATTTACCATACTCTTATTTTAAACGGATGTCAACTCATTTTTGGAAAAGATAACACAATTTATTTACAGGTCTTTGTAAAGTATGATATCATTATAAAACGTAGACAGGAAGAAGATCGCATTGTTAGCGAAGGGAGATAACAGAAGCATGGAATTCATTTTTCTGGGCGGTGCCATGGAAATTGGCGCAAGTTGTATTTATGTGAAGGCGGCGGGGAAGCGTCTTCTTTTGGACAGTGGAATTCGGCAGTCGGCGGCAAAGGACCCGCTGCCGGATTTTCGCACGATACAGGAGCAGGGCGGTGTGGATGCGATTATAGTGAGTCACGCGCATATGGACCATATCGGAACACTTCCGATCATCAGTAAGGCCTACCCCGAGGCGCGAATTTATATGACAGTCATGACGGCAGAATTAACTCGTGTGCTGCTCTATGACAGTCTGAAGATTATGGCATACCGCGAGGATGAGATACCACATTACACAGAGCAGGATGTATTGAATATGTTAGGGCGCATCACACCTGTCCGGTATCAGACAGAGTGTACTATCTCAGATACAATGAAGCTGACTGTATATCCGGCGGGGCATATTGCCGGAGCCGCATGTGTCTATCTTGCCACGGAGGAGGGCACACTGTTTTACTCCGGGGATTTTGCTGCATTTTCACAGCGCACGATTGAAGGGATTCACATACCAAAACTGCGGCCGGATGTTGCCATTGTGGAGACGACTTACGGGAACAGGCTTCACGCCAACAGACAGGTGGAGGAGAGACGGCTGGTGGATCTGGTGCGCGAATGCATTGAAAACGGTCAGAAAATTTTGATTCCAGCCTTCGCGTTGGGGCGGTCGCAGGAGGTGCTGCTGATTCTGCGCGCCGCAGTCCAGAACGGAGAGATTCCCGCTGTTCCAGTGTATGTGGATGGCATGGTGCGGGATATCAATACGGTCTATACACGCAATCCAACGTTCCTGAAAAATGCGCTTGGGAAAAGGATTCTGCGGGGCGGTGAGCCGTTTTATACGAAGGAAATCCAGCCGGTAGCGCCTCTCCAGAGCAGAGAGGAGCTACTGGAAAGGAAGGGGGCAGCCGTCATCGTATCCAGTTCTGGCATGCTGACGGGAGGGCCGAGCGTACAGTACGCTAAAAAACTTGTGCAGTCTGAAAATGCATGTATTATCATCACTGGTTACCAGGATGAGGAGTCGCCGGGAAGGCAGCTGCTGTCATTGCTGGAGGAAAAGGAAGAGCGCCAGATTACGCTGGATGGAACGACACTTCCGGTAAAATGCCGTATCGAACAAGTGGGGCTTTCCGCACATGGGGATAAGTCAGAGATCACGGCATTACTGGAGCGGCTGTCTGCGCGTCATGTGTTTCTGGTGCATGGGAATGAGGAGACGATTCGTGGCTATGGGAAGGAGCTGTCAAGGGAGGATTACCGTCGCCATGTCTACTTGCCGGAATGTGGGCAGACGTATCACGTGGAGATTCGCAGGAAACGCCAGCAGCTGAGTAATCCGCTGGCATATTCCATGCAGAAATCAGATGCATTCACTGCAAAGGATGCCAGGCTTTTGTGGACTTACTGGCGTGAGCACTACATTGGCAGAAGGTTTTCTGTGTCTCAGGCTGCGTTTATCTGGTATGGGCAGCAGCAGGAGGAAGCAATCTTGCAGGATATGCAGGAGATTTTATCGGAAAGCCCTTATTTTTCACCCAATATGCGGCAGCTGTTTTTGTTTGAGGCAAATTCTGAGGAGGATGTCGAAAAGGCGCTGGCCCCGAAGGAGAGGACAATACAGGATGTAGAGATTCAGATACAGGAGATTTTTGCAGGATTTGCTTATCGAAAGATCGGGTATTATCCGGACAGACGGGAAGTTGTTTTGCTGTTTGATTACCCGGACAGTATAGACAGGGCATTGTTTCAGAAGGGGGCAGCAAAATTCCAGGAGAGGACAGGCTGGACTGTCAGTATGAATCCCGCTATGAACCACAGCGCTGCAGGGAGCCTGCTCTATGCTGCGTTTGGGAGCAGACTGCAGAAGATGTCCTACTATGTGGAACGGAAACAGTATGCGGTGACTGTACCGGGTGTGGAGGAGGAAGACCGGAAAATAGCAGAGACATTTTATCGACAGACTGGTTGGAGTCTGTATGTGAATGGAAAGTGCCTGGGCAGTGGAAGTGCGGAGGAATTTTCGATTGCAGACAGTGATGCTTCCAGCAAAGAATCCGATATGGAATTTGTCCCAAGTGATACAGCAATGCAGCCAACAGAGCAAAATCTCGCCTTTTCTTGTATCGAACAAAAATTCGAAAAACTGCCGGATTCGATTGAAAAGAAAAGTATCCGGCAGGACGGGAGAGGTAAATACCTGGAATTCAGCTTTGTCTCACCATTGGTCGGTCTCCGGTATCGAGAAGAGCTGCAGGAAATAGCAAATCAGATTGGGTGGCGTATCCGGATAGCCGATAAGGTAAACCAGAATGCGCTGTTTCAGGTGATAAGAGCTCTTGGCGCGGAATATGGCGTGATGTTTGCCAGAAATCCGTCCTACATATCGGACAGGAGAGCAATTGTGGTGAAAATTGCCGGGGAGGCGGACGCCGAAAAACAAAAGGCGCTCGCGAAGGCATTTCTGGAAAAGACAGGGTGTGCGTGCGAGTTTGTATGACGATTCATAAGAGGCATTTTGATGAATCAAAGAAGTATTTGCCGTATGCTTTTTGTAAGCTGTTTTTTGACAGTTCTTTTATGAAATGATTGCGCACAGCCCGAAAAAAGTGTATACTTTAAACGAGTGTAAGCATCTGGCGCACGCTTCCCTCTGCAGGAACAAGAGTGGACAGTAATATTACGAAAATATAGATATGAAAAGGAGAATGAGAAATGAGCAAGAAGACGACAGTGTTAATGATTCTTGACGGCTATGGTTTGAATGAGAAGACAGAGCACAATGCCGTGGCACTTGGAAAGACACCTGTTATGGACAGGCTGATGAAGGAATATCCGTTTGTGAAGGGAAATGCAAGCGGCATGGCAGTGGGACTTCCTGACGGACAGATGGGCAATTCCGAGGTAGGTCACTTAAACATGGGTGCCGGAAGAATTGTTTATCAGGAACTCACAAGAATTACAAAGGAAATTCAGGACGGCACTTTCTTTGAGAATCCGGCTCTGATGGAAGCAGTAGAGAACTGCAAGGCAAAAAATTCTGCGCTTCATTTGTTTGGACTTTTATCAGATGGCGGCGTTCACAGCCACAATACGCACTTATACGGATTGCTTGAGCTGGCAAAGAGAAACGGACTGTCAGAGGTCTATGTGCACTGTTTCCTCGACGGTCGTGACACGCCTCCCGCATCAGGAAAGGGCTTTGCGGAGGAGCTTGAAGCAAAGATGACAGAGATTGGCGTCGGCAGGATCGCATCTGTTATGGGACGCTATTATGCGATGGACAGAGATAACAATTATGACCGCGTGCAGAAGGCTTACAAGGCGATGACAGAGGGAATCGGCGAGCAGGCGGCGTCTGGTCCGGCAGGAATCCAGCAGTCTTATGACAATGACAAGACAGATGAGTTCGTGCTTCCCACAGTGGTGGCTGAGAACGGAAAGGCGATCGCGACGATCAAAGATGGCGATTCGATCATTTTCTTCAACTTCAGACCAGACCGGGCAAGGGAGATTACCAGAGCATTCTGCGATGATGATTTCAAGGGCTTTGACAGAAAGCGTCTTGATGTGAAATATGTGTGCTTCTCAGACTATGACCCGACGATTCCGAATAAGTCTGTTGCATTTCACAAGATTTCCGTGACCAATACTTTTGGCGAGTGGCTGGCGGCGAACAGCATGACACAGGCAAGAATTGCAGAGACAGAGAAGTACGCTCATGTTACGTTCTTCTTTAATGGAGGCGTGGAGGAGCCAAATGAGGGCGAGGACAGAGTGCTTGTGCCTTCTCCGAAAGAGGTAGCGACGTATGACCTGAAACCGGAAATGAGCGCTTATACGGTGTGCGATAAGCTTACGGATGCCATTCGATCCGGGAAGTATGATGTCATTATCATCAACTTTGCAAACCCCGATATGGTAGGGCATACAGGCGTTGAGGAGGCTGCGATCAAGGCAGTTGAGGCGGTTGACGAGTGCGTGGGGAAGGCAGTCGATGCCATTCTGGAAGTGAACGGTACGCTGTTTATCTGTGCAGACCACGGCAATGCAGAGCAGCTTGTAGACTATGAGACAGGCGCTCCGTTCACGGCGCACACGACGAATCCGGTTCCGTTTATTCTTGTGAACTATGATCCGGCGTACACATTGCGCGAGGGCGGCTGCCTTGCGGATATTGTACCGACGCTGATCGAGACGATGGGAATGCAGCAGCCGGCGGAGATGACCGGAAAGTCGCTGCTGGTGCGCAAGTAAACAGCAGTAAAAAACAGGGTGTAAAGGCTTGGCGGACAGGCAAGCTTTTACACCTTGTCTGGTTTTGTGCACAGAATCATATAAAAGTGGATTATTTTAAAGTTGTTCTCCTGTATTTTTTGGTATGTTTGGGGAATACTGTAGTTGATATCCTGATGCATTCGGATGAAATGCTGCAAGCCGGGTACTGCATTTATGCAGATGGAACAGGCAGCATATTGTTCCTGTTCGGCACACGGCGGAGGAAAAGTGAAAAAAGTTCAGGAGGGCAGTTATGAGAACAACACATTTTAAGATCACAGATGTGCACGCAAGAGAAGTGCTGGATTCCAGAGGAAATCCGACAGTGGAAGCGGTGGTGACAGTCAATGATCGCTGGGAAGGGCGGGCGAGCGTGCCTTCCGGGGCAAGTACTGGAAAGTTCGAGGCAGTGGAGCTGAGAGATGGAGAGATGCGCTATATGGGACTTGGCGTGGAGAAGGCCGTCAACAATGTGAACACGAAAATCAAGGACAAGCTGCTTGGCATTGATGTATGCAGTCAGAAGCTTGTTGACCACATTCTGGTGGATACTGACGGGACTGACAACAAGGGAAATCTGGGAGCGAATGCCACGTTGAGCGTGTCGATGGCAGCCGCACGTGCAGCCGCCGATGCCTTGGGAATGCCGCTGTACAGATATCTGGGAGGGGTCAAACCGGACAGGCTTCCTGTGCCGATGATGAATATCCTGAATGGAGGGAGACATGCGACAAATACAGTAGATTTTCAGGAGTTTATGATCATGCCGGTTTCTGCTGCAAACTTTCGCGAGGCATTGAGAATCTGTGCGGAAATCTATCATAACCTCAAGAAAATATGCCATAAGAGAGGTCTTTCGACAGGCGTGGGCGATGAAGGCGGATTTGCACCAGATCTTCCCGATGCATTTGCAGTACTTGACCTGATCGTGGAGGCTGTCAAGGCAGCGGGCTATGCGCCGGGACATGACATCAAGATCGCACTCGATGTAGCGGCTTCCGAGCTGTACAATGAGGAGGATGGCACCTATCATTTCAGCGGTGAGACAGAATTAAAGCGGAGAGAAGCTTCTGTGGATGGCAATGGGGCATGTGCGTGTTATGAGGCAGGAAAAGAGTTTGATGTCAAGGACAATGTGCCGGTCATTAGGCGCACGACAGAAGAAATGATTGCCTACTATGAACAGTTGATAGAGCGCTATCCGATTATTTCGATAGAAGATGGTCTGGCGGAGGATGACTGGGATGGATGGGCAGAGCTTACCAGGCGTATCGGCGATAAGGTTCAGCTAGTGGGAGATGATCTTTTTGTGACAAATACAAAGCGTCTCGATGCTGGAATCAAAAAAAGGGTGGCAAACGCAATCCTTGTAAAGGTAAATCAGATTGGCACTGTGAGCGAGGCAATCGAGGCTGTAGAGATGGCGCAGCACAATGCATATAAAGCGGTGATCAGCCACAGAAGCGGTGAGACGGAGGATTCCTTTATTGCGGACCTTGCAGTAGCGATGAATGCCGGACAGATTAAGACAGGTGCTCCATGCAGAAGTGACAGGGTGGCAAAGTATAACCAGCTTCTGCGGATTGAGGAGGAGATTGATGTCGTTTCCAGATATTTAGATCCTTTTAATAAGGTATAATTGTCATTATTGTAAACGAATTTATGTAAATTTCACAACAATTTGCTGGCAAATATAGGCAAATTGCGAAATTTACATAAATTTTATAAATAATATAAAAAATTCCAAAAAATCACCGATATATATATTGCGCAGCGAAATATGAATGAAAACAGTGATAAGAGATGTATAACAATACCCTAATATGCCAAAAATATGATCTTATAACTGTTTGAATGAAATATTTTCAAGATAGGGTGTCTAATGGTCTGGATACGTATTCAGGGTATTAGATACCCTATTTTGATTGCGTTGGGATTTGCTTTAGAAGCAAAAAAACAGTTGAAATATACATGGATATATGGTAGACTATTTCATGTCAGCGGGCTTTGAGGACAGGAAGTCTGCTGGTTGACGATAAGGAGGTGTGGATATGGCAGTGTTAAGAATAGTCCTTACAGTTATTTTAATATTGGTTTCTATCGTTTTTACAGCGATTGTTTTGATGCAGGAAGGAAAATCTGCGGGACTTGGCGCGATCAGCGGTGCAGCTGAGACTTATTGGGGCAAGAACAAAGGACGTTCCATGGAAGGCGCACTGGTCAAGCTTACGAAGGTTTTGGGCGTTGTGTTTATGTTGCTTGCAATTGTTTTAAATATCAATTTTTAACCGATGATATATTTAAGATAAAACCATGAAACACTCTTGTAAAAGAGTGTTTTTTCGTAATTGGAGATGAAGAGTTTTGCAGTATGAAGTTTGAATTGGATATAGAATTGATATAGAATGATATAGAATTTAGAATGATTCCGAATTTGGAATGATTCAGAATAAAGAAAGGATTGAAATGTCAGATAAAAGGAAGAAAGTGATTATGGATTTGATATCGGCGGAGTTCTATGTGCCGATGAAGGAGAAAGAGCTTGCAATCATGCTGCAAGTCTCGAAGGAGGACCGGGGAGAGCTGAACCGCCTCTTAAATGAACTGTTGGCAGAAGGAAAACTCTCGCTGACCAAAAAAGGAAAGTTTATCAAGGCAAAACACTCAGACAAGGAGCTGGTTGGTACTTTTATCAGTCATCCGAAAGGCTTTGGTTTTGTCGAGATTGAGGGAAGAGATGTGGACTTGTACATTCCTGAGAATTTTGTGAATGGGGCTTTCCACAAGGATACCGTCAGAGTATCGCTTCTGTCCGGACAAAGTGGCAGACGTCAGGAGGCGCAGGTCATAGAGATTCTTGCAAGGGGGATGAAGCAGATCGTAGGTATCTACGACAAGGCGAACAAAAATTACGGATTTGTCATCCCTGACAATACGAAGATTCATGACGACGTTTTTGTGCCGACAGAGCGCTCCAAAGGAGCTGTGTCAGGGCATAAGGTGGTCTGTGAGATCACGGATTATGGCAGGAACAACCGCAAGCCGGAAGGCAAGATAACGGAGATTTTGGGACATGTCAATGATCCCGGTGTGGATATCATGTCGATTGTAAAGGGTTATGAGCTGCCGATTGAATTTTCCGAAAAAATAATGCATCAGGCAGAGCGGGTGGCGAATGAAGTGTCCGAGGCGGATATGGCGGGGCGAAGAGACTTGCGCGATGTACAGATGGTGACAATCGACGGGGAGGATGCGAAGGACCTCGACGATGCGGTCAGCCTTACCAGAGAGGACGGATTATATCAGCTTGGCGTGCATATCGCGGATGTGACCAACTATGTACAGGAGAACTCTGCGCTGGACTGGGAAGCGAAGGAGCGCGGAACAAGTGTTTATCTGGTGGACCGGGTGATACCCATGCTTCCGCACAGGCTTTCCAATGGGATCTGTTCACTGAATGCGGGGGAGAACCGTCTGGCGCTGAGCTGTCTGATGACAATTGACCAGAAAGGTGAGGTTGTGAGCCACGAGATCGTTGAGTCCGTGATCAGAGTGGACCGGCGTATGTCCTACACGAGTGTGAAAAAAATTCTGGAGGACAAAGACGAGGCGGAGTGCAGAGCGTATCAAGAGCTTGTGCCGATGTTTGAGCTGATGCGGGAGCTTGCGGGAATTCTGCGCGGGAAGCGCAAGAAGAGAGGCTCTATCGATTTTGATTTCCCGGAGAGCAGGATTGTCCTCGACAGACAGGGGCATCCGGTCGAGATTAAGCCTTATGAGCGAAATGTGGCGACCAAGATCATAGAGGATTTTATGCTGATTGCCAATGAGACAGTCGCGGAACATTTTCACTGGATGGAGCTGCCGTTTGTGTACAGGACACATGACAATCCAGATCCGGAAAAGATCAGCAAACTCAGCACGTTTATCCGAAATTTCGGGTATTCCATCAAGAGTAAACAGGAGGAGATTCATCCCAAGGAATTGCAGAAGCTGCTGGCAAAGATTGAGGATACGCCGGAGGAGGCGCTGATCAGCAGACTGACGCTTAGAAGTATGAAACAGGCAAAGTACACGATAGACTGCACCGGGCACTTTGGGCTGGCGTGTCAGTATTACTGTCATTTCACATCGCCGATCAGGCGCTATCCGGATTTGCAGATCCATCGCATCATCAAGGAGCAGATTCGCGGAAAGTTGAACGAGAAGCGCATCGACCATTACAATGAAATTCTCCCGGAAGTGGCAAAACATTCTTCCGAGATGGAGCGGCGTGCGGACGAGGCAGAGCGCGAGACGGATAAGCTCAAGAAAGTTGAGTTTATGGAGGGTCATATCGGTGAAATCTATGAGGGTGTCATATCTTCGATCACAGCGTGGGGCGTGTATGTGGAGCTGCCCAACACGATTGAGGGAATGATTCATGTGTCCATGCTGCCGGGGGATTATTTCTACTATGATGAGGAGACTTACGAGATGGTGGGGCAGGCGACCGATATCCGGTATAAGCTTGGACAGAAGCTGAAAGTCCGAGTCCATGCGACAGATAAGATATCGAGAACGATTGATTTTGTCATACCACAGGATTGGGAAACAGACGGAATGTATTATGAAGAGAGGGAACGATAATGGCAAAGAATGAGGCAATGAAGCTGGTTGCCAACAACAAGAAGGCATATCATGATTATTTTATAGAGGAGAAATATGAGTGTGGTATCGCGCTTCACGGCACAGAGGTCAAGTCGCTGCGCATGGGGAAGTGCAGCATCAAGGAGGCGTTTATCCGCATTGAGAACGCGGAGGTCTTTGTGTATGGCATGCACATCTCTCCTTATGAAAAAGGAAATATCTTTAACAAAGATCCGCTGCGTGTGAAGAAGCTATTGCTGCACAGGCAGGAGATTAACAAGCTTTTGGGAAAAATCAAAGAGAAAGGGTACACACTGGTGCCGCTCCAGGTATATTTTTCCAACGGCAAAGCGAAGGTGGAGATAGGGCTTGCACGCGGCAAGAAACTGTACGATAAGCGTGAGGACATCGCTAAGAAGGACGCACGGCGCGAGACAGAGCGCGAGTTTAAGGTGAGGAATTTGTAAAAGATTTCGCATTGGGAAAGGCACGGTGATGGTATCGTGAAGCAATTGATTTGATGGTGATGATTGTAGATGAACTGGCCGAAGAGACACACCGAAGTTCATCGGAATTGTTACCAGAATTTGTACTCTCGAAGACTGGCAGGTTATTGTATGATGAGGAATCCAAGCTATGGTGGAGCGGTCCGTCGGACATTGTGGAGATGTATAAAGCAGAAATTGCAAATTTTTCTGATAATTAGGAAGAATCGTTTCGGGCAAGGGGCAGTTTTAACTGCCCCTGTTCAAATTCAGTCCTCGCGGCTTCTCGCTGTGATAATCCACGGTGCGGGATCGGACTTAAAGGTGTTGTTGCTGCGAAGTTTTGTTACGGATACCTGTATGGTCTCGACATCGGCAAGGCCCAGATCGTGCAATGTGTCCGGGAGGGCAGCAGCAGTCTTGAAGTCCAATGTATAAATGACCACATTGATGTTCGGATTCAGTTTGGTGAGGCATTCAAGCTCCTGTTCTGTGCTTGCTGACGCTACTAAAAATACCAGCGAAGGAACAGGGCATTCCGCCATGGTCTTCTCGTCGACATGGTCGATAATCTTGATATTGTGGAGATCAAAGTGTGATACGTTGTCCTCCAGGGTAGAGCGGTCAGCTTTGCTGTACTCGACAGCGATGACAGAGCCTTCTGCTGCGATCAATGCCGCCTCAATGGCAATGCTCTCTCCGCCGATCACACAGATATCGTCCTGCGGATCGACCATCATTTTGCTGAGAATAATCGAGCGGATCTCGCTGCCCACATAGTGAATCGAACCGCGCTGGAGCTTCTCGTTGCTCAGTCCGATGCGGGAGGAATTTCTGGCGTTCGGGTTGATGATAAGCATACCGGCTGAGGCGTTGATGCCGCGGTTAATCATGTCCTTGATCTGATTATGTAAAATTTCGCCGCTCGGGTCAGAGCCTTCATTGTACCAGACCTCGCACTCGCCCAGACCAGCATTCCACAGGCGGTAGAAGATGTCATCGATTCCGGCATTGGTAAATACCAGTGTGGTCTTGTGCGCCTCTACAGTGGGGATTACATTTTTGTTTTTCCTGGTGATGTCAATAATCTTGACATGTTCCAGGTCGATCGGTGTGTTCTGCGAGTAGTACTGCAGCCAGCTTAAAATAATCTCATTTGTAAAAATTTGTTTTTCCATAGTTTATGCTCCCTTGCTAATATTTTATAGGACTGTTTTGGTATTTACTTACAATCTCTAAAGAATGTCAGAATCCGATCTTTAAGGATGCTCCTTCCACATAGACTCCTTCAGAAAGTGTTATGGGCAGCTTTTGTTCTATCGTAAAGCCGCATGTTTCTCCATCTCGAAGAACTGCGCCTTCTTTCAAGAGATAAGAACAAAGGTTTAGCATCAAATCATAAACCTCATAAGGCGGCTGACTGCTGTTGATCACTTCCAACTCTTCTTTGCCAAAGGACTGCAGGCCATTGGTCCAACTGCTGACACCGTTTTCATTTTGATACAATCCGACAAATACTAGGTTCATCAAAGGAATTTCACCTTTTTTCATGACCATTGCTGACTGGATATAATCCTCTGGCAGCCATACTGTGCCGCAGTCATAGATTCCTAACGCGTTGGAGGTCTTCAGGCATGCAGAAGCAATCTTCACATAAAGTTCACCGGCTTCCATGGATGCGCTTCCTAATACAGCAGCCAGCAGATGGGCCTTGTGGTTTTGGGCGGCAGCAATTGACTTATCCCTGGTCATAAAATTGCTGTTGGCCCAATACGCTGCTTCACCGTTGGGAACGGGGACTTCCATCAATGCGACCGTGACGAGAAGACCATTTTCATAAAAGACGAGAGCGGTGCCATCGTGTTCCGTGTCTTCCGAATCTTCTGGGCATTCGATTCCCCAATCGGTCTTGAGAATAGATCGGAATTCTTCGGTGTCAAATTCCGGCGAAGACAAAAGCACAAAGCCCGCAAAATCGCCTCCAGAACGTTTCGTTCCCGCACTTTCATCTGTGTGTTCGCTGGCGCGCTCTGCCCAGTATTGCCGGATTTTTTCTACCATCGCCACACACTTTTCCTGTGCGGTGGAAGGATCATAGGGTTCCATCTCACTGTAGATATGGCCGCAGTGACCTACCCCGTCCCCTTCATATCCTCCGCAGACGGCCACTTTCCATGAGCCTAATAGAGATTTTTTAAATTTGAAAATGTAATAGTGCAGGTCATGCAGATCAAATTCTCCTGCAAGTTCCAGTTTTGCTGGCTTTTTCCCAAGTTCATTGGGATGGGAGAGCCAGTCCTCCATCACCGCTGTGGCTGCTTTTTCCTGTTCGTTCATCTGTTGCCTCCTGATTTTTTGTAGAAAATAGCAGGAACTTTTATTATACTTACGTACCTGCTCTTTTTCAATAAATGATTCCTAATTGATACAATAGTCTTTCGATTTTATATAAAATTCGGCCGCCAATACTGCTGTTTTCTATAGATTGAACAATGTCTGGTTTCTGGTCTAAGATTGTCTGGTCAATATGCGCTGTAATTCTATTTTTTTCAAGAGCAATTGTACCAATTGGATCTTGTGCTTTGACCGCAAAGTCAACATAAGACTCATTGTCATAATAATCAGGTGTGACTGTGTTCACACATAATTCTCCAGCTTCATTCACAGTCAGCATCAGATCGGAGACAAAGACAGAGCAGTCAAATACGGTCACTTTTTTATTGGCAGGATTGAAATATCCAATCTGTGAGCGGTGCAGACCAGATCCCCATGAGAAGGTATAGTATAGTTCATATTGACCGTCCTTGTTCAAGTCCGCAAGAGCTATGCTTGTAATACCAGAACCTCCCAGACAGCGGCCAATGCTATATATACAATTATCATATAGTACAAAGGATTCGCTGCACTCCTCGTATTTGAAAATTGTATAGTCGGAATGGTCTGCAATGAAGTCGGGAGTAATATTATAGCATACATCTGTGTCGTAGGGGGACTTAAAATCCTTGTTTTGGGCTTCAAACGCGTCAACCTGTTCCCTGGATGACGTTATCGTTAGTTCGGACTCCGGTGCAAGCGGTTCGAGGGCTGTCTGTGCGGAGTCCATGTCAATGAAGCTGACGAATAATACAAGTAAAATGCAAATAAGCAGGAAAATTATACATAAGGTGTGCTTGGTTTTTACGGACACTCTGTATTCCTCCGAATTTTGGCAGCGAAAAACTTGCCAGCAGAATCGGTCTTTTTCATACGTTTTCTCCTGATTTATTTCATGATTAGTCTTCCGATTTTTTGGAGCTGTGATTTTCCTCTCTTCCGGGTTTCCTCGTAAAGGATATGTTCCTGACCGCTATCAAGCAGATAATCCAATGTATTTTTCCACAGAATGCAGACACGACAGTGGTTTGCGTGGTCAAATTCAATGTGCAGATGGCAGAGTGACTCGTCCGTTAATTTGATGACAGCGTAATATGAACTTTCCGTTGGAGGATTTTTCAGTCCGCCGTCTTCCTCGGAGAACCATTCGACTACAGCCTCGCGGGATCTGGTAAGCCATGCGATATTGAATTCGTAGAGTTCGCTCTCCCTAGGATTTTTGAAACCGTCAAATACCTCCACTCTTGTGAGGGAGAAGAAAATTCCGTATTCAGGATATTTGCTTGATGAAGTATGTCCTGTCGCACTTTTGCGCGCGTAGCCTTTCACAGTTATCAGGTATTTCCCAGAGGGCATATCGTATTTAAAACTATTATAATATGTTTTGCCGTCCATTGTCTGGGAGGAGTTTTCATATTTGTCAAATGAATCAGCGTTATAAAAATCAAGCGGTTCCAGATCAGAGATGCAGAGACTTTCCCGAATATCGATATTAAAGCCATCATATGCTAACTTCAGCTCCCAGTCCTCGTCAAATGGTTCATCGAATCCGGCCAGTTTGACGATATATCCGCCGGCATCAATCTGCACAATGGGAAACAGGATTCCTTGCTTTTGCGTCTTCAAATAAAGCTCCTTGTCCTTTTGTAATTTGGTCAGCAGCTTTTTTGATCGGATTTTCTCCGTTTTCAGAAAATCTTGTAATACTGGCAATGAAAATAGTGCAATTCCATAACCGTAAGCGCCTAAAACTCTGTCCATCTTTTGTCATCTTTCCTTTCTGTGATTTCAGTGTTTGTATGTACGCGTTCTTTTTCTTCGGCTACAGTTTCTTCTCTGTGGCACAATATTTGAAAATCAGCCGCAGAACAAAGTGTGCGATACAGCTAAGAAATGCAATCAAAATCCCGTTTTTTACTAAGATTTCTCCGATGCCCGTATTGACTGCATATTCGATCTGCAGTTCCAGTGGCGGATCCTGGTAGGGGATTCCGGCCTTTATCACACAGTAGTATGCACCTATGAAAAAGAGGATAACCCCAGCTAAGATAGCAGAGCTGCAAATTTTGGAAAGGATATTTTGAAAAGATACGCCCATTTTTATACACCTCCATCAGGCTCAATAAATGAATTTTGAGTGAACATTATAGTATAACTATACCACATCGGAACAAAAAAAACAGCATGATACCATAAAAATAATCCTAGTTTTTTGAGAATAAATTTGTTACACTATACAAGGGCGTGCTTGAAAATCATTCCTGCCATCTGCACGCCCTAAGGAACAGTTCCTTAGCACAAAGGGAATGAAAAATTACATTACACGAAAGGACAGGATATGACAATGGGAAAGATATTTAAGTTTGGACAGGATGTGGACACAGATCAGATTATCGCGTCACAGTATATTATATATCCCACAATTGATGAGATGAAAGTACATACTTTCGAGTCTCTGGATGCGGATTTCGCGTCACAGGTGCAGCCGGGGGATTATGTCGTGGCATCGGAGAATTTTGGCTGCGGCTCCTCGCGAGAGCAGGCGCCCAGCGTGCTCAAAGCGCTTGGGGTCAAGGCGGTGGTCGCGAAGTCCTTTGCGCGTATTTTCTATAGAAATGCGATTAATATCGGTCTTCCGGTGATTGTCTGCAAAGATCTGTACGACAATGTAGATGCAGGTGATGATATGGAGCTGTCCATGCAGGAGGGCGTGGTGCGCGTAAACGGTAAGACGTATGAGTGCACGAAGCTGCCGGAATATATGCAGGGCATTCTTGACCAGGGCGGACTGATCGCGTCGTTAAACAGAGAATAGGGGGAGATGAGACATGGGAATGACAATAGCGGAGAAAATTATTGCAGCAGCGGCAGGTGTGGAGTCTGTCAAGCCAGGGGACATTCATACAGTAGAGCTTGACCGGCTGATGAGCAATGACGGGACGACACATCTCACGATCGATATGTACAATAACCTCAAGAACCCGCGCATTGCGGATGTCAGCAAACTAGTGTGGATCGTGGATCACAATGTGCCGTGCGACAGCGTGAAAACGGCGGCATCCCACAAGAAGATGCGCGATTTCGCAAAGGCGCACGGCATCAAATTCTATGAGGGAGCCGGTGTCTGCCATCAGGTGATGATGGAGAATCATGTCACAAGCGGCGAACTGATATTCGGCGCGGACAGTCATACCTGCGCGTATGGTGCAGTCGGCGCGTTTGGAACAGGTGTGGGCTGTACAGACTATCTCTATGCGATGGTGACAGGGAAGTCCTGGCTTCTGGTGCCGGAGACATTGAAATTTCATCTGACAGGAAAGTTAAACGACGGTGTCTATGCGAGGGATTTGATTCTTTCAATTATAGGGATGATCGGCGCAAACGGCGCGAATTATATGGCGATGGAGTTTGGCGGTGACGGGCTGAAAACATTGAACATGAGTGACAGAATCGCCATCTGCAATCTCTGCGTGGAGGCTGGTGCGAAGACTGCTTTGATGGAGGTTGACGAGATAACACGCGATTATTTGAAGGCACACGGCAGAGAGCCGAAACATGTCTTTCAGAGCGACGCGGACGCGCAGTTTGCAAAGGTGTATGACATTGACTTGTCAACGATTAAGCCGATTGTGGCAAAGCCGCATTTTGTGGACAGTGTCGTCGATGCGAAGGAGTGCGTGGGAACACATATTGACG
Source organism: uncultured Lachnospiraceae bacterium (assembly GCA_947178145.1). Taxonomy (GTDB): domain Bacteria; phylum Bacillota; class Clostridia; order Lachnospirales; family Lachnospiraceae; genus COE1. Next base: position 3,603 of record CAMWXE010000048.1, on the reverse strand, counting down.
AGGCGTTTCTTGGCTCCTGCAACAATGGACGGATTGAGGACTTAAGAGTCGGTGCGGAATTGATCAAAGGCAGAAAAGTGCATCCGCTTGTGCGGTTCCTGGTGGTTCCGGCGAGTGCCGAAGTGTACAGACAGGCGCTTGCGGAGGGCATTATTGATACCTTTATGGAGGCAGGCGCGATTGTCATGAATGCGAACTGCAGTGTGTGCTGGGGAAGCTGTCAGGGTGTCATCGGCGAGGGAGAAGTGCTGATCAGCACAGGAACACGCAATTTTAAGGGGCGCGCCGGGCACAAGGATTCGTTCGTGTATCTCGCGTCAGCGGCGACAGTGACGGCTTCTGCAATCAAGGGCGAGATTGCGACGGCGGATATGATATCATGAGCGCTCGTGAGCCGGGCAGTTTATCTATTCGGCGGATAACGACGATAGACTGCAGTTTTATGATACGAAAAAGGAGTTAGATCAAAAACATGAATAAATTTACAGGAAAAATATGGGTTTTGGGTGATGATATTGACACGGACATCATCATCCCGACAGAGTACCTTGCGCTAAAGACCGTACAGGACATGGCACCGTATGCGTTTTCGCCGCTGCGCCCGGAGCTTGCAGGGCAGATCAAAGAGGGAGACATTATCGTAGCAGGAAAGAATTTCGGCTGTGGTTCTTCGCGGGAACAGGCGCCGGAGATTATCAAGGCGCTTGGCATCAAGTGCGTGATTGCAAAGTCCTTTGCGCGCATTTTCTTTCGCAACTCCATCAACAACGGTCTGCTGCTGATCGAGAATGACAAACTTCAGAGTGATGTGAAAGAAGGCGACGAGATTACGGTTGCCATCAACGAGTTTATAGAATGTCATGGAAAACAGTACCCGGTCACATCGCTTCCGCAGAATCTGGTAGATATCCTCAATGCGGGCGGACTTGTAAAGGCGATGCAAAAACGAAACAATCTAAAGGTATAAGGGATTTGCATGGAAGAATAAATAGATTTAGGAGAATAGGTATGGGTTCAACTATAATAGAAAAAATCGTGAGAAACAACATAGGAAACGTTGTGCATCCCGGCGAGATCGTGACCGTCAATGTGGACCGTGTGATGATACATGACATCTTTATTCCTTTTGTGGCATCGAAATTTGAGGAGATGGGATTTACGAAGCTCTGGGATGCGGACAAAGTCGTACTGATTTATGATCATTTAGTGCCTGCAAGCCAGGTCGACGACACCAGACATTTCCGAATCGGCAATGAGTTTGTGGAAAAGTACGGCATGAAAAACATTCACCGCTCCGACGGAATCTGCCACCAGCTGATGACAGAGGCAGGCTATGTCAAGCCGGGAGATATCGTATTTGGCACGGACAGCCACACGACGACATATGGCTGTGTCGGCGCGTTTTCATCTGGTATCGGCTATACGGAGATGGCAAGCATCCTCGGCACCGGTACGCTCTGGATTCGCGTGCCCGAGACGATCAAGGTAAACATCACAGGGGAGCTGCCCGAAAATGTCATGGCAAAAGATATCATATTGAAGCTGATCGGCGATCTGGGGGCGGATGGTGCCACCTACAAAGCATTGGAGTTCACAGGCGATACGATTGAAAATATGTCAGTGGCGTCAAGAATGTCCATGTCGAACATGGCGATCGAGGCCGGAGCGAAGTGTGCGCTCTTTACACCGGACGAAAAGACTGCAGCGTATTGCGGAATAACGCTCACAGACAGGGAAAGGGATCTGGTTGGTGACGCAGACGCACAATACTGCCAGGTGATGGAATACAGGGCAGAGGATTTTGTCCCGGTGATGGCGTGTCCTTCCAATGTAGACAATGTAAAACCCGTGTCAGAACTTGCAGGAAAGGAAATCGATCAGGTGTTTATCGGCTCCTGCACGAACGGAAGACTTGAGGATTTGATGGCAGCGGCGGAAGTGCTCAAAGGAAAGCATGTAGCGCCCTTTGTGAAGCTTATTGTCACACCGGCAAGCCGCAAGATATACAGGGAGGCAGTGGCAAACGGCACAATGGCGGTGCTCGCAGAGGCCGGCGCGATCATCACGCACCCCAGCTGCGGTCTGTGCTGCGGCAGGACTGGCGGCATTCTGACCGACGGAGAGACAGTCATCGCGACAAACAACAGAAACTTTCTCGGACGTATGGGTACTTCCAGGGTAAATATCTATCTGGCATCGCCCATATCGGCGGCGGCCTGTGCAGTGGCTGGAAAAATCATCGTGCCGTAAACTATCATTATATATCATATCCTGTCATTTTGAAAGCATTTTGGATTAAACGGCCAATGACAGAGTGCAAAAAATAAGATACCCTCTAATTGATACAGAAGTATCAGTTAGAGGATTTTCTATTTTAAAAGAACAGGAGGGGCATATGAAGGCGATAAAAATAGGATCAAGGGTTGAAATCTATAATGATACGGTGATGACTTACAATGAATTACCTGCCAGGGCATATATCGTGCGATTTGAGAAAATGACAGGATTTTGTCTGGATGAGTATGCGGATATACAGGTAAAGGAGGATAAGCTCTACGGGGAACATATGAAAAAGGTGCATAAGGTTCTCCGGGCATATGAGAAGTTTGACCGAAATCTTGGGGTGATATTAAGCGGGTGTAAAGGAATCGGAAAGTCGATGTTTGCAAAACTCCTGTCAGTGGAGGCAATAGAGGGCGGCATTCCAGTCATTGTAGTGGATCAGTACATACCAGGAATTGCATCTTATATTGAGGAGATTGATCAGCGTGTCATGGTACTGTTTGATGAGTTTGATAAGACATTTGGCGATGTCAAGCCAGCGGAGGGTGAGATTGAGCCGCAGGCCGCGCTGCTTAGCCTGTTTGACGGAATATCACAAGGGAAGAAGCTGTTTGCCATTACCTGCAACGATATTCGAAAACTGAACGATTTCATTGTGAACCGTCCAGGACGGTTTCATTATCATTTCCGGTTTGACTATCCGTCAGCAGAGGAGATTCGGACATATCTGTATGATAAATTGGGAAATAAGTATTATCATGAAATAGAACCGATTGTTGCATTTTCGAGAAAAGTGAATCTCAATTATGACTGTCTTCGGGCCATTGCCTTTGAAGTGAACAGCGGGGAAAGCTTTCACAGTGCGATCAGGGATTTGAACATCATTAATCTGTCGCAGGAGCGATATAATTTTGGCATCTATTTTGAAAATGGTTCTCCGATGTATGTCAGGAACAGAAATGTTGATTTCTTTGACGGCGAGGAAATCAGTATCTGCTTTGCTGAGGATGATTACAATGAAATTCTGACAGTAGGTTTTCGAATTGAGGACAGTGTCTATGATGTAAAAAACAACTGTGCTGTGATAGCAGCCGAAAAGCTGAGGATTACATATGACGAGGACTACGATGAAGAGTGCGTCAAAAAGATAAAGAAGCTGATGATAGATCATCTGGAAATACAGAAGGTACGGGAAAAGAGTCTGCATTATGCAGTGTAGGCGGGGAAACATACACTGCATATCATGTGACGCGGCACTACCGTTTAGGAACTGTAGAAAAATAAGTGATGCAGATTGCGCAGGATATTTCTTCGAGAGTA
>CAMWXE010000047.1 GCA_947178145.1 uncultured Lachnospiraceae bacterium | reverse complement strand
TAATCACAAGGATTATTGGTATTTTATGGAATATTAAAGTGTCAAACTCAGGAGTGCGATGCTTGTGATCGGCTTTAACGAGTTGAATGTCGTGGTGATGAATCCGGAGACGGGGAGCGTATACAAAGTAGGGATGAATGACGCAACCAACATGTTTCGGCAGAATGGAAATGCATTTGTGACTTATCTCAGAAAGAAATAAGAATACAATTTGACAAATATATATCGCCGTTTTATAATAAAAATATATATAAATAACAAGATAACAGGGATGTTGTGGAGGATGAGGCTCATGGGAGAGTATAAGAATCAATCTAGGAGGAAACTGATATGCGTATAGTGGAGAAGGTACTGTACGGATTTGGTGGCTTGTTGGCGCTTATACTTCTTTTTATTGGCGTCTGCCACTACAATCCGGAACTGACGAAAATGATGGGTGCCGAATTGAAGGTGGAAGCAGAATCTGGCAATCATACCGATGAGATATTTATGGTCAATACGACCGTGACGATCGGGGAACTTCCAGCTGCACAAAATATCCATACCGTGACAGAAAGCGCACTGGCAGGAAATCCTGCCTTGACGGGAGATGCACGGACGGTCGATGACAGCGGCACAGAAGAAAGTTCAGAGAGCAAGCTGAACGTTCCAGGGAAGGTTGCGGGTCTGAGTGGTTACATCCCGGTCAAGGCAACAGGGACAGAGATCTCTCAGTCCAGGGCAGACGAGATCGCAAAAGAGCTCAGCAAGGGCGAGACAGGAAGCGGTCTGACCTTTGACGGTGATATTTATCCGTATTATGCGATTATCAACGAGAAGCAGAGGGCAATCTACCGGCAGATTTATGCCAACGCCAATGCACAGAACAGACATTTTGCACCGGTTGAGGACATTACGGCAAACGATCTGAAGAATGCATTTACATCGGTTGTCAATGACCACCCTGAGCTGTTTTGGGTTGACACTGCATATAAGTATCAGTATACGCCCAAGGGAAGTGTCGCTGATATTACGCTTGTCTTTAACATTACGGCAAATGATCTGGAATCGTCAAAGGCTGAGTTTGAGGCGGCAGCAAAGCTGATTACAGACGCGACATACCGAAGTTATACAGACTATGACAAGGAAAAAATTGTACACGATACACTGATAAGCAGGGTAAAATATGACGCGAACGCACCAATGAACCAGAGTGCCTACAGCGCACTTGTATATGGCAGGACAGTGTGTGCGGGATATGCGAGAGCATTGCAGTATGTATTGCAGCAACTGGATATTCCGTGCTACTATGTGACAGGATACGCCGGTGAGAATCATGCATGGAATATCGTGAAACTCAGCGACGGCTATTACAATGTGGACAGCACATGGGATGACACAAATCCCAACACCTACGACTATTTTAACTGTTCCGATGCGGACTATGCATCGAGCCATGTGAGACGTGACTTGTCGATTTACCTTCCGCCGTGCAATGGCAATCGCTACAGTGGCCTGGAGGTCAATCCGTCTGTGACACCGCCAGCGAGCACAACACCGCCGCCGACAAGCACGACCACGCCGTCGACAAATACGACGACAAATAGTACAACGACAACGCCCACAACCACACCATCGGGCAGCACAACGACGAATCAGAACACTGCGACCAATACAGATTCGATTACAGTGATTACAGTGCGTGGTGGTGGCGATGCGAATTATATTGACAATATCGACGAGTACTTTATTGAGTGTTTTGATGCGATGATTGACAGGGATGACAGCGTCATAACATTTGACCTGATTGTCACAGACGAGAAGCTATGGGACAATATCTACAAAGCATATGACCGGGGTGACTGTCAGGAGGGATACATCGACCGCTATCTTGTGGAAAAACACAAGAATGCATGCAGCATGTACGTTGAGGCAGTACCGCGGACAGATGGAAGTTATCTGCTGAGGCACCGCGCGGTGATTAGTTAAGAATAACAAAAGGGAATGAATCCGAGATGGTTCATTCCCTTTTAAACATTATTTAATTGTAGTTGTCAATGCATGGCTGGAACATGTCCTTTCCAATGCCGCATAAAGGACAGCACCAGTCATCGGGCAGATCCTCGAACGCTGTACCTGGAGCGATGCCGTGCTCTGGATCGCCTTTTTCAGGGTCATAAGTATATCCGCAGGGATTACAAAAATATTTCTGCATAATCATTCGTCTCCTTTATTTAAGGTATTTTAGCCAAAGTATCTCTTGAGAAGTCCTTCAAACGCTCTTCCGTGTCTCGCCTCATCGCGGGCCATCTCATGAACGGTGTCATGAATTGCATCCAGGTTTGCAGCCTTTGCGCGCTTAGCAAGGTCAAATTTACCAGCAGTAGCGCCGTTTTCTGCCTCTACACGCATCTCGAGGTTCTTCTTGGTGGAGTCTGTCACAACTTCGCCTAAAAGTTCAGCAAACTTTGCAGCATGCTCTGCCTCTTCCCATGCAGCCTTCTCCCAGTAGAGACCAATCTCAGGATAGCCTTCTCTGTGTGCAACTCTTGCCATAGCAAGATACATACCAACTTCTGTGCACTCGCCGTTGAAGTTTGCTCTCAGGTCTGCCATGATATCCTCGCTGACACCCTTTGCCACGCCTACAACATGCTCAGCAGCCCAGGACATCTCGCCTTCCTGCGCTTTGAATTTCTCAGCAGGTGCATTACACTGCGGACATCTCTCCGGTGCGCTGTCTCCCTCGTAAACATAGCCACATACAGTACATACAAATTTCATTTTTAAAATCCTCCTTTTATTATCACTATGAAAAACAGAGAAATCCTGGATGGAATCTCTATTTTCCACACAGCCAAATTAATTTTTCTGATCAAGACATTTTTTACAGATGCCGCAAAAATAAAGTCTATGTCCCTGAATCAATCCGTCAAAGCCTGCTGCGGCCGCTGCGTCAATCGATGAAAAATCATTGTGCTCCATCGGCAGATCAATCACTGCATTACAGCAGCTGCACACAAAATGATAGTGCGGACTGGTATTGTAATCAAAATGATCAATACTAAGCATTCCAAAGCTGTGTTTGGCAATCATGCCGGCTTCGACCATCTGATTCAAGTTGCGGTACACAGTGCCGAGGCTGATATTGGGAAACTCCTCCCTCACACTGGAATAGACGCGCTCTGCAGTCGGGTGATCCCTGCGGGATTGCAGGAAGGAGAGGATAGCTGCTCTCTGGCGGCTGTATTTCATATTCATAAAATCCCCTGCCTTTCTGTCGAAACATGCCATGGATTTCTATCATCATGACTGCATAAAACAGTAATGATTATTGTTATTATAATGACTTTTCTATCAAATGTCAATCAAAAAATTGCTCTAATTAAAAAAAAATTAAGAAATCTCCAAACCACTATATTTTCAGGTCGGATATGCTATACTAATCTTATAATTACACAGTCATATCTTTTTTATGCACTGGAAGATATGAGGAAATGAGTTGTCGCGACAACGAGCGGAAGTCCACTGGAATGGAGACGGTATGGTTTTATGAGTAGAAGAGCACACATCAAACTAAAAACGAAGATGATGATACTTTTTCTGGCAATTATATTGGTGCCGCTGATGTGCGGGATCATGGTATTCATGGGCTATGGATATTATGAGAACATTGATATGCTGCACGAGCTGAGCAAAAAGGATATCATGATCGGTGCCATAGTCAACAGACGACTGATGGAACATATGGTGATTGCCATGGTTGTCATCCTGATTCTTACCAGCGGCATTATCACTGCATGGATCAATAAGGACATATACAGACCGCTCAAAGAACTGAGCGTGGCGATGCAGCATATTTCAGTCGGTGATTTTGACTATCATATGAATGACGGGCGCGGCGATGAGATCGGAATACTGTTTGACAACTATGAGCAAATGCGTCTCCAGCTGAAGGAGAGCGAGGAGGAAAAGGCACAAAACGAAAAGAAGTCCAAGGAGCTGGTGAGCAATATCTCACACGACCTTAAGACTCCAATCACGTCGATCAAGGGCTATGTGGAAGGAATTATGGACGGTGTGGCAAACACGCCGGAAAAGATGGATAAATACATTAAGACCATCTACAACAAGGCAAACGACATGGACAGACTAATCAACGAACTGACAACTTATTCCGGAATTGATTCCAACAAAATTCCATATCATTTCAATATTTTGAATGTCTCGGATTACTTCTCGGACTGTGTTGAGGAGGTAGGGCTCGATTTGGAATCCAAAAATATTCACCTGAACTTTACCAACCTGGTATCTGCGGATACCTGTGTTGTGGCGGACCCGGAGCAGCTCAAGAAAGTCATCAACAACATTATCAGCAACAGCGTCAAGTATATGGGACATGAAAACGGAGAGATTGATATCCGGCTTTTGGATGAGGCGGAGTCCGTCAAGATCGAGATCGAGGACGACGGAAAAGGAATTGCATCAAAAGATATCGGCAATATTTTCGAGCGTTTTTATCGGACGGATTCCTCCAGAAATTCTCTTCAGGGCGGCAGCGGTATTGGACTTAGCATCGTGAAGAAGATTATCGAGGACCATGGCGGCTATGTGTGGGCGACCAGCAAGGAGGGCGAAGGAACCTGCATGCATTTTGTACTGCGCAAGTACACAGCGAAAACGGACGAAGTAGTTATTTAATGTATTATAAGGAAAGGATAGAACATATGAGCAGAATATTGATAGTAGAGGATGAGGAGGCTATTGCAGAGCTTGAGAAGGATTATCTGGAGCTGAATGATTTTGAGGTAAAGATTGAAAACAGCGGCGATACTGGTCTTGCGACAGCGCTTGCAGAGGATTTTGACCTGATCATTCTCGATCTGATGCTTCCGGGCATTGATGGCTTTGAGATCTGCAAGCGCATTCGTGAGGACAAGGATGTGCCAATTCTCATGGTGTCAGCCAAGAAAGATGACATCGATAAAATACGCGGACTGGGCCTCGGAGCAGACGATTATCTGACCAAACCTTTCAGCCCAAGCGAGCTTGTAGCGCGCGTGAAGGCACATATGGCGCGCTATAACCGACTGGTGGGAAGCCATACCAAGGAGAATGACATCGTGGAGATCAGAGGAATCCGCATCGATAAGACCGCGAGACGGGTGTTTGTGGATGGCGAGGAGAGAAACTTTACGACAAAGGAATTTGACCTTCTGACTTTCCTTGCAGAAAACCCGAACCATGTATTTACAAAAGAAGAAATTTTCAGGGAGATATGGGACATGGATTCCATCGGCGACATCGCCACAGTGACGGTGCATATCAAGAAAATCCGTGAAAAAATTGAGACAGATACCTCCAAACCGCAGTATATTGAGACGATATGGGGTGTCGGATACCGTTTTAAATTGTAATATTTTACATTCGAATAGGAATGTGTGAAGATGGATAAAATGATAGTGTATGAGGACAATGTTCTGCTCGTTGTGCATAAACCTGTCGGGATTGCGACAGAGACGGCCCGCGTCGGCCAGGCAGACCTTGTATCCGAATTAAAAAATTACCGGAAGAGAAAAGGTGAGGATACTTACATCGGCGTAATACACAGGCTTGATCAGCCAGTGGAGGGACTTTTGGTTTTTGCCAAAGATGCCAGGACGGCCAGAATGCTCAGCGATGCACTGCAAAAGGGCACTCTGACAAAAAAATACGCAGCGCTTGTCGCGGGGATGGTGCAGGTGCCAGAGGGAAAACAGACTGATTATCTGCTGAGAGATGGGCGGTCTAACTTGTCCACGGTGGTGGCAAAGGAGACAAAAGGCGCCAAAAAAGCGGTACTCTGCTGGAAGCTTTTGCGGCAAAAAGACGCTGTCGCTCTTCTGGAAATCGAGCTGTACACCGGCAGACACCACCAGATCCGGGCGCAGATGGCACATGCGGGATTTCCGCTTCTTGGGGATTTTAAGTATGGCACTGCAGCGTCAAAGGAACTGTCGAAGGGATTGTCCATCAACAGCACAGCCCTCTTGGCTTATGAAGTCCGGCTGATACATCCTGTAACCGGGGAAAATATGAAATTTTCGTTAGAATTGGACAGATTTACTAAAATATTCTGACAAAAAGAATGTGCATTAGGAGTTGACACATTTTTGTAGAAAACGTATAATATAAAATATAGACAAAGGCCTTGTATTTTGCAAGAACTCAGTGAAAGGGGAGTATCACAGTTGCGGGCTGGATTTTGGCAGTCGTTTTGCCAAAGTTTGGCAGTGTGAATTGTAAAGTATTACAAAGGAGGCCAGAGTATGGATGGAATGCAGAATTGGACAAACTATTTAGAGGTTATGCGCAATCGTCTGCTTCTTGTCAATGACGCTGATAGCCTGATTTCAGTATTGTACGATGTCAAAAATATACCAATCGCACTATCAACGATAGAGGACGTGACAGACGGAACCGGACTAAATATGTCGTTATCAGTCATTTGCTCTGAGGCGAAAGTCGCAGGCAGGGTGATGTGTCTGGCAAGTGACGATATGTTTACAACTGTTCAGCTTAACCTTGATACGGTAAGTAAGGTGAATTCAAAAATATCGGTGGATGGTAAGGGCGTGGTGATGAAGCTCACGATTAGAAATGGAGCTGAATTCTTACTGATGTTCCACACTGATTTTGTGGAGGAAGAGGATTAAAAGCTCTTGTCATTATGGAAATCAGAGGACGCTGTAACAATGGGCTGGTGAAGGAGAAACCTATTGTTACAGCGTCTTTTTTGCATAGGGGGTACATATGGAATATCACAAGAAGGCAGATTTGAAGGTTGTGTGCATTGCCGCGCAGGAGGATTTTGATTTTTTTGGAACAACTTTGGACGATGTTCTCGACAGGACAGAGTCGGGAATGAATTTTCTGAAAAAGGCAAAGGAGCTGTGTGCTATGACACAGAAGGTTGCGTGGACGAATGTCGCATATACGCTCAATATTACGATGCTTCCTGACGACCGCGTTTCGTTTGAATTCAGTGAATGCATTGCGGATTATATCGTGAGCCTGAAGCATTCTCTGGCCATGGCAGACGCGCAGACGCGGGGTCCGCTGGAAGAATTTATCGAGGCTCTCGAGGACGCGGATGAGGAGGAGGGGCGCAGGCTGGTGGCGCATTTTGAGAGAAACATTAAGGATGAGCGAATGAAAATGAACGAGTAAAAAAGACATATGGAAACATACGAAATTAAGAAAGGATGTGTTTTGAATGAAGACGAATCGGAAAAAAATCTATGTGTGTTTTCCAGGCGGGAAGCACAAGGTGCTGACCATGAGCTATGATGACGGGAAGCATGAGGACAGGCGGCTTGTGGAGATTTTTAACCAATATGGCATCAAGGCGACTTTTAATGTCAACAGCGGTCTGGAGGGCGATCCGGTGCGCATACCGCAGGCGGAGTACAGGGAGCTCTACAAAGGACATGAGGTTGCCTGCCATACGGTCTCGCATCCCACAATCGAGCGGTGTCCGCTTGCGAGTGTGGCACAGGAGATTCTGGAGGACAGGGAGAAACTTGAGGAGATCATGGGATATCCAGTGCGTGGACTGGCCTATCCAAACGGATCGTACTCCAGGGAAATCTGTCAGATGCTTCCAGGTCTTGGTATCCGATACGGCAGGGTGGTCGGCAATACGGACGCGTTTCTGCTTCCTGAAAATTTTTTGCAGTGGAAAGCCACATGTCACCACAATCACAATCTGCTCGAACTGGGGCAGCAGTTCGTAGATTTGAAGAAGAAGCAGTACCTGTACTTAATGTATGTGTGGGGGCACAGTTATGAGTTTACCAATAATGACAATTGGAATGTGATTGAGGATTTCTGCAGGATGGCTGGCGGACGAGATGACATCTGGTACGCGACCAATATTGAGATTGTCGACTATATGGATGTGGCGAAAATGGCACAGTTTGCGGCGGACGGTTCTTTTGTATACAATCCGTGCGCGCAGAGCTTGTGGCTGTGTGTCGATAATGAGCGTTTCGTGGAAGTCAGAGGCGGCGAACAGATGACGCTTTAGCCGGATGTATTGTGTGGACTGTTACCCGAGACATCGAATATTTGGGAGAAAATTTATGAAAATAATTCCCTTTTTCAAAATGGTGTGTTATAATGTCGCTAGACTTAATGCTCCTTTGAATGGCGCAGGTTGAATTGTAAAGAAATGGGGAAGGTGGAATTAATGACAAAACAGAATCATGTTTGCAGGATATGGAAGCTGATGCTTGCTATGGTGTTAGGGGTGTTCATTTCAGTATTTTCATTTGGTGCATTTACGGCACAGGCTGCTGAGACAAACGTGGAAAATGTGGTGGAGGAACAGACACCGCAGGAGGGAAGCGCGGAGGACAACGGCGGCGGAGCCATGATCCTTCTGATGGGCGGTATGCTGATTATCATATTGGCCGTTGTGCTTTCCGTAGTCGGGACATTTGTATCGTCAGCGGCGATTGCGGATGAGCTGTAAGGTCTTGACAAAACAGTTTTGCAGGTTTAGAATGTGTTTTATATCGAATTCATAATGTCATGACGTGGAAAAGGGTTAGTACAGAGTTGAAACTTTTCAGAGAGAAAATCATCTGGTGTGAGATTTTTAAGGACAAGCTTTGGAACCTGCCTTGGAGTCCTGTATGAGCATACTGTTATGTGAAATACAGCGCAGCACCGGCGATAACGGTAGGATGAGAGAAATCAGGGTGGTAACGCCGCATGTAAGGCCCCTATATGGGACAACGTGCGGTGATGCCACCCTGTTTGAGTTAGAAGAAAGGATGATAAAACGATGGCAAACGACAAGAAATTAGTAGAGGCGATTACCTCCATGGAAGAGGATTTCGCGCAGTGGTACACAGACGTAGTGAAGAAAGCGGAGCTGTGTGACTATTCGAGCGTGAAGGGTTGTATGATTATCAAACCCGCAGGATACGCAATCTGGGAGCAGATCCAGCGTCAGCTCGACGATGCGTTCAAGAAGACTGGCGTAGAGAATGTGTATATGCCAATGTTTATACCGGAGAGCCTTCTGGAGAAGGAGAAGGACCATGTCGAGGGATTTGCGCCGGAGGTTGCGTGGGTGACGCATGGAGGTCTCGAACCCCTGCAGGAAAGGCTGTGTGTGCGTCCGACATCAGAGACGCTTTTCTGTGATTTTTATAAAAACGAGATACAGTCCTACAGGGATTTGCCAAAGGTGTATAACCAGTGGTGTTCTGTAGTGCGCTGGGAGAAGACGACGCGTCCGTTCCTGAGAAGCCGCGAATTTTTGTGGCAGGAGGGACACACCGCACACGCGACGGCGGAGGAGGCAGAGGAGAGAACGATTCAGATGCTGAATGTCTACGCTGATTTTGTGAGGGATGTGCTTGCAATCCCTGTCGTGAAGGGGCAGAAGACGGAGAAGGAGAAATTTGCCGGCGCTGAGGCGACCTATACAATAGAGGCGCTGATGCACGACGGCAAGGCACTGCAGTCAGGCACAAGCCACAATTTCGGAGACGGTTTTGCAAGGGCGTTTGGTATTCAGTTTACAGACAGGGATAATACATTAAAATACTGCCACCAGACATCATGGGGACTGTCCACCCGCATTATCGGTGCAGTGATTATGGTACACGGCGATGATTCCGGCTTGAAGCTTCCGCCTAAGGTGGCTCCAACACAGATTATGGTTGTTCCAATCCAGCAGAAGAAAGAGGGTGTGCTTGACAAGGCGTATGAACTCAGAAGCCGTCTGCTGGAAAAAGGATTCCGCGTGAAAGTCGATGATTCGGACAAGAGTCCAGGCTGGAAGTTCAGCGAGTGTGAGATGCGCGGCGTTCCTTTCAGAATCGAGATCGGACCAAAAGATATCGAATACAACAAGTGCGTCTTTGTGCGCCGTGACACAAGGGAAAAGATTGAAGTCAGCCTCGATGAGGTTGAGACAAAGGCAGCTGAGCTTCTTGACACGATTCAGGCCGACATGTACGAGACGGCAAAGAAGCATCTGGAAACGCATATTTACAGTGCAGCTTCCTGGGAGGACTTCTGTGATATCATCAACAACAAGCCGGGTTTTGTCAAGGCAATGTGGTGTGGTGAGCGCGCATGTGAGGACAAGATCAAGGACGAGCTGGCAGCGACAAGCCGCTGTATGCCGTTTGAGCAGGAGCAGCTGAGCGACGCCTGCGTGTGCTGCGGGAAACCGGCGAAGAAAATGGTTTACTGGGGCAGAGCGTATTAATCGTTACAGGCCATTGCAGAGGGAGGAGCGATGGATGAAAATGTGTCAAAAAAAGTGCAAAAAACTTTGATGTAAGCGCTTTCATTTTTCTTGAAAATAGGATATGATGATTATATCGTATCACGGAAAAATTTTTTGGAGGGATTATCATGAATATTTTAGTTATCAACTGCGGCAGTTCTTCACTGAAATACCAGCTGATCGACAGCGGCACAGAAGCGGTGCTTGCAAAGGGGCTCTGTGAGCGCATCGGCATCGAAGGCAGCGTACTGACACACACACCAGCGGGCAGGGACAAGGTGAAAATCGAGACACCGATGCCGAATCACACAGTGGCTGTCAAGCTTGTGATTGACGCGCTTACCGATGCCAGCCACGGCGTGGTCAAGTCGCTTGACGAGATTAACGCAGTCGGACACCGTGTCGTGCATGGCGGCGAGAAGTTTGCCTCTTCTGTAATCATCAACGATGAGGTCATGAAGGCAATCGAGGAGTGCAACGACCTTGCACCGCTCCACAATCCGGCAAATTTGATTGGAATCAACTCCTGCAAGGAGATTATGCCCAATGTGCCGATGGTGGCAGTGTTTGACACCGCATTTCATCAGACAATGCCTGAGAAAGCGTATCTGTACGGACTCCCTTATGAATATTACGAGAAATATAAGGTTCGCCGCTATGGCTTCCATGGTACAAGCCATGATTATGTATCTGCAAGGGCAGCAGAAATTCTTGGCAAAACAAGGGATGCGTTAAAGATTATTGTGTGTCATTTAGGAAACGGCGGCTCCGTATCTGCAGTGGACCACGGAAAATGTGTCGATACATCGATGGGACTCACGCCGCTCGAGGGTATTATCATGGGTACGCGCTCCGGCAGCATTGATCCAGCGATCTGTGATTTTATCTGTCAGAAGGAGAATCTCACGCCGGCGGAGATGAACAATGTCCTGAATAAGAAGTCCGGCGTGCTTGGTATGTCGCAGGTTTCGTCGGATTTCAGGGATATTGAGGCGGCGGCCAACGATGGCAGTCAGCTTGCCAGAGTGACACTGGATGCATTTTATTACAGTGTGGCAAAGTACATCGGCGCTTACGCGGCAGCCATGAACGGTGTGGACGCGATTGCATTTACAGCCGGAGTGGGTGAGAACAATATCACGGGGCGTGTTGAGATTGCGAAGTACTTAGGGTACCTTGGAACAGAGATTGACACAGAGAAGAACAATGTCAGAGGCGAGGACAGAGTCATTTCTACAGACGGGAGCAAGGTTGCACTTCTCTGCGTACCGACAAACGAGGAGCTCGCAATTGCCAGACAGACTGTGGCGCTTGTTAAATAAGATTTAGGAACTGTAGGAAAATAAGTGATACAGATTGCGCAGGATATTTCTTCGAGAGTGCAGTACAAAAAACGTAGGCGTAGTGGGCTGCGGCGAGGCTTTTTGTGCAATTGCTTTAGCAATTTGATATCGGAGAAATAGACAAGTCAAGATGTGTCACTTATTTTTCTATAGTTCCTTATCATAGAAAAACCTCCGGGAAGCCGGAGGTTTTTGCATGAACGGCAGCCGCGCCTGAGAATCCATGAAAAAATACTTGCCATACCGACCAAATAGTGGCAAAATATCCATGTACCTTGAAAATTGATATGCACATTGATTCCACGACATAGGATTTCCCGTCTAGCGCCATGTACCTGTTGTCTGATTTCGCAAAATTGAATTGACGATAAAATACGACAGGTTGACGAGGAAAAGGGTGATCGAACATTCGGCGGATGCCCTTTCGCACAGCCTCTGGTGCGTGATGTATCGACAAATATGCGGGTAACTGCAAAACAAATACGATACAAGGAGGCAACAGCTTCACAAATGGAAGTATGATAATTATTTGCGTTTGTTTTGAATACTTATAGAATAAAGAGTAATAGGATAGAAAATTAGAAGCTGTACAGAGAGTGCTGATTTTTGCAATTCATGACAGAGTCTAAAGATGAGGAGATTATTATGTGTGGAATTATTGGTTATACAGGACATAGGGATGTGCAGAGTGTGATCCTGAAGGCGCTCGAGACACTCGAGTACCGCGGATATGACAGTGCGGGGATGGCGCTTGTGTGCGATGACGGGCGGATCCAGGTCATGAAGCGCGCGGGCAAGGTGGCAAAGCTCCGCGCACTGTGCGAGAAGCAAAATGCCCCAGACGGGAAGAGCGCGGCCATCAGCGGCATCGGACATACCAGATGGGCAACGCATGGCGGCGTGACAAATGAAAACGCCCATCCTCACACCTGCGGCAGGGTGACAGTCGTTCATAATGGTATCATTGAGAATTATCAGGAGCTCACTGCGAAATACGATTTGGCACAAAAGCTGGATTCCCAGACAGACACAGAGGTTGTGGCGGCGCTTCTGGATAAATTTTATGAAAATGACGCAAAAGCCGTTATCAGAAAGGTAGTTCAGATGCTGAAGGGAACCTTTGCGCTTGGAATTCTTTTTGCCGATATCCCTGACAAAATTTTTGCGATACGAAATGTCAGTCCGATAATAGCTGGTGTGGGAAAGGACCGCAGGGAGGCGTTTCTTGCGTCGGACGTGACAGCGTTGTCTGAGTATGTGTCCGAGTATTTTGTAGTACCGGAAGACACCCTCACAATACTGGAACCAGGCAGGATTACGATGCTTGACAGGAAGGATGGGAAAGTAGAGCCGGATTATCTGCGTGTCGACTGGCAGCTTGGCGGAAATGGCAAGAACGGTTACGAGTTTTTCATGGAAAAGGAGATTGCAGAGCAGCCAGAGGTGATACAGGAGACCATTCTGTGCCGGTGTAAAGACGGTATGCCGGATCTCAGTGTCGACAATATCCCGGACTGGCTGCTTGACAAATACGAAAAGGTCACAATCATCGGCTGCGGGACGGCGATGCATGCAGGGCTGGCCGCAAAAGCACTGATGCAGCCACTGCTAAAGATTCCAGTCACAGTGGAGCTGGCTTCGGAGTTTATCTACAATGAACCAGTGGTCGACGACCGCACCCTTGTCATTGCAATCTCGCAGTCGGGTGAGACGATTGATACCCTCGAGGCGCTCAAATATGCGAAACGCAGAGGTGCGGGGAATCTATCGATTGTCAATGTCAAGGGGTCTGCCATTGCACGTGAGAGCGAGTATGTGCTCTACACAAACGCAGGTCCGGAGATTGCGGTGGCGAGCACAAAGGCGTACACGACGCAGATCGCGGCACTCTATATGCTGATCTGCCGGATGGCGTATGTGCGGGGTGTGTATACAGCAGAGCAGACGAAGGCGTTTCTCAGGGAATTGGTCACAGTGCCATCATCCATTGAAAGGATTCTATCGGACAAAAAGGTGTTTCGTGAGCTGGCACACTGCATCATGGACGCGAAGGATGTGTTTATGATGGGCAGGGGGCAGGATTACACAGCACTTTTGGAGGGATCGCTAAAGCTGAAGGAGATTTCTTATATCCATTCAGAGGCGTATGCATCGGGGGAGCTAAAACATGGAACAATCGCGCTGGTAACAGATCGGACGCCGGTGATCACGCTCGTCACACAGAGAAAAGTCATTGCAAAGGAGCTCTCAAACGCACTGGAAGTAAAGGCGAGGGGAGCGAAGGTGTACGTGTTTGCGAGGGAGGATGTGGAACTGGAGAACCCAGAACAGTGGGAAAGGGTTTACCGCCTCCCGGCGCTTCGCGATGAACTGATGGTATTTCCGGCAGTCGTCGCACTGCAGCTGACAGCGTTCTATGTGTCGAGGGATAAGGGTCTTGATGTCGACAAGCCGCGCAATCTGGCAAAGGTCGTGACCGTGGAATAGCTGAAACACGAGTGAAAAAAGGAGTGTGGGAATTCATGTCGCGGAAAATGTGTATGTTTTGTTATCAGTCACTTTTGCGTCACTCGATGGCGCAAGTGTGACTTTATACAAATTTTAAAGGTAAATTTAGTATAGTTTATACCATGAAAAATGAGAGAAAAACTTGTATACTATACTGTATCGGTGCGAGATATCGCTATGTAGCACAGTAGTGCAGGCAAAAGCGGCGCAAAATGCCACATAGCGATTTCTTTTTAAGAAGTTGCGTGCTCGAGCACATAGCAGAGTGCAGAAATTTTTGACAGACGAATGGAGGTATTTTTATGTATTATGTAGGAGTAGACCTTGGAACATCGGCAGTAAAACTTCTGTTAATGGAGGGAGACGGCCGGATTGTGAATGTTGTCTCAAAGGAGTATCCCCTGTATTTCCCACATCCCGGATGGAGCGAGCAGAAGCCGGAGGATTGGTGGAGTGCGGTGATGGAAGGTCTGAAGGAACTGACAAAGGACTGTGACAAGTCACAGGTTGCCGGCATCAGCTTTGGCGGTCAGATGCATGGACTGGTGATTTTGGACAAAGATGACAATGTGATTCGGCCGGCAATTCTGTGGAATGATGGCAGGACACAGGAGGAGACAGACTATCTCAACAACGAAATCGGAAAAGAGAAACTGTCAAAGTACACTGCCAATATCGCGTTTACAGGATTTACAGCGCCAAAGATTCTGTGGGTGAGAAACAACGAGCCAGAGAACTTTGCGAGGATAAGCAAAATAATGCTTCCGAAAGATTACATTGCCTACATGCTTACCGGAAGCTTCTGCACGGATGTGTCCGATGCGTCAGGTATGCTTCTCTTTGATGTGGAGCACAAATGCTGGTCGCGCGAGATGATGGAAATCTGTGGAGTGGACGAGTCACAGCTTGCAACGATTTATGAGAGCTATGAAGTTGTGGGGACATTGAAGCCGCAAGTGGCAGCGGAGCTTGGACTGCCGGAACATGTGAAGGTGGCAGCGGGAGCAGGCGACAATGCGGCAGCGGCAATCGGAACCGGCACAGTCGGAGACGGAATGTGCAACATTTCTCTCGGAACAAGCGGGACAATCTTTATATCCAGCAAACACTTTGGCGTTGACAGTAATAACGCGCTCCATTCCTTCGCGCACGCGGACGGCAAATATCATCTGATGGGATGCATGCTGAGCGCTGCTTCCTGCAACAAGTGGTGGATGGAGGAAATCATGCAGACCACGGAATTTGGCAAGGAACAGGCGGCGATAACAGACGACAGGCTTGGAAAGAATCATGTCTATTTCCTGCCGTATCTGATGGGAGAGCGTTCTCCGCACAATGATGCCAATGCGCGCGGCACCTTTATCGGAATGACAATGGATTCGACGAGGGCAGACTTGTATCAGGCAGTGCTCGAGGGCGTTGCATTTGCCATCCGGGATTCTTTTGAGGTGGCAAAGAGTCTTGGCATCGACATACAGTCGTCCAAAATCTGCGGCGGCGGCGCAAAGAGCCCGCTCTGGAAAAAGATCTTTGCAAATGTGCTGAATATTCGTCTCGACATCATCGAGAGCGAGGAGGGACCAGGTTACGGCGGGGCTGTCCTTGCGGCAGTTGCGTGCGGTGAGTACGCTACCGTGGAGGAGGCAGCTGCAAAGCTTGTCAAGGTGGTCGACAGCGTGGAGCCCGACAAGGAGCTTGCGGCCCGCTACGAGGAGCGCTATCGCAAGTTTGCCCGGATCTATCCGACTGTCAAAGAGCTGTTTCCTGAGATTTCGTGAGCAGCCGATTAGAAAGAAAAGATGTGGTACTCGACTTTTTGCAGAGATGATGATATGATAGGATTACGAATAATCTGATAAAAAGTGAGAAAGAACAATGTACGAATGGGAAAAATTATTTGACAGTGTGGCGCTGACAAGGGCAAAATCGATTGACAGCAGCCGAATCACGCTGGCAAAAAGGGATGAATCGCATATAGATGCAGCAGTAATGGCAATGGGGGGGCGGACAGAAGTCTCCGTCACGCTCAAAGGAGGCGTGCCAGTTATCCTGAAATGCAAGTGCCCTAAGGCAAGAAGCGGCAGGAAATGCGAACATATGGCGGCAGTATTGTATAAAATGGAACCGAAAAATCAGCCCCCAGAGACCGCACGGAAAGGCGAGTCAGTCCATAAGACATCCACCGCAAAACAGAAAACAGTACCAAACGAACCAGACCGGATAACGAGTGAGGCGCTACCGGCATCAGAACAGACGCAGCCAGATCTGGCAGATTATCAGCATATGTGGGAGGCGGCAGTCGCAAGTCATCCAACAAAGGCAGATGCAGAAAAGCTGTCAGATGAGAAAACGGCGGCAGATACAGCCTCAAAGGAAGAAAATGCATCTGAAGCAAAAGTGACAGCTAAGAAGACAAAAGCGGCTAAGGCGGCATCCATGCCTGATGAAACAGCCGGCAAACAGGAGACATCAGCGCCGAAAAAGCGCGGCAGAAAGTCAAAGGCACAGCTTGAGGCAGAGCGCATAGCGGCTGAGGAAGCTGCAAAGCAGGCAAAAAGAGAGGAGACAGAGCGGCGGATTGCCGAGAAAAAGGCACAGAAGGCGGCGCAGAAAGCGGAGCGCAAACGGAAACGGATAGAGGCTGAGGAAGCACAGAAGAAGGCGCGGGAGGAGGAAGCTGCGCGAAAGGCGGAAGAGCAAATCAGGCAGCAGGAGGAAGCTGCGCGCCGGGAAAGAGAACAACAAAAGAGGCAGGAGGAAGAAGAAAAACGAAGAAAGGAACAGGAAGCGGAAGCAATGAGGAAAAAAGAAGAAAAGATAAAGGCAGCAATCGCAAGAAAGAGTGAAGAGGGAACACAAGATGCAACGGCTTCCGCACAGCAGGCGTCACATTACCAGTATTTTGATATGGAAACGATCAGGAAAAAACTTGATTTCTCAAGGATGGCTCTGGAGAAAGGACAGCAGTATCTTGCCTCTCAGACACTTGTCGTAGAGAGCATTGATGTCGGCTACTATGAACAGATGGACGATATGGCGGCAAAGGTGAACGGAGTCGCGGAGTATCGCAAACGAAGGTTTCCTGTCACAGTGATTATGAACAGAGATAACGTGATCCGTGCGGATTGTGGTTGTCCCGATTGCAATCGCTCATACGGCTATGGATGGTATGCGAGGGAAAATAGTAACTGCGCATATGTAGCTGCAGCGCTTTTGTATGCACAGAAATATATGGAACAGAAGGAAGTCGGCGATGCCACGGACAAATGGGGAGCCAGGCTGCTTGCGAATTTCCAGCGCAATCATACAAACCAGCTTGTGGCGAGTGCGACCATGCAGGAGGGGTCTCTGAATCTGGTTCCCAGACTGGTTCGCAGTGCAGATGGACTGCGCATTTCGTTCAAGATTGGCACAGGGAAGCTTTTTGTCATCAAGGATTTGATTGAGTTCTGCTCACAGGTGCGTGGTTCCGAGACCGTACAGTATGGAACAAGTACAAAATTGAGTCAGAACATCAACAATTTTTCTGTGCGTTCAAGGCAGTGGTATGAATTTTTGAGCAAGGTGATACAGGAGGAAGAGGACATTGTCAACCGCATCAGTGAGATGCGCTACTATTACTATGAGCGGAAACGGAAATGTTCCGATTTTGAACTGTATGGATGGCGGCTTGATCAGTTCTGTGAAATCATGGAAGACGACACGATTGAGTACGAAGACAAGACCTCGGCAAAAAAAGGAAAGACACTACTTAGCTGCAAGGAAGGCACACCAAAGCTTACCATGCAGATTCGCAAGTCTAAGATTGGAAAAAAGAAGGAGTTCCATGGCATTGATGTCTCATGTACTATGCCAGAATTTTACATCGGAACGGCCTACGCCTGCTACATCAAGGACGATATTTTGTACAGAGCGGGCATTGATCTCACAAACAAAATACAACCGCTGCTTGATATGGCAGATGGCGGACAGATTGATTTCCAGATTGGACGTGCAAAGCTTACGGATTTCTATTATTCGATGCTGCCACAGCTCGAGGAGGTCTTTACTGTCATGGAGGAGGACAGTGAGGAGATTCAAAAGTATCTGCCGCCGGAAGTCGCCTTTCTCTTCTATCTTGATGCCGCGGACGGCGACCTCACCTGTCATGTGACAGCACAGTACGGCGAAAAGGAATGTTCTGTCATTGACACTGCGCTGAAAGACCCATACACATCGCCCTATGAGAGTTTTCGACTGGAGGGGAGGGAACATGAGATTTATTTCCTCACCAGGCAGGTGTTTCCACATGTCGATAAGGAGCGTGATCTGTTCTGCTGTCTCGGCGAGGAGGACAGTATCTACGAGGTGTTAAACAGTGGCGTGGAACGGCTCGCCGCGCTCGGTGAGGTGCGCTGCACCAACGCATTCAAAAACCTGAATATTGTGCGGAAGATGCGTATGTCCGTGGGTGTGTCTGTGGCGAGTGGCCTGCTCGATTTGGAGATTGACACGGAGAACATCACCAGGGAAGAACTGCTTGACGTGCTGAAAGGATACAAGCTCCATAAGAAATATTACCGGTTAAAAAATGGCGACTTTGTCAATCTTGAAGATGAAAATCTTCAGATGCTGAAAGAATTGATGGACACGATGCACCTCCCGCCCAAAGAGTTTATCAAGGGCAAAATTCATCTGCCCATTTACCGCACACTCTATCTGGACAAGCTTCTTGAGGAAAAGGAGGGACTCTATACTAACAGAGACCATTCTTTCCGCGAGATGGTTAAGAATTTCAAGACGATCAGCGATGCGGATTTTGAAGTGCCTGCAAGTTTAAAGCGCATTATGCGCGGCTACCAAAAAAATGGATTTAAGTGGCTCAAAACATTGGAATCCTGCCAGTTTGGCGGAATTCTTGCGGATGATATGGGCCTTGGCAAGACGATACAGGCGATATCGTTCCTGCTCTCCGAGAAAAAGAACGGTGTGACCACACTGGTCGTCGCACCGGCATCACTGGTATTTAACTGGGGCGAGGAATTTGAGCGTTTTGGTCCGGAATTAAAGATACAGCTTATCACAGGCGACCAGCAGGAGCGCCAGAAAAAAATTGAGGTCTGCGCGGATTATGATGTGAATGTCACTTCCTATGACCTGCTCAGGAGGGATATCGCTTTCTATGAAGGTAAGAAGTTTACTTATGAGATCATTGACGAGGCGCAGTACATCAAGAATCACACGACAGCAGCGGCAAAGGCCGTCAAGGTGATTGACAGTCAGATGCGGATTGCGCTGACCGGTACGCCGATTGAGAACCGCCTGAGTGAGCTGTGGAGTATTTTTGACTATCTGATGCCAGGATTCCTGTATAGCTATGAGGTATTCAAGAGAGACCTTGAGACACCCATTGCAAAGTATGACGATAAGGATGCAATGGCGAGACTGCAGCGAATGGTAGGCCCCTTTATCATGCGCCGGCTGAAGACAGATGTGCTAAAAGACCTGCCAGACAAGCTTGAGGAAGTGCGTTATGTGAAATTTGACAAGGCGCAGCAGACAGTTTACGATGCGCAAGTAGTCCATATGCAGGAAATGCTCGCCAGGCAGGATGACGATGACTTTAACAAGAACAAGATGAAGGTACTTGCGGAGCTGACGCGGCTCAGGCAGATCTGCTGCGACCCGAACCTGTGCTTCGACAATTATAAGGGAGAGTCGGCAAAGCTTGACTCCTGCGTTGAACTGGTGCAGAGCGCGATGGATGGCGGACACAAGATGCTGCTGTTCTCACAGTTTACCTCCATGCTTGAGCTCATCAGGAAGCGCCTTGACGAGCAGGGAATTGCGTACTATGTGATTACAGGAGAAACCTCCAAGGAAAAGCGTCTGCAGCTAGTGAAAGCGTTTAACGAAGATGACGTTCCGGTATTTCTGATTTCCCTGAAAGCAGGCGGAGTTGGCCTGAATCTGACTGGGGCGGATGTGGTGATCCACTATGACCCATGGTGGAATATTGCTGCGCAGAACCAGGCGACTGACAGGGCACACCGCATCGGACAAACCAGGAAGGTGACTGTATACAAGCTGATTGCAAGGCATAGCGTCGAAGAGAAAATTCTGAAACTGCAGGAGACGAAGCGGGACCTCGCAGAGCAGGTTATGAACGGTGAGCTTGGTCAACTTGGAAGCATGAGCAGGGAAGAACTGATGGACTTGCTGCAAGGGTAAGGAACCGTTTCTATAAAGGCAGGACATTTTGGGGTCCTGCCTTTACAGATGTGCCGAAGGACTGCGCAGGTTTTTTGTGTTTTGCATGCGGAACTGCTTCGGTGTGATGTTCTTGTACTTTCGAAAGGTCTTGATCATGTGACTGCAGTCGGAAAAGCCGGCAGCCTGGCTGATGTAAGTCATGTCATAGTCGGTAAATAGCAGCATGTCCTCCGTCTTGATCACGCGAATGTATTCAATGTACTCCTTGCAGGAGCGCCCGTAAATCTGTCGAAACTGCTTTGCAAAAAAAGAGTAGCTCATATTGCAGCGTATGGCAAGCTGCTCGACCTTGAGTGGCTGATCAGAGTGGGCATCAATGTACTCGGTGATGGTCTCGATGGAGCTTCCAGACGGAGGGGAAATCTCGTAGGAGGGCGTAAAACCACGCTTGCGCCAAATCCGCAGCATATTGACCAGGATACAATTTAAGTAGGAATACATAATCATATAATGCCCGTAATGCTTTGCCTCCGCTTCCCGCGCACAGCCGCGAACAAATTCCAGCACTGGAAAGCCCGCAAGTTCCTGCGATGAGAAGAAAAAGGAGACATCTGGATGCTCCATTGCCTGCAGGACAGCACTCTTGAGCTGAGGCACATAACCAATATTTTCGCGAAAACGATTCAAGTCAAATTTCACTACATAATATAAGAGTTTGTCCGGAACACCAGATTCCCTGTATACGGCATGAATGCTTTTCGGGGGAAGGGCAGCCATATCGCCGGGAGTCAGCGTGTAGCTTAGCTCATCGCTCTCGACGATGGCAGTTCCCTCAACCATCAGAACGATTTCCATATAATGATGCCAGTGTGACCTCACAGGAAACGGGTGTTTTGCAGTGTCAAACAGGAAAGCCTCATAAGGAGAGTTCAGCAGATCTCCTGGTTCAAATAGATTGTACATGGTCAATACCTCGCTGTGATCTTAAAGGATGTCATACAATTTGCGTCGGCGCAATGATTGCATGATATCATGTTTTAACGAATGTTCCGCTATTATAGCATGGATGAAAGGGATTTGCCAGCCCCCTTTTTGCGCAAAACTGATGAAAAAATTTATGAAAAAATGCGGAAAAACGATATTGACAACTGTACTGAGGTGGTGTATACTTGAATTCGGTTAAACGCCCAGATAGCTCAGTCGGTAGAGCAGAGGACTGAAAATCCTCGTGTCACTGGTTCGATTCCGGTTCTGGGCACTGTGCGGGTGTAGTTCAATGGTAGAACACCAGCCTTCCAAGCTGGACACGTGGGTTCGATTCCCATCACCCGCTTTACGCAGGAACGTAAGATTTAAAAAAAATCAAAAAGTTCTTGACAAAAAATAGGGTATCATGTAAAATAAAAAAGTCTGATACAGATAGTAAATATGCGATAGTGGCGTAGTTGGTAACGCGCGACCTTGCCAAGGTCGAGACCGCGGGTTCGAGCCCCGTCTATCGCTCTGATAAAAGCCTGTAATTGCAAGGAATTCAAGCAATTACAGGCTTTTTTTCTAAAGTTTTTCTGAGATATATTGTGTTTAATTTCAGCTCGTACCCGTAGCCACTGCTTTGACGAATGAACAATAACAAAAATATGAATTTTATGAATTTTTGGTAAAATTTATAATATACAAATAGGAATATAGGGTGTAAAATGATATCGATAAAAGGATGCCATCTGTGTATTTATGGCGGGAATATAGTATGAGAGGTATATTTACAGGTGAGACTGAGGAATGTAACTGGTTCGCGGGAGATGATCGCAGAGAGTCGTTTTGTAGTGCAGGAACCTGCCGCGCAGAGAGGAAAATGGAATGCAGTATTCGGAAATGACCATCCAATACATATCGAGATTGGAATGGGGAAGGGACGTTTTATGATGGAATTAGCGGCGTCTAACCCGGATATCAATTATATTGGAATCGAAAAGTATTCAACCGTGCTCCTGCGCGCGGTGCAGAAGATGGAAGCGCAGGAGCTTTCTAATCTGCGATTGATTCGCATGGATGCGGAGGAGATTTGCGAGGTGTTTGACAAGGGGGAAGTCAGCAGGATTTACCTGAATTTTTCCGATCCATGGCCGAAGGACAGACACGCCAAAAGACGACTTCCATCGCGGCAGTTCCTTGGGCGGTATCACGAGATTCTGGCAGCAGACGGGCGGATTGAGTTCAAGACGGACAACGCGGATCTGTTCGACTTTGCGCTGGAGGAGATCGCGCCGGCAGGCTGGAAGACAGAGGCTGTGACGCGGGATTTGCATCATGATGAGAACATGTTTGTGGGAAACATTATGACAGAGTATGAGGAGAAATTTTCATCGATTGGAAATCCGATTTATAAATATATCATCTATAGAGAGTGAGGAGACTTGGAAGATGTATGTCATATTTTTTTTGTTATGGATTATCTTTAATGGACGCATCACAACAGAAATCGTGATTTTTGGGTTAGCAGTGGCTGCGGCACTATATGGATTTATCTGCAAATTTATGGATTTTAGTCCTAAGAGAGAGCTTCTGTACCTGAAAAAAAGTGGTTACCTGCTGCAATATCTGTATCACCTGATCAAGGAGATTATTATAGCAAATTTTGCGACAATGCGATTAATCTGTTCTGCGGGCAGGGTTGTGGAGCCAGCGCTGATAGAGTTTGAGACACATTTCAGGAATGATATATCGCGTTTTTTGCTGGCAAACTCGATAACGCTCACGCCGGGAACCATAACAGTTGCCGTGGACGGAGACAAATTTATTGTCCATTGCCTTGATAAGACACTGGCGGATGGCATTGAGTCCAGCGTGTTTGTGAGGCTTTTGGAAAAGATTGAGGCGTAGGGGGGATTGGTTATGAACAGTGGAAATATTGCGCTGGAAGCTGCTTTTGAGATTGCTATGACAATTTTTCCGGTACTGCTGGCGCTGATGGTGTTTCTGTGCCTGATTCGCGCAATCAAGGGGCCGCGGATCACGGACCGCATCGTGGCAATTAATATGATGGGAACACTGACAATGGTCATTATTGCGATCCTTGCGGTGAAAATGAATGAGGGATATCTTGTGGATATCTGTATTATTTACGCGATGATCTCATTTTTGGCGGTGACGCTTCTCACGAAGGTGTACATGGGTGTGTATGCCGAGAGGAAAAGGAAGGAGGAGAGCCATGATAGTGCTCATGTGGATTAGATTTCTTGTGGGAATTACTTTGATTCTATGCGGGATTATGGTATTTGGAATGGAACTTTTTGGCGTGTTTAAGTTTCATTATGTCCTGAACAGAATGCATGCGGCGGCGATGGGTGACACGCTTGGAATTGGACTTTGCATGACAGGACTCATTGTTTTGTGCGGATTGAACTTTACGTCGCTCAAGATGCTTCTTGTGGTTATTTTCCTGTGGTTTGCCTCCCCGGTGGCGTCCCATATGCTGACACGTTTTGAAGTGGCAACCAACGAGGAGATCGACAAGGAGTGCGATGTAAAGATGCTTTCGGAATCTACAAAGGTTTCTGATTGAGCGATTTGATACGCGCAATAAGTCACACGTTGGAACGGAGGTTAATAATATATGAAAGTATTTCAGATCGTACTCTTTATTTTTTTGATTGTATGTGCAATTTCGGTGAGCTTTTCCAGGAATCTGCTCAACTCGATTATTATCTTTATGTCCTACAGCCTGATTATGTCGATCATATGGATCCTGCTGGAGTCGCCGGACCTTGCCATCACGGAGGCGGCAGTGGGCGCTGGTATCACAAGCATTTTATTTTTCGTGACACTCAAGAAGATTCATGCAATTATCGCGATCGACGAGGACAAGGAGGATAAACATTTGCAAAAGAGTGTTCCGGATAAAAAGGAGGGAGCAAAATGAGCCGTCTATTGTCAGAAGAAGAATACCGTAAGACCAAGGCGTTTCAGATCAAGCGCTGGTACCGCGCTGAGAAGGATCCCTATATTGGCAGGGTCGAGCTAAAGCCGCAAAAGCCCTTTGTGGAGGATATCAATACGCAGAGGAAGAGAATCCATGATGAGGCTATTCTGAAAAGAAATATATATGATATTGAGCATAACAGAAAGCTTCGGATGTTCTCGAAGTTTTACCGTATCGTTTCTAGCGTGTTTGTCATTTCGCTGCTTGCTATTTTGCTCTATGTGGTGTCGTATCTGCCACCGGTGGGAAATGCGGCAAATCCTGACAATAATGAGGTTGCGACCAAGTATATTGAGGATGGAATGAAGGACACCGGCGCTGTCAACATTGTCACTGGCATGATTTTAGACTATCGTGCGTTCGACACACTCGGCGAGTCGAATGTGCTTTTTATTGCCACATGTACGGTATTAATTTTGCTGCGTGTTGATAACTGGTCGAAGAAGAAAGAGGAGGAGGAAAATGATCGCCTCTATGAACCCAAAAACGATGTCATTCTGCAAAAGGTGGCCTTTTTCCTCGTGCCAATGATTATTATCTTTGGAATTTATGTGATCTTAAACGGCCACCTGTCACCGGGCGGTGGCTTTTCCGGCGGCGCGATTATCGGTTCGGGATTGATTTTGTACGTCAACGCCTTTGGTTTTAAGAAGATTGAGCGCTTCTTTACACAGAAGACATACAAGTGGATTTGCTTTGTGGCCCTTTTGTTTTACTGTCTTGCAAAGACGTATTCCTTTTACTGTGGCGCACACCATCTCGAGACGGGGATTCCACTTGGCACGCCAGGAGACATTTTGAGCTCCGGGTTAATTCTGCCGCTCAATATCTGTGTCGGCATGGTGGTTGCCTGTACGATGTATGCGTTTTATGCTATGTTTCGCAAGGGTGGATTTTAGGTCGCAAATGCATCCTGGAATTGCGGTTTAAAGGGAAGAAAAAGGAGATTTTGATAGATGGGTGGAAATTTGCTTGCAAACTATGGGGAGGCTGTGGCCATGATTCTGTTTGGCATCGGGTTCTCAAATCTGCTGTTGCAGAAAAATCTGATCAAGAAGATCATCGGTCTCAATATTATGGATACGGCAACGTATCTCTTTCTTGCGGAGAAGGGATTTATCGCGGGAAGAATGGCGCCGATTGTCGTGGATGATATCACAAGTGCGGAGGCTTACATCAATCCGGTGCCAAGTGGACTTGTGCTGACAGGGATTGTGGTGTCGGTATCTGTGACGGCCCTGATGCTCTCCCTCACGATTCGGCTTTACAGAAGATATCACACGCTGGACATGGATGAGATTTCCACCATGTTGAAAAAGGAGGATCGGTGATGGATTTTATACAGAACTTCCCTTTTTTCAGTATTCTGCTTTCGCTTGGATCGGGTGTATTGACATCCATTATGAACAAAAAGGCAGCGCGTCTTTGGAATACAGTGATTCTTCTGGCAATTACAATCATGTCGGCAGTACTTTTTGTGTATATGCTGCGTGCAGGCGAACCGTTTACATTTATGATGGGACATTTTCCGGCACCGTGGGGAAATGAGATCAGGGCTGGTGTGCTTGAGGCTGGGATGGCGCTTTTTTTCTGTCTGATTATGCTGTTTTCTCTGAAGGGCGGACAGGGTCATATTGAGACGGAAATTGAGGATACGAAGATTAATCTCTACTATATTATGATTAATCTGCTGTTGAGCTCGCTGCTTGCGCTGATTTACACAAATGACCTGTTTACGGCATATGTTTTCGTGGAAATCAATACCATCAGCGCCTGTGGACTGATTATGATCACACAGAGCGGACGGACGATTGAGGCGGCAACGCGCTATATGATTATGGCTTCGCTCGGCTCTGGTCTGCTGTTGATGGGACTTTGCATTTTGTATGATATTACGGGACATCTGCTGATGAGCAATATCAAGGACAGCATCGCATATGTCTATGCGCAGGGGACTTACAATATTCCGCTGATCGCCTCGATTGGAATGGTGGTCGTTGGCCTTGCCATCAAGAGTGCGCTTTATCCGTTTCACACATGGCTGCCGGATGCATATGGCTACTCGACCGTGTCAAGTGCGGCAATCCTGTCAAGTCTCGTCTCAAAGGGCTATATTTTTCTGTTGATCAAGATCTTTTTCCGCGTGGTTGGTTTTGATATTATTGTGGATTCTAAGATTGTCAATATTTTATTTGTGTTTGGGTTGCTGGGTATGATCATGGGGTCGATCAACGCGATTATGGAAAACGATATCCGACGCATGGTTGCCTTCTCGTCTGTGGCTCAGATTGGATATATCTATATGGGACTGGGACTTGGAACAACAATGGGAATTGTGGCGAGTATTTTTCACATTTTATCACATGCCTCCACGAAATCCCTTCTGTTCGTCGCGGGTGCGGGGTTGACAGATGCATCGGGAGGAAGTAAAAAATTTGATGATTTGACGGGCAGTGGTTATCGCAATCCGGCGGCAGGCGTTGCTTTCACGATCGGTGCGTGCTCCATGGTCGGAATTCCGCTGTTTTCCGGCTTTATCAGCAAGATACAGTTTGCGGAGGCGGCAGTGCAGACCAGCCTGGCAAAGATGCTGCCGACGCTGATCTGTCTGGCGATCAGCACCGTACTAAATGCGATTTATTTTATGAAAACGGTGATTCGAATCTATACGCCAGCAGGCAAAAAGTCATGCAGGATACAAGACGCAGAGACGCCGGCGGTCAATTCGAAACAGCATTCCATCTATAATATTGCGCTGCTGTTCATGATTATACTAAACATGATACTTGGCTGCTGTTCACAGCCGATTGTGAACTGGATTACAAGTGGTTTAGCGATGTTTGGATAAAATGGGAATGGAGGATTTGTATGATGAATGAAATGATTTTAGTTTCAATCATCCTGCCCATTATTGTAGGAGGCGTCTTGTTCTTTCTGCCGGATAAGGTCTTTGCAGACAGGTCAAGTCTTCTAAAAATGACAGGCGTGTCATTTGTTGTGAGCGCCCTTGTGGCAGTGTATGTAATCAGTGGTGCGGTGGGAAATACATTGACCCTTTTTCAACTGGTGAGTGGGATTCCAGTGTATTTTGCGATTGACGACCTTGGCAGGATTTTTGCTGGTATTGTCGTTCTTGTATTTTTGCTGGCAGGATTTTTTTCTTTTGTCTATATGGCGCACGAGAAGAATGAGAAGCGATTTTACAGCTTTTATCTGATAACGTTTGGCGTTTTGATGGGGCTTTGCTTTTCTGGAAATCTTGTAACAATGTATTTGTTTTATGAGCTTATGACACTTGTGTCCATGCCGCTTGTCATTCACGCTGGCACGAAAGAGGCTGTCATGGCGGCACTAAAATATCTGTTTTACTCGTTTGCGGGGGCATATATGGCGCTGTTTGGAATCTATTTCCTGTACAGGTATGCCAGTGTCTTTGAAAATTCTGGTGCTTTGCTCAGCGGCAGTGAGACAGCGCACATGATGGAATTTGTGCCTGGCGGTTTCCTGGACAGAGCGGCGCTGATTCAGTCAGGAAATATGGGATTCTGTCTTGTGGCAGTATTTTTGATGATTGTCGGTTTTGGCGTGAAGGCAGGCTGCTTCCCGTTCCATGCATGGCTGCCGACAGCGCATCCGGTTGCGCCTGCGCCGGCCTCAGCATTTTTGTCTGGCATTATTGTGAAGGGCGGAGTCCTGGCGATGATCAGGACTGTATATTATTGTGTCGGAGCGGATTTTCTGCGGGGAACATGGGTTCAGACAGCGTGGGCAATTCTTGCAGTCGTGACGCTTCTGATGGGGTCTTCGCTTGCTTTTAAAGAAAAAGTGTTGAAAAAAAGGCTTGCCTACTCAACCGTGTCCAACCTATCCTATATCATATTAGGACTATCGATGTTGAATGCGACGGCATTTGCAGGAAGTCTGCTGCATGTGATATTTCACGCGGTGATTAAGAGTGCGCTGTTCTTGTCAGCAGGTGCATTGATCTTCACGACTGGCAGAACAAAGGCAAATGACTTTATCGGATTTGGAAAAAAGATGCCAGTGCTTTTCTGGTGTTACACAATTGTTTCGCTTGGATTGATTGGAATTCCTCCCACGAGCGGTATTATCAGCAAGTGGTATCTTGCAACGGGGTGTCTTGAGAGCGGCCTTGTGGGACTTTCCTGGATTGGGCCTGCTGCACTTCTGATATCGGCACTTCTGACTGCGGGTTACCTGCTTCCGCTAAGTGTTCGCGGTTTTTTGATGGAACCTGACTATGACGCGGTGCGCAATGATTACAGGGAACCGAAACTGCTGATGCTGGTACCGATTGTGATACTTGCTGCAGCTACAGTTCTGCTTGGTTTCTGTCCGACGCCGCTGATTCGGCTGATAGACAGCATAGCGGCCGGGTTATTTTAGGAAAGGGGAGGAGAGATCATATGATTTTCGGTTTGATACTTGCTGTGATACTGCTTCCTTTTGTGGGCGGCATGCTGCTGCAGGTTTTAAAGTTTAAGGGCGGGAGACAAAAACAGCGCTTTATTTTTGGATATGTGCTGATCAATACAATGCTCACCTATGCGCTGCTGGCACAGGGGCCGACGGATCTGATCCGGGTGATCAATTTTGCGGGCGCCAAGCTTGATCTGTCTTTTAAGGTAGACGGTATGAGCATGGTGTTTGGCGGACTTGTCGCCACACTGTGGCCGCTTGCGACGCTGTATTCTTTTCCGTATATGGAACATGAACAGAATGGGCGCATTCATGAAAACATGTTTTATCTGTTCTATACAGCGACTTACGGCGTAACACTTGGTGTGGCTCTGTCAGGAAATATGCTGACGCTGTATTGCTTTTATGAGCTCCTGACACTGGTCACGGTTCCGCTTGTGATGCACACGTTTACCAGAGAGGCAGTGCTTGCAAGCCGGAAGTATTTCTATTACTCGCTTGGCGGCGCGGCGTTTGCCTTTATTGGACTGATCTTTCTGGTCGTGTACGGTGACAGTCTTGCTTTCCTGTATGGGGGTGTGCTGAATCTGTCTCAGGTGGGGGATAAGAAGGATTTGCTGTTGTTTATCTATGTGCTGGCGTTTCTTGGTTTCGGCGTCAAGACTGCAATATGTCCGTTCAATGCGTGGCTTCCCCAGGCGGGCGTGGCACCGACACCTGTCACTGCGCTTCTCCATGCAGTTGCAGTTGTGAAATCGGGGGCGTTTGCAATTATGCGTCTGACATACTATAGTTTTGGAACTGACTTTTTGCAGGGGACGTGGGCCCAGTATCTGCTTTTGTGCATTGTTATCTTCACGATTGTCTATGGGTGCAGTATGGCGGTTCGGGAGACACACATCAAACGTCGTCTTGCGTTCTCGACGATATCTAATTTGTCGTATATTTTGTTTGGCGTGCTGATTATGACGCCCCTTGGCCTGGTCGGGGCGCTGTGTCACATGGTTTTTCACGGTGTGATGAAGATCTGTTCCTTCTTCTGTGCCGGTGCGATCATCACGCAGGCGCATGCCAATTATGTCTATGAGATTGACGGCATGGCGAAGCGGATGCCAAAGATTTTTGCGATTTTTACGGTCTCCTCGCTTGCGCTGATGGGTGTGCCAGGACTGTGCGGTTTTGTGTCAAAATGGCACCTTGCGAAGGCTGCTTTTGCGAGCGACAATATTCTGGCAGTCATAGGTGTCGGTGCACTTCTGGTGTCGGCGCTTTTGACAGCGATTTATATGCTCAGCATTGTGGTCAGGGCCTGCTTTCCTGGAAATGATTTTGACTTTGGAAAGCTGCCGGACAATGTCCGTGACCCGGACTGGCGTATGCTTCTGCCGCTGTTTTTGTTTGTGGCAGCGATGGCAGTAATTGGTGTGAATAGTGTGCCGCTTGTAAATTTCTTTACAGTTGTGGCGAACGGATGGATATAGGAAGGGGAGATGAGAGATGAGGGATATTTTTTGGACTGTGCTCTTTCCCTTTGTAATGTGTGCCATATTCTGCGTCGTGTCACGGGGGAAAACAAAGGATAAAAGAAAGGCATGTGCGCTGATAATGATTTTTGCCGGCGCAGTTGAGCTGGCAGCAGCACTGAATCTGATTATCTGCGACTTAAACGGTTTTTCACTTGGCAATTCTGTCTCCGGTGTGGGCGGTCTCGGGCTCCATTTCATGTACTCAGGGTTTCGCGGCATCTTTGGTATGCTGACTGCATTTGCATGGTTTGTGACAGCGCTGTTCTCGTACGGGTATATGAAAAACGACCCAAATGTCATACGATATGATGTGTTTAATCTGCTGACACTCGGCGCGACAATGGGCATTTTCTATGCAGCAGATTTGTTTACGCTGTTCTTTTTCTTTGAGATAATGTCCTTTACCTCGTTTGCGTGGGTGGCACACAAACAGACGCGGGAGGCTCTGTATGCGGCAGGAACATATCTTGGCATTGCGATTGCGGGCGGCATGGCAATCCTGATGGGACTCTTTATCGTGTATGGCCGGCTTGGAACACTCTCATTTGACGCGATGTATGAGAATGCGGTGATGGTGATGAGCAGCGGCAGTAAGGCCGATGTTAGATGGCTGTTTGTGGCGGCCGGCTGTATGTTTGTGGGCTTTGGCGCGAAGGCGAGCGCTTTTCCGGTGCATGTATGGCTGCCTCAGTCCTACACAGAGGCACCAGCACCGGCGACAGCGCTCCTGTCAGCGATCTTGAGCAAGACAGGTATCTTTGGCATTCTGCTGGTGACGCTCGATGTGCTTCCGATGCAGGGCAGTTGGGGTGTGTTTCTCCTGATAGTTGGCATTGTCACGATGGTGTTTGGCGGTATCAGGGGTGTGATGAGCAGTAATTTCAAGACGACGCTTGCGTATTCGTCCATGTCACAGATTGGTTTTATACTGACTGGTGTGGGGATGCAGTCACTGCTTGCGGAGTATTTGATGTGCATGATCGGTATGGAACAGGCGGGGGAACTGCTCGGGACAGTTGATGCACGGTATCTGGACAGTGAAGTGATCGCGGAGATTACGAAAGTGTTTGGCATGGCAGTCAATGGCACATGTCTCCATATGCTCAACCATTTGCTGGTGAAACTCGTCCTGTTTATGGTGGCTGGCGTAATCGTTAAGCAGGTGGGGAGCTATGAGCTGAATCAGGTGCGCGGCTTTGGGCGCAAAAAACCATTTCTGTTGGTGGTATTTTTGCTGGCAGCGGCTGGTGTGGGCGGGATTCCGCTTCTGAACGGCTATGTGAGCAAGACGCTGTTACATGAGAGTATTGCTGCGTATGGACAATGGCTGGAACTTGTGGAGTCTATTTCTGCACAAAATGTAAAATCAGCTGTATCGGCGACTGCTGCAATGATAAATCTGGTTGAAACGCTGTTTCTATTTTCGGGTGGACTGACAGTCGCTTATATGACAAAGCTCTTCGTGGTACTTTTTGTAGAAAAAAACAGCGATAAGAAGGTTCAGGAGACTTATCAGGCAAAGAAGGATTATGTCTCTGTACCGAGTAAAATTGCGATTGTAATCTGTGCATTGCCTATTCCATTTATTGGCATACTGCCTAATCATGTGGCGAAGCCAATTGCGGAATACGGGCTTATGCGATTTGGACTGAGTCATCTGATAGAACATCAACAGGAGAATATACATTATTATTCACTGGAAAATCTGTCTGGTGCGCTGATTTCTATAACAGTCGGAGTGATGGTATATTTTGTTGTGGTGCGATTTATGATGCTGAGGAGTATTTCTTTTCAGAGAAGGGCAGACGGCTACCATGATATTTTTCCAAGGTGGCTCAATATGGAGAAATATGTGTACCGGGCAGTGTTTTACACAGCAGTACCGTTTTTGCTGGGAATTATTTCAAGAATTTTGGACAGTGTTGTGGATCTCATTGTCATTCTTCTCAGAAGGACTGTTTACAGGGACCGTGCACTCCCGTATGAGCTTCCAGAAGGAAACCGCGTGACGCACCGCATCGGATACATTATGGAACGCGTGCGGCTGCTTTACTATGCAGTGATGCGAAAGGAGGGCTATCAGCCGAAGAATTATGAGCACAAACTTGCGATGAAGGGTACAGATATCTTTGAGAATTTCCGTATCATTGAGCGCAGCCTGTCGTTCGGATTATTTATGTTCTGCGTGGGGCTGGGGCTTACGATGATCTATCTGCTGATGGTGAATTAAATTGTTAAAAAGTGAGCAGGGGCTAACCCTGCTCATTCTGGTTCAGAAATAGATGTTATCTCATGGAACAAATAACTTTCTTCATGGTTTCGATTGGAACGTGTCCCTGCAAAGTGTATTGAATACCGTCAGCTACAAAGAATATAGTTCTTGACATATATAGATTATCGATATATAATTAGAAAAAATATATATCGATAATCTATATATGTCAAGAACTATTGATGTAAGCACTTAACAATGAAATCTTGTTTAAAATGCTGGTTCTGGCCTGTCCAGGTTGGAAAAATATAAAATGAGAAAGGAATGGTGTTCGATATGGCAATTGATAAGTCATTAATTTCGGGAAGTACCTCAATGTTAATCCTGCGTCTTCTGGAGGATAAGGATATGTATGGTTATGAGATGATCGAGACGCTCGAGGCAAAGTCAAAGAATGTATTTACATTGAAGGCGGGGACACTTTACCCGCTGCTGCATTCCCTTGAGGAGAAACATTTTCTGACTTCGTATGAGAGTGAAGTAAATGGAAAGATACGCAAGTATTACAGCATCACGAAGGGCGGCAAAAAATACTTGAAATCGAAAAAAGAGGAGTGGCAGGAGTATCAGACAGCCGTCGTGAATGTGCTTGGCATGGCGTAAACACAGGATACAAAGAGGAGCGTATAAACTCCAGGAAGATGTATCTAAGGAACTGTTCAGAAATAAGGAGAGGTAAAAATGGAAGAATTTATAAAGATTTTGACAGAGCAGATGCGCTGTGCGAAAGCGCGCGACAGTGTGGCGCGTGAGCTGACAAACCATATCATAGACCAGACAGAAGTGTATGAGCAGTCAGGAATGGAGAACGACAAAGCTGTCGCAAAGGCAGTACACGAGATGGGCGATCCGGTGGAAATCGGTGTATCGATGGACAGAATACACCGCCCGCAGACTGACTGGAGAATGATTCTGCTTATGTTTGCACTGAGTATTGCAGGGCTGTTTTGCATGATGCCGATATATGGCGTTGAAAGGGTGTTGTTCCGCCAAGGATTGTTTATGCTTGTGGGATTTGCGGTGACCGCGGTAATCTATTTCATTGATTATAGCATTATCGGACGAGTCGGCGCGGCGGCATACATCATTGTGACAATTCTCTTTATCATTGGCAAGCATTATATGACTGTGTTAAATGGCAGAATACCAGCAATGTCGATACTGGTGTATCTCTATGTGCCAATATTTGCGGGAGTTCTGTACCAGATGCGCATGAGAGGCTATGGAGCTGTGTTCATAGGGCTTGTGGTGTGCGGCGCCACTTGCCTGGCCATGAACTATCTCTCAGCAACATTTTGGGTGATCGTAAATATCGGGGGGAGCATGATTGTGATGCTGCTTGCTGCAATCCAAAAGGGGATGTTTGGCAAATGTAAGAAACGTATGACAGCGATTGTCGCTGCAGCAGTCATACTGCCGTTGATTGTTTTTGTCTGGAATATCAGTGCCAGCTGGAGCGCGGGCTCCTTTCGGGTGATGCGGCTGAAAGCGTTTTTAAACCGGGAGCAGTATAAAGAGGACGCAGGATACATTTATAATGTAATTGCTGATATCCTGAGAAATGCAAAGTTTGTGGGAAGCGGAAGCTCAGAATATGGTGTTAAACTGGGTGTTGATGTGGTTCGGGATAACGGATTGGCACCACTGTTTAGCATTTATACCTATGGGATGATTGTTGGGATTCTGCTGTTGATTCTACTGGCTGCACTTGTTCTTCGCGCAGTGAAGATTGTGTACAGCCAGAAAAACCAGCTTGGTTTTCTGGTATCGATGGCGTGCATGATGGTCATTTTTCTAAACTGCCTGGAAGGAACTTTGGTCAACGTTGGACTATTTCCCTTTACGAATATCTCAATGCCATTTCTGGCGTATGGAGGCAGTGCGTCATTTGTGTATGCCGTGTTGATTGGACTGCTGCTCGGTGTGCATCGGTATGAGAAAGTGTATACGGAAGAAACATATGCTGATCAACCGAGATGGAGAATGAATTTGAGGATTGAGAAACGATAGTGATATGATCAAAAAAGAGGACTGGCTTGCAAGCAGCAGTTCTTTTTTTTGTTTGAATGCAAGGGATTTTACCACTGTTTTATATCATGGTAAAAGAAAATAAGTTTCTCTGTTGACAAATAGATAAGACTGTAGTAGTCTATATACAGATACTACTACAGTCTTATATAAAGGAGAATTTACGTATGAATGAAGAGACAACAAAGCTGTTTGATTCTGAATTGAAGGTGATGAACGTACTGTGGAAGGACGGCGATGTACCGGCAAAGCATATTGCAGACATTTTGAATAGGGAGCTTGGCTGGAACAAAAATACCACATATACGCTGATTAAGCGCTGTATGAAAAAGGGGGCGATTGAACGCACGGAACCGAATTTTATGTGTCATGCGCTGATTCCAAAGGAAAAGGTGCAGGAGGCAGAGACCAATGAGCTGATTGATAAGGTTTACGACGGCTCCGCAGATAAGCTGTTTGCGGCTCTACTCGGCAGAAAGAAGCTCTCCGCAGAGCAGATTGAGAAGCTGAAACAGATCGTGGAGACGTATGGGGAGGATTGACGCATCGGCGAGAGGAGGGGGAATATGAGTTTACTGCAGATGAGCTATTCGGGGGCGGTTATGATCGGGGTGGTGATCGTCATACGGGCATTGACAATCAACCGTCTGCCAAAAAGAACATTTTTGATTCTGTGGGGAATTGTTTTGTTGAGACTGATGGTGCCGTTTTCCATTCCGTCAGCATTTAGTGTTTATTCGCTGATTGAGCGGAATATTGCATTGGATGCACTAATTCCGGTTCCGGCGGAGCAGGTTCTGTTTGCAGAAAGTGACGGGGAGCCGGACGCAGACTATCCTGATGTCTCTCATACGGCACAGAATGGGAACACAATCAATGCGTCATACGAGGAAACCAGAGAAATTGCTCCCAGGGTGCAGAGGGCGGATGGAAAGGCGGAAACGATACTTCCAGGATTCGATAGCGAAGCGTACAAAACGGGAAGCAATGTCACCCATGCCGGCGGATACCGCTCAGAAAAGAAAATAAACAGGGGTGTCATTAAGCTGGTGTGTGTTGTCATCTGGTGTGCGGGAATGCTGTGCTGCATCAGTTACTTTGCAGGATCTTATCTGCGCTGCCGGTTTGAGTTCCAGATATCGCTGCCGGTTGAAAATGCATTTGTACAGAGCTGGCTGCGGGAGCATTCGCGCCGTCCGGTTTCCGTCAGGCAGTCGGACCGGGTATCCACTCCGCTGACATACGGAATCTTTCACCCAGTCATTCTGATGCCAAAGAGCACAGACTGGGAAAATACAAAACAGCTGCAGTATGTCCTGATGCATGAGTATGTGCATGTCTGCCGCTATGATGCGCTGGCGAAGCTGATTGTCACATGCGCGCTCGGTATCCACTGGTTTAATCCGATGGTGTGGACAATGTGGTTTCTTTTTAACCGGGATGTGGAAATCTCCTGCGATGAGCGTGTTGTGCGTCATATGGGGGAAGCGTCAAAGTCGGCCTATGCGCGGATGCTGATTCAGATGGAGGCGGAGAGAAACGGACTTGCGCCACTTTGCAGCGGCTTGTTGTCAAAAAATGCAATGGAAGAAAGGATTACAGCGATTATGAAAATCAAAAAGAAATCTATGCCGGCCGTGATCGTGGCAGCGGTTTTAGTCATCAGCGTCGCGACAGCATTTGCCACCTCTGCGGCAGAGACAAGGAATAAAATTGCGGACAGGACAGATGGGAAAACGACAGAAGAAGGGAATCATCAAACGGTACCGGACACAGACTTTACGGAACAGGAGCGGGAAATGCTTCTCGCCCTGAAGATTGACGGTTATGAGGATATGAGCATCTCGGCATATCGGGAGAAGGTGTGGACACTGACCGACACAGAGGAGTACAATCGTGTCATAGAACGCTTTTTCCATGACGAGGCATTCTATGAAACATATGAGCCCGGGGAAGGAAATGAGATTGCTGACTTCATGTACAATGTGCTGGGACCGGTTTTGTCAAACCAGCAATCAATCTGTATTGGCGGATATGCGGAGACAACGATTCCAGGCGCGGCGGAGAATGCCACGCTCGAGTACAGCGGTAAACTTACGATTCTGGATGCAGACCAGCTGACAGTGGGCGAGTATCTTTCCGTGCAGCGCTTTATAGAGGAAGATATGGAAAATATCTTTCAGGATCTGTCTGTCAGTGAGCTGCGCGACGAGGAATTGATGAAGGCACTCATTGACGAGACGATTTTAAATGTTACAATGACGTATCAGAGTAATATACTTTGGGTTGAAGTGGAGGATTATCAGTATAACGTACCGTATGATGTGCCGGTCGATGACATGGAGGAATGGCAGAAAGAGCGGCGTGACGAGTGGGACAGAATGATGGAACCCTATGTTCCCTTTGGGCTGACATACAATTATGACTGGGATACAGATGATTACAAAATGTACTTCAATGGAAAGGAAGTGCGCGCAATTTATGACTCGGTGCAAAGTCTCTGGATATCTGAGCATTCCGGCACTGGTGAGGGCATTTATGACGAAAATGCGGTGGATCTGTATGTTGTGTACGAGGGAAGGAAAATCGTCGGACTGCGGGAGGCAACTGCGCAGGAGATGGCGGAAGCTGACAGGAAACGATTTGCAGTGACCGAGGCATATAAGAGTGGGCAGGAGGAAGAGAGGCGATGGACTTGGGAACTCCGGGAGGAAGTGCCGGCGACAGAGGAGGACTATCAAAGCCTGCTTGCACTGAAAACGCCAGATTACAGGTTAAAGTCAATCGCGGATTTTGACAGGGAGCTGCTGGATTGGGCGAATGAAAATTTCGAGCGGATGGAGCGGATTGGCTACGACAATATGCTGGAGGACTACCATGTTGCGCTGACGGATGAGGAGAAAGCGTTTGCGGCAGTAACCGCGCACTATTCAAGAATGGAGAATGCTGCGTATGTCAGAAGCCTTAATAAAAACGAACCGGAGCAGGCGGCGGGCGATAGTGTCCGGCTGTATGCCAGACAGGAGGACGAGGTATGGTGTTCCCTGTTTTATACGTTTTCTTATTACATCTCTGATAAAGAGAATGTCAGCGTCGGTGAGCGCGATGACTGTGTTGGCGGAATGACAGACAGCATACGCAGTTACTGGGAATCGACAGACATTGACACACTGATGGCAATGTCAGAGAGCGACATGCTGGAATTTCTGCACACTGTCGCGGCGAAGTACAGCAGCCAGTCCATAACAATCACAATTGTTGATGACCAGACAGCGTTTGAGCGTATGAACGAGAGGAACTGAACTGATATTTTGAATTACTCTGGAGCGCTGTCCCACCGGATGGAGCTCCAGAGCGTGTTTGGATAAGATTTCTGCCGTCTGCGCACAGTGGTGTTACATCTTCTCCATTTTCTCAATCACACAGCTGTGCGGCTTAGTTTGATTCTCTTCCTTATAGGTAATCCCGACAAGCAGAATCTGGCCGGTATAGCCTTCGAATGCCTGTGTGTAGTGTCTGTCCCTGATCTGCTGTATGGCAGAGCTGACACTCCTGTCATATTTTAACTCCACCACCAGCGCGGGCCGGCCCGTGTGCGGCAGCGGCAGAAACACGATATCTGCAAAGCCTTTTCCGGTGGGAAATTCCCTGATGAGCCTGTAATCCTTCCGCGCGCTGTAATAAGCAAGCCCAATCGCACACGCTAATGAATTCTCATCATTGTAAGTCAGTATCGACGATACTTCTGTATGTGCCCTGTCAAGCGCCTCCGCAACGCTGTCACCATCACATAGAAGCGTGTTTTCCAGCAGCTTTTCTGATTCTTTTAAGACACGCATGACCTCGGACCAGCCGCCGACACTCATGGCATTCTCAAACTCCTCAATGATTTCCTTATTGGGTATAAATGCCTCCGCTGTCCCGGAATCATACGCAAGATAACCCAGATGTATCAGCAGCGTCAGCACATCATCCTTGGTTCTGAAATTTCGCATATCATTCTGAAAGCTTTTCGTATTTACCTTGACCCGCCCGCCGCCAAGCATCTGTACGATGTCTGCCCGCAGTCCGCCGAAATCCATATCCATATATATTTTCAATGCGTCATAGGTCTCAGTTGATGTCCAGTAATTGGAAAACTTATGGCGGCGCATGGCCTCCACGACCGATTTGGGATTATATATGTGACGGAATCGCGTAAACAGATAACCGTCATACCAGCTGCTTGTCAGGGAAAAATCCATGTTATATTGTGTGCACAGTTCGGTTACCTCTGTCTTCGTAAATCCTGTATATTCCTCAAAAACATCTTGATCCGTCATCGAATATTCCGTAAACATATTCAATGCAGAATG
Organism: uncultured Lachnospiraceae bacterium; assembly: GCA_947178145.1. Classification (GTDB taxonomy): domain Bacteria; phylum Bacillota; class Clostridia; order Lachnospirales; family Lachnospiraceae; genus COE1. The sequence goes on along the minus strand of CAMWXE010000047.1, from coordinate 1,706 downwards.
CTGCCCGTATTTTTTCACTGGCAGGATTCCTGTCATATATGCAAGCGCAACGTAGGGCTGGTCTTTGAGAAGGTCTCTCAGAAAATCGAGATACTGCTTGTGCATTGCCTCCGACTTCTGCCGTTCGCGCATTACACAGTCCCACTCGTCCACCAGGAAAATGAACCTTTTCCTGGTGTTTGCATAAATCTTCCGAAGTGCCGCGGAGAGGATTGTCACCCGCTCCGGAAACAGCTCTCCATACAGCTCCCGAAGTTCTTCGAGAACTTCCTGTTCCAGGTAATCTGTCACTTCCTGTTTTCTAGACTCGATTAAGAACTGCTGCATATTCAGATAAATCACGTCATACTTGTTCAGATGCGCCTGAAAGGATGCATCGCTTTCGATTTTGCGCCCTCTGAATAACTCCGCTGAGTCACAGCTGCAGCAATAATATGCTGCGAGCATTTTTAGTGCCATTGATTTTCCAAAACGCCGCGGTCTGCTGACACAGATAAATTTTTGTTCTGTGTTCATATACTTGTTTGTCTGCGCAATCAGTTCTGTCTTATCCACATAGATTTCGGAGCGGATTGCGTCCCCAAAACCTTCATTTCCAGGATTCAAATAAATTCCCATAACGGATGCCTCCATTTCCCGAAAAGAGGGAAAAAATCCATAGTATTGCAACTATCTCTATTATACGGAAACGACAAAGCTTTAACAAGGGGGAAAAAATTTTATCTGCTAAAATGCAATAATTGCTGCAGCGGGATGGTACTGTGCAAAGGGTTTCCAAAGGAAAAGCAAGGGTGTTTTTGGTATGAAAGGCGGTTGTGTAAAAACTGGACTTTGGACTCCCTGATCACGGATCAAATTTTCGCAGAGATCTGTGTCCCCTGATTCGGACAATTCTTTTATGGCGTTTTGGATCGCTTCTTCCAACATGCGTTTTATTCCTCCTTATCCTCTCCCCATGGGATCTCTGCGTCATCGATATGGACATGCCACCGCGCGCCGGGAAGGTGATCGGTGATCTCCTCCAGACATTTCAGCCACCAGTCTGCGACCTGCATGCAGAATTCCGGCCCATCATCCAGCGGCAGTTTGGTGGCACCGCTAAAAATGACATCCTTGTCATATTCGTCACGGGATGATTCCCAATCGTAAATGCAGAAGCCTTCATACAATTCCCCATAGGGATATTGGACGTCATAGCGCGCCGCGATTTCCTCACAGACTGTTTTTTCCTGTGGGGAGGCAGGCTGAGGTCTTCTTGCTTCATAGTAAAGTGATACAGACATTGATATTACTCCTTTCTATGTAAATATTTTTATGTTTTGCGCTGGGATTTTCGGATGCGCCAGGCAGTAGTTATGTCCTGTCGGTCAGCGGAATATCCGCAGGGCATGTCTGCCAGCTGGGCAACAGTGGGATCGTGCATGTAGATTTGGTGCAGAGAAACAATTCGCCCCTCGCTTGTATCATGGGGGGTCCCACACAGAAACTGCCACATGCCGTCATCACTGTCATGGGAGATGTGCAGAATTGGCATATTGTCATTCATAATATGACAGCAGGTGATTGCTACTGTATTTGGTGCATCATCAAATGGAAAATTCATGTGAGAGTTCCTCCTAAAAAATTAAAATACTTATTTGATTAGCATAATAATGATTAGCCCGTCAAAAGGATATTTTTCAAAAGAATGGTACAATATATAGTGA
>CAMWXE010000046.1 GCA_947178145.1 uncultured Lachnospiraceae bacterium | reverse complement strand
TGGATGACAGCCGGGAGAGCGCATTTCTGATACAAGATATGTTCCCGATAACGGAAGAATACATAGAAATTCGAAAAATTGAGAGAAGGGAAATAAATTTACCATGTAGACAAGGGCAGACAAGGAGAAAATCGCGGTTCTGACTGGATCCATTTTGGCTCTAAAAATTTTGACTGGCACAAAAACGAGAGAGATTTTTGAAGAATATGGATAATAAATCAATGAAAAATCAGATAAAATGGGAGTGTCAGAATTTCTGTGTAAGTTTTCTCAAAAATCCCATAAATCAAGCATTTTATAAATGCTTACAATACAATTCTGACACTCCCGATAAAATAGCCAGTTCAGGCTATCCGCCTGGATATTATTTCTCCAAACACGGGAATTTATCGCACATACTGATAATACTTAAATCCGTCCGTTTCTCTTATATACTGAAATCCTGCTTTTTCAAGTACATGTTGGCTTCTAGTATTCTTTATAACTGTATCAGCATTTACTGCGACCATTCCCAAAACATCAAAAGCGTACTGCAAAATCAACCGCTCTGCGCGGGTTCCATATCCATGCCCTTTTACATCGTCATTTTGCATATGTATACTTAATGTGCATTCTTTGCTCTTGTAATCGATTTGCTTTAGTTGAATCTCTCCTATTGGTTTGTCATCTTTCATAATTGCAAAAAGGACACGGGAGGAGTCTTGCCTGGAGTCAAAATATCTGTTTACTGCTTTTTCATTATATTGGTAAGGCACAAATAAATCCATATCCATATATATGGCAGAATCATTCTCCCAACCTTTATATAATTCGTGGCAAAGCTCTCTGGTCATAATACATAGAGATATATCTTTCATAAGGTCCTCCAAATCCCAGTTTGTTGTTCGGATTATATCATTTATATCGTATCAATTCAAGCTTTTTTAAGAAAACAGCGGAACTGAAACTTTGATTTTCCGGGCTTTCCAGAGGATTCACTTTGAAAATACTGGAAGCTCATCATAGACGGGAAGCAGTTTTGCAGTGCAAATTTTGCATGGATTTTTGCCCGTTACTGGAACAGAGTAGACAGTAACGAATTGTGTACCCGCTGAAATTGTTTTAATAAATATACATTGCAGATGGCAGGCAAATATTTTATAATCAAGTATACAAATCGGTCTTAGGAACTGTCCAAAAATAACATTTAATATTGCTTGTCTTTTTCTCCAATAGCACCACTAAAAAATCAGTTACATAGCCCGCTATGCGCCTGATTTTTGAGCGGCACTCTCGAAGAAAAATCCGGCGCACTATTTAAAAGTTATTTATTGACAGTTCCTAAAGGGCAAGCATTTTGGCGCACGATTCCCACTACTCATGTGGACGTCTGAATAGTAACTGCGCAACTGGCAATTGCTTTTTGGCACTTATCAAATTCTTTATTCTTCTGCTGATATGTTTTATAATGGCAGCAAGGAGAGTGATTTTTATGAATACAAATATGATCGCAAGGTACTTGCAGTTTCTACGGAAAAGTAATCATTACACACAAGAGGATTTGGCGAAACGATTGGACATATCAAGACAGGCCGTGTCGAAATGGGAGACAGGAATCGCTATTCCCGATTTAGACGTTTTGCTGAAAATATCAAAGTTGTATCACATGACGATAAACGACATATTAGAACCAAAGATACAGCTACAGCGGATAACCGAGTTCGAACAGATATCTACCATCCCCCAAAAGGAATTGAAAGAAGCCTTAAGTCAGTTTGATGCCAAATCTCTTGCAACCGCTTTAATGGGAGCATCTCCCGAAGTAAATCGATTGTGTGAAAAATTGTTTCCCGACATAGATTTCGGCATGACAAGAGATACGATTGGCAGAGTCAGGATTGAAACGGTTGAGGGCATGCAGAACCAGATTATTTCCATGATAAATTTGCAGGCGGTCGACAGTTCCCTGGAGCGTATTTAAAAAATTTCATGGACAGAAACATGTTGAAAGAATATTCCATAAATAAAAAGCGGGAGGTTCATGACATTATGATAAGCAGGTATTGAAAACATATATAAAAGAGATCGATGATAATATTGCTCATAGAGAATCAGGAGAAACAGCGAAACGGCGTGTGGAACAGTAACTTGCAAACCATGCGTCTTTTTGCGTTGATAGGTCGTACAACGTAAGAAAATGTCAAATAAGAAGTGGAAATATGTAAATGCTTGTGCTAATATTTCTTTAGGCAAAATTATGTTTTTGGAAATGCAGGGAGGTGCCAGACGATGACCATTCAAAGGATAGAAAACAAAAAACCGAAAAGGAATATTTGCCGGTATGCCTTATATGGAGGGTAAGATTCAGCATACAGGAATCAATACATTGGAAGGCGAACGAAGAAAAGGCTATGCAGCCTGCACAGCAGCATTAGCGACCCATCATTTGATTGAAAAAGGGGTTTGCCCACAATGGGAGTGTCATGCCGAAAATACGGCCTCCGTAGCGCTTGCCAAATCCATTGGATACAAAGAATATGGTGCAGCATATATCCTTGAGGAATGGGAATGACAAATCAAAAAATCAGGAAGTGGAGGTATGATCTGTGGCAAGATCTTTTTCATCAAAAGATGCCAGGCGGCTCATTGAGGAACATATTATTTTAAAGAATCAACTGGAAACTGTGGAGGAACTGGCAGCACAGTGTTGTTCAGAAATCGTTTCTGCAACGGATAAACTGATAGCGCAGGAAGTCCTCAGGATTCTGGAAGATATTCCGATTGAAGAAGTTAACAGAGATAAGCGTGGGTTCAGGACAAAAGTTTTGCGGGATTACGGATATAACACCGTATCGGATATCGCAACGGCATCCCTACATCATATTTCCTCTCTAAGAGGCGTGAGTGAAGACGCTGCATACGCCATGAAACAAGTGGCGGAGGAACTGGCTGGTGAGGCCAGGGAAGGGGCTAAAATACGCCTGAGCAGTGATGACAAAACGCCCTCCGCGACGCAGCTGGTGGCAGCCATTTCAAAGTATAGGAAGTGTATCCCTTACATTGAAACCTGCAGACAACTGTCTTCTGCCAATGGAGCGCAGATAGAATCTGCGCTGGACGATTTAGCGCCGGCTGTCAGCGGCTTCAAATGGTTTTTTACTTCTAAACAAAATAAGCAGAAAGCACAGGAAGCATATATTCTGTTGAATTTTCTTTTAGCAGATACATATCGCAGTGAAGCTGAGAATGCGGTAGCAGCGTTGCATGCTGTGCACAATACCGCGGACAGTGATGCGTGGTCTGACTTTGGAGAAAATTCGATCCAGTTTTTCAATGTACTGGAGGATGTTGTCCCAGGTATTCTGGGGACAGCGGATGGAGTCTATGGATTGCCCGAGGATTTGGCAAGGGAGATTCAGGATGAATGTTTTTTGCCAGAAGGATTGCTCTGCGAACTGCGCCGGTATCAGGAGTGGGGCGTAAAATATGTCTTGCATCAGGGGAGAGTTCTGCTGGGCGATGAGATGGGGCTTGGAAAGACAATTCAGGCAATTGCCACGATGGTCTCACTCAGAAATACAGGAGCAACCCATTTTGTAGTTGTCTGCCCGGCCAGTGTCATTACAAACTGGTGCCGTGAAATTCAAAAACAGAGTGTGCTGCAAGCGATAAAAGTCCACGGACAGGGACGCGATGCTGCACTGAAAGAGTGGATGGAAGCAGGCGGCGTTGCAGTTACCACATATGAGACAACCAATTATTTTGCACTGGAAGACAGTTTCAAATTTACGCTTCTTGTTGTAGATGAGGCACACTATGTCAAGAATCCGGAGGCAAGGCGGACGGTGAATGTAAAGAGTATGGGGGAACATGCGGAACGCCTGCTGTTCATGACAGGTACAGCGCTTGAAAACAGAGTCGATGAAATGATCTCGCTGATTCAGATATTGCAGCCTGTGATTGCCCTCCAGGTTAAAGGCATGATGTCCCTGGCATCCGCGCCACAATTCAGGGAAAAGGTAGCTCCTGTGTATTATCGCCGGAAACGCGAAGATGTTTTGACAGAGCTGCCGGAATTGATAACGGTCAAAGAATGGTGCGCCCTGTCCGATAGGGAGGAAAGGATTTACGAGCAGACAATCCTATCAAAGAATTATGCAGACATACGCCGTGTATCATGGAATGTTGACGATCTGAAAGACTCGTCAAAGGCAAAGCGCATGTTGGAAATTATTGACGATGCAGAAGCAGAGGGAAGAAAAATATTAGTTTTTTCATTTTTTCTGGACACCATACGCAAAGTAACACTCCTGCTCGGAGACAGATGTCTGAATCCGATTAACGGATCGGTATCTCCTCAGCGCAGGCAGGAGATAATCGATGAATTTAACCAGGCTCCGGCAGGGACCGTACTTGCTGCGCAGATTCAGTCTGGCGGCACTGGCCTGAATATTCAATCGGCCAGTGTCGTGATCCTATGTGAGCCGCAGTTCAAACCGTCTATTGAAAATCAGGCAATCTCAAGAGCCTATCGGATGGGGCAGACAAGAAATGTCCTGGTATACAGACTGCTCTGTGAAAATACCGTTGATGAGAAGATGACTGCATTGCTCGAAGAGAAACAGACAATATTTGACGCGTTTGCAGACGAGTCGGTAGCTGCAGCGGAAAGCCTTGGATTGGACGACAGGACTTTTGGCAGCATGATTGACGAAGAAATAGAGCGTATCAAGGCTAAGGAACATGACAGGTAAATCTACACAAATTTTATGTGATGTATGCTCTTTTTAAGGACATCAAAATTGTTCCCCAGGTTGGGGAACAATTAGAGGAAAATAATGGAAGGCAGACCTGATTTTTAGTCAAAACAGGTTACAATTTTCAGGGAGGTGTATCTGATGGTTGAAGAAAAAATAAAGCAGCTATTTGCAAAATACCCCAGCAGTATCTATGGATTTACATGTATCTCATACAGCGCGTACGCAAGTCAGTACAAGTCAGCACTCGTGTTTGCAGTTCCCTATGGAGAGCAGCTTACGATTAGCGATTATACAGAAGAACGGTTCGAAAGAGGAATCCAGGCTGCAAAAGAAACAGTAGAAGAAATATTACTACAAATAGAAGAAATACTTCACCAGCAGAACGTAAAATACGATATTCCGCCTGTAGCGCAAAACAATGAAGAAGAATTAGTTGCTCCATTTTCTTTTAAGTATGCTGCGGTTAATGCCGGACTAGGTTGGATAGGGAAAAACGATGTCGTTATTACGGAAAAATATGGACCAAGGGTAAGATTGTCTGCAATCCTGATAGACAGTCCATTTACCTATGGACAGAGAATCGTTCAAAGTAATTGCCCGGATTCCTGTAAAAAGTGTGTTGAGATTTGCCCTTGTCACGCACTGCATGATGTGAAATGGGATATTGACACATTGAGGAATGATATCATTGACTATCAGTTATGCAATCTAAAAAGAAGCCTGTACATCAAAAAATATGGAAGGAAAAATGCCTGCGGCCTTTGTATGGCGGCCTGCCCGATTGGAATAAACAGCGACAGGGTGTACAGCGATTAGCATATCCTTCCTGATTACAATTTCCGGATCGGCTTTCCGTCGTACGCCGAGTACGAGAGTGGGTTTTTCCGATACGCCGCGGGCGTAATGCCCAGTTTTGCGGTGAACTGCCGTATAAAATAGGTATCGTATTTGAAGCCGCAGTTCTCGGCAATTTCCCGGGTTTTCATATTCGTGTTTGACAAAAGTTCCTGTGCAATTTTCAGGCGGTAATTTAAAAGGTATTCCATACAGGTACATCCAAAATGTGCTTTAAACTTTTGATTTAAAGAAGTCCTGTTCAAATTCACGAGACTGCATAAAACGCCGAGCGACACCGGTTCGGCGTAATGTCCGTGTATGAACTGCGCACAGATCGAGGCGGGATTGTGACAGTCGACTGCCTCAAAAAGTCCGAGCTTGCGCTGGTCTGCATAAATATCGGAAATGCAGTGGATAAGCTGGCGCAGCATTCTTCGGATTCTGCACGTCCAAAATCCGTCACTCTGCGAAAACGTTTCTGCGCCGATCATAAGCATGCGCTCATTGATGTGAAGATAGCTCTGCGGTGTCAGCGAAAAAATGCCCTGAAAATTGTCATGGTGTTTTGTGAACAGATAGAGGTTCTGGCGTTCATTTGCGTACTGCGGCTCGAGCGCAACGTCATCGTCAAGATTGTCAAAACAAAGGCACGCCTTAATATACCAGGGATCAAAATGAAACGACTTCGCACTCAAATGGTCGGCGTGAATGCACTCGACCGTATCAAACTGCGACAGACAGAGCACGCAGGGCGAATGCAGCAGTAAGATTTGACCGTTTATTTTGATTGTCGCATTTCCGCAGGTAATCAGAACAATGGAGCAGCGGTCCTTTCTGGGCAGCGTCTCCAGTGTGTCATAAAAATCAAATTCAATCGGTATCAGACGGTCTTTGTGGCGGTCCTGCTGCGGCATTAATACACTTCCTTTCATCTTTGAACAAAATACGCTTTTTTTCTATAATATTTGCAGCTTTTTGCATGATTACATTGCAAAAAGTATAGAAAATGCGTGCATATATGGGCTTGTTAATTCCTTTTATTGTTGATAGACTGTAAAAAATATAGCAGATAACAGAAAAAATGTAAACAGTGTGAAGAGATTTTCTAAGGCACCTGACAATGCTGCCTGGGAAAATCGAAAGCTTCATGCGGAAATGCGCAAAGGGTAGCGTTTTTCGCGGCAAGGGGGAATGAACATGCAGCGACTGATTATTTATGCAAAACCATACCTATGGCAGATTGCAGTCACCATAGCGGCAGGCATCGGGTGCTCCGCTGCAAATGTGTGGATTATCGACATTCTAAAACAGGTCATTGACGCATCCATGAAAGGGGAATTTGCCGCCGTGCTGTCAGGTCTTGCCGCAAAGGCTGTGCTGGCAGTTCTCACAGGGATTATGGCCAACTATTTTGTCATTCGCATGACGGGATATTTTGGTGCGGAAATTCTAAAAGATTTGCGCCGTGACTTCACAGACCACATAATGAAAATGGAGCCTGATTTTATGGAGCGGCATAATTTTGGCGATATGATTGAGCGGGCGTCATCGGACATTGGGACAATTGCGGCGTATATGCAGACATATTTTAAAGACTGCCTGTATGTCCCGATTATTGTCATTGCATTCGCGATGTATCTGTGTTCCCTGCACCCGCTGCTTGCGGCGGTATGTCTTGGTCCGCTGCTGGTTCTCGTGCCGCTGAGCATCCGGCTCCTGAAACCTGTCAAAATGGCGCAGTCTGTGTACGTAAAACAATTGGGATTCACAAACAACCACATTCAGGCAGCCTTTGACGGCGCAGATGTCATAAAGACTTACAATCTGCAAAAGAAAATGCAGGACAACTACACTGCCGACTTACAGCAAACCTTTGATCTCTCCAACCAGAATGATCTGCGGCAGTACAATATCGAGCCGCTTTCCTGCCTGATCCGGGAAGCGCCGAGAGCCGCTGCGCTGTGTCTTGGCGGATACCTGGCGTTCAAAGGGAATGTGACATTAGGCATCCTGACTGCGTTTATCAGCGGAATCGAAAAAATAAACGAGCCGCTCGTGGGGGCATATCAGCTGGTTGTCAGGACACAAATGGCAATGATTTCCATCAGGCGGGTCTTTGAAATTATGGAACTTCCTGTGGAAGATATGAGCGGTAAGCCGGTGGAACTGCGCAAAGACAATAAACAATTGTTTGCGTTTTGCGACGTATCGTTTGCCTATTCAGAACAGGCGGCACATGAAAAAAACGTTCTGTCGCATTTGGACTTGACGGTTGAAGCAGGAAAACGTGTCGCTCTTGTCGGAAAGAGCGGGTGCGGGAAGAGTACGATCATAAAATTAATGTGCAGGCAGTATGAGGCGAACGATGGGGAAATCTTATTTTGCGGAAATCAATTTTCGGAGCTTCATCCGGAATCCGTCCGGGAAAAACTGGCGCTTATTTCGCAGGACACCGCTGTTTTTCCGATGAGCGTCCTGGATAATATCCGCATCGGAAAGCCTGACGCGCGGCGGGAGGAGATTGTGGACGCCGCAAAAAAGGCGGGGTGTGACGATTTTATCAAAACGCTGCCAGACGGATATGATACCGTGCTTGAGGAAAAGGGAAGCAATTTGTCGGGCGGTCAGAGACAGCGCCTTTGCATCGCACGGGCGATTTTAAAGGATGCACCTGTCCTTTTGCTGGACGAGCCGACTTCCGCCCTGGACAGGGAAACGGAAGCGCATATCACAGATACGCTGAAACGCATATCGCAGGGTAAGACGGTTGTCACCGTAGCGCACCGCCTTAACACCATTGTGGACTATGATGAAATCATCGTGCTTGACGAGGGGTGCATTGTGGAGCGCGGGACACATCGGGAGTTGATGAAAGTGGGCGGGATGTATTGCAGCATGTATCATAATTATATAGTGTCAGGAGGTGCAGGGCTGTGAGGGAATTGAGAAGATACCTTTCGTATATCGGAAAATACAAGGTTTCCTACTGGAGCATTTTTATAGGAACGCTTGTCACTTCCACAATACTGACTTTAATCTATCCCTACATGAATAAACTAATGTTTAATGCGTTGGAGTACAGGGATAAGGACTTATGGAAACGGGCGGCGGCGCTGTGTATTGTGCTGGTTGTGCTCAACTGTCTGGCACCGTACAGACGATATTTTCAGATTCGGGTGGTGCGGAAAATTGTATTTGACATCAAGCTCAGGCTCTTTGAGAAGCTGATGAAACTGGACATGGACTACTATGAAGGCCACCATAGCGGGGAGGCGCTGAAAACCCTGAACTGGGATGCCAATTCGCTGAAGGATTCGTATTTCTCCCACATTTACTGGGTTGTCGGCAGACTGGTAAACGGTGTGACTTCAATCGCTGCGATGCTTGTGTACAGTCCTGTGCTGGCGATGGTGTCGATTGGATTTTGCCTGGCGACAGTGTCGGTTTCCATTCAGATTAACCGTCAGATCAAACGGATGGACAAGGATATTCAGGAGAAAACAGCACAGCTTACGGCGCGGCTGAGCGATATTTTGTCAGGCTTCCCGACGCTGAAAATGTTTCGCGGCGCGTCGATTGTGCTTGATTTTTTCCAAAGAGAAAATATGCAGGTGGCGGCCGAGGAAAAACAGCGGGTGAACAGGCTGGCGGCGCTTGAGATGGCATCGTTTTTCTTAGGGATACTGGCAAGCTTTGGAACCATCGGCGCAGGTGCGTTCCTGGCAGCGCGCGGCAGACTTGATTATGGCACGGTCATGGCGATCGTGTCCCTGCAGATGGGCGTCAGCGCCATGGTACAGGGCTTTGGCTCTGCGCTTGCGACATTTTCTTCCTCTTTGGTGAAAGGCAGCAGGGTATTTGATTTTCTGGAACTGGATTGTGAGGAACCTGACCATCAGAATTTCGTGGAGCTGCAAATGGACTGTTTGCCGCTTTCGGCAGAACATTTGACGTTTTCCTATCAGGATGGGACAAATGTTCTCGATGATTTTTCCCTTGCGGTCAGGGAGCATGAGAAGATTCTGATTATGGGAGAATCAGGGTGCGGAAAGAGCACGCTGCTGAAACTCTTTCTGCGTTTTTACCGGCAGACTTCAGGTACCATAAAATTGTATGGGCATGACATCGGGGATTATCCGGTCTGGCAGTTACGGCAGTTGATTACGTATATTCCGCAGGACAGTTATTTGTTTGAGGGCAGTGTATGGGAGAATATAGCTTTTGGGTATGGCGGCGGGGGGACGGTGAGCGACGCGCAAATCAGGCGCGCGGCAAAGTCCGCATATGCGGAAGAATTTATCCAGTTGCTGCCGCAGGGATATGATACGCTGTTGACGGCAGGAGGCAGGAACCTCTCGGGCGGACAGCGGCAGCGCATTGCCATTGCAAGGGCATTTATGCGGGACGCGCCCATTCTTCTTATGGACGAGCCGTCCGCTGCATTGGACACCCAGAGCGAGAAAAAAATCCAACAGGCACTGGAGGAGCTGGCGCGAGAGAAAGTCGTGATTATGGTGACGCATCGGGCAGGAGCGTTCACGGCGTTTGACCGGGTGGTGCGGCTGTAGGGACGGTTCTGGTTGACGTACTGATGTTTGTTGAAGCGGCGGGTACTATGACTGACAATATTTCTGAATCAGTTCCTCCGCGGAAGGCCTGTCTTTGTTAACCGTATACAGACTCCTATCTTTCAAAATTGTAAGATAACTGCAAGCAACATTGATACCACTTCTCTGGATTTTCTGATAGAATATTGAAAACGGAAACGAGTGCCCTGTCTGATTTGGATAGCGTGCAAGGGAAAGAGGTGCGAATAAGATGAATGCGTATATCAATGTCTGTGAGGTGGAAAAATATTACGGCAGCGGCGCGGGCATGACAAAGGCGGTCGACCGCGTAAGCTTTCAGGTGGCGGAGGGAGAGTTTGTCGGCGTGATGGGGGCTTCCGGCTCTGGGAAGACGACACTGCTCAACATGCTTGCCACGATTGACAGTGTGACGGCGGGACACATTTATTATCAGGATACGGATATCACGGAGCTAAAGCCTGACAAGCTTGCAAAATTCCGCAAAAAGAATTTGGGGTTTGTGTTTCAGGATTACAACCTGCTGGATACGCTGACGATCAAAGAGAATATCGTGCTTGCGATGACGCTTCAGAACAAGGCTCGAAAAGTGATTCAAAAAGACAGCGAGGAGATGATGAGACTGCTTGGAATATGGGAGATTCGGGACAAATTTCCCTATCAGGTCTCCGGTGGGCAGAAGCAGCGCTGCGCCTGTGCGCGGGCGCTCATCAACCACCCGAAGCTCCTTCTGGCCGATGAGCCGACAGGGGCGCTGGACTCAAAGGCGGCAGAGACACTTCTGGAGACGTTTGAAAAATTGAATGAGGCAAAGAAGGCGACGATTTTCATGGTGACGCATGACGCGTTCTCCGCAAGCTACTGCAGCCGGATTTTGTTTCTGAAGGACGGTCAGATTTTTCATGAGCTGGTTCGCGGGCCAAGAGGCAGGCGTGCGTTTTTGAACAACATTCTGGACGTGCTTTCGATGACAGGGAGTATGACGGGAGGTGACGGCGATGCTCGCTAAACTTGCACTGCGGAATGTGCGGCGGTCAGCAAAGGATTATCTGGTCTACTTTGTCACGATGACAGTTGTGGCAGCACTGATGTTTGCCTTTAACAGCCTCCTGTTTTCTGCGGATATTCAGGAGATGTTTCATGAGGCGCAAATCATGGAAATTATGCTGGGGCTGGCAACGTTTTTTATCATCCTGATCGTCGCATGGCTGATTAATTACATGCTGCGCTTTATCCTGGAGAAACGCAGCAGGGAGTTTGGGATTTACCTGCTTCTGGGCATGGAGAAAAGGCAGATTGCCAAGCTGTACATGCGTGAAAATATACTTCTCGGCGCGGGGGCTTTCCTTGCGGGGCTTGTGTTTGGGATACTGGTGCAGCAGCTTCTGATGTCCATACTCTACAGTATGGTTTTGATGGATTACAGGCTCAATATTGAGATCAACAGAGCGTGTCTTGCCATGACAATTCTCTGCTATGCGGGCTGTTATCTTCTGGCGCTTCTTCGGTGCAGGAGGAAACTTCGGAAAATGAATATCCATAGCCTGATGAATGCAGAGAGACAGAATGAGGAAATCAAGGAGTCGCACGAGGGAATCAAGCGATGGCTGCTTCCATTGTCTGTCCTGTTTTTAAGTTTGTCTGGGGTGTGGCTGTTTTGCTGGAAAGAGTGGGATTCCGGCGTTATTGTGTCTTTTATCGTGGGATTGGTGCTTGTGATTTATCTTTTTTATACAGGGTTGTCCGCGTGGATTATTTGCCATGTCCGCCGTGAAGGAAGTGCAGTCTACAGGGGGCAGAATCTGTTTTTGCTCAGGCAGTTTGCCTCGAAGATCAGGACGATGCGGTTTACGATGGGGACTTTGACAGCGCTTTTTGTGCTGGCGTTTCTGGGCTGTTCGATTGCGATGATGTTCAATATTTATCAGGAGCATATGCTGGAGGAAAAAATGCCGTTTGACATACAGATCTACAGTCCGTATGTGGATGATGATTTTGCGGTGCCGCTCGCTGTGATAGAGAAAAATGTACCGATTGAGAATGCGTATTCCTATCACATTTACGAAAACGGAACAAACCAAGTGAATGTCTGGCTATATACCCATTTGCGCATATTTGGCGACACATATCGGAATGCGGATGGAAGTCCCAATATGGAAAATATCGTGTTTTACCGCGATTTTTCGTACTGCGTGTATGATACCTATATGGGACTTGCGGATTATAACCAGCTGCGCAGTATGCTTGGGCTGGAGACGGTCACGTTAAAAGACGACGAGTACCTGATTCACATGAAGAACAGGGTGTATCGGGAAACAGGTGATTTCTCTGATCAGCTTGTGATAAAGGGCAGCAATGGTGCGTTTCGGTTTGCAGGTTTTTACACAGAGCCATTCTCACAGGATGGGCACAATGGCGGAGATTATGTGATTGTAGTACCAGACGCGGAAGCGGCCAGGATGCGGCCATATTATTCGGAGCTGGTTGTGGATATTACGGGGACAGCGCCGGCCAATTTGAAGAATGATCTGGACGAGGCATCAGAAACATCGAGGACATCTGTCGCACTTGACTTCAATCACCCAGAGACGCTCAGAAGAGAGGGGAACAGCTGTGTCGGGTCAGATTCCATTCTTGTCTGGAATCCAGGGAATCTGGTTCATGATAATATTGTGGCGGAAGTGAAAGGAATGCTGGCAGCACTGATTTTTCCACTGTTCTATGTCGGACTGGTCTTTCTGTGTGTCGCGCTGACGGTGTTGTCCACACAGCAGCTCAGCGATTCCGCAAAGTACAGATTCCGCTACAATGTGCTAAGGCAGATTGGCATGAGTACACACGAGATTGCAGGGCTTGTCTGGAAGCAGCTTGTGTTGTTCTATCTGTGTCCGGCGCTGTTTGCGGCTGTGATCAGCGGTATTATCGCGGGATATGTGGGCGGAAATTTTAATTTTTACGTGGGCGTAAAGGCGCCGGCATGGTTGTATTTTGGGATTTCGTTTCTGCTGTTTTTTGGGGTTTACAGTATCTATTTCGTGGTGACTTACGTCGGATTTATGCGGAATCTGGAGGCGGAAGTTTGAGAGATGGTCATGTGTGCCGGAGTGCGCAAGTGATTACAACAGGCGCACCATTCATAATTCGGGTTGTACTTGATTTAAGTTCTGTATTAAATGGTCTGGGGAGAAAGGGGAAATCATCTATGCCTTGTACAGAAGCATACAAGGAACACATCATATATTTATATAGGACAGATCGCTGATTTTTTTCATGTACCGTTTCCCATCATCATTTTCATACAGATAAGACACGCCGCCGGCCAGACCAAATACTTCAAAATGGTTCATATGCTCTACGTCTAAACCCATAAACATAGCATTAAATACACTTAACAGGTCGCCATGAGAGACAATGATAATATTATCGCTTTTGCTTCCCATCACTTCGTCAAAAAATGGTTTTAGTCTGTTCCACTCATCTCTGCGGCTTTCCGCATCAGAAAACAACTTGTCATCCACTGTTTTTTCCTGCATTTCCTGATTTTCTCTGAGCCATTGAACCGATTTTCCACAACATCTGCCCAGACTGCGTTCTCTTAATTCTCTCCTCAAAACAGGTTCAATTCCCAAATATTCGCCAACGTATCGGGCAGTTTGTTTTGCGCGCATCAAATCAGATGAAAACATCACAAACCGTTTTCCATCCAATTCTTTCTTTAGATTTTTACCGATTTTCTTTGCCTGCTCAATCCCCAATTCTGAAAGCTCCCAGTCAGTCCATGAACCTACCATACCATTCGTGTGATGAATCGATTGCGTGTGTTGAATCGTAAGAATTGTTTTCATATGCTGTCCTCCTCTGCTTTTTCCTGTCCTTAACAGGAATATTGTAACACATGTTTACCGCTTGTTACAGGTCTTTTTCCGTCCTGTCCAGCATTGAATCCGGAAAAGTCTTCGCAATTTTCAGGATACAGTCTTCCCTGCACCAAATTCCAGATTATTTTTTGGGAAGTGTCTTTGTCAGAATGACCATGTAGACAACAATTATTGCAATCAGAATCAGGCTGCTAACCATACGCCTTTCCATCGTTAGTCCTGTTTCGTTTGCAAAAGCGCTGATTGTGTTGATTGCAGCGTGCGTGATGATGCAGGGAAGCAGGCTTCCGCCGCGATAAAATAAAATTACAAACAGAAACCCAATCGCAATCGCTCCGACCACCTGAAACAGGTTCGCTGCTAGTTCCATACCGCTGCCATTGACGAAATTCAGCAAATGCCCTAAACCAAATGTAATGCTCGAGAGGATAATTGCTGTCCTGATATTGTCTTTTGCAATCGCCTTGAAAAGAAAACCTCTAAAAATTACTTCCTCCACAAATCCAACACAAAGCATACAGATGATGTAACAGACTGTACCTGCCATCGAAAAATTGACCGCAGCTCCATACCAGAGATTGCGTGTGGCTAAGACCAGCAGCGGAACATAGTAAAGAAACTGACGGGACGGTATCGAAGTTTTACAAAGTCCATACCGTTCCAGCAATCTGTTGCTCTGCACAAACCTGAAAATCACAACAGCCTGTATGATACACAAAACGGCGCTTGCGGAGTACGCGATTCCGATTCGTTCATTTAACGGATTGGCCAGTGACTGCAGAATACAATAAGTCACAATGCAAACAAGCGCAAAGGTCAATTCGCTTTTCTCATATAATTTTTTCATCGGAATCCTCCTCGTGAGTTCTCCTGTACGGCTAAAACCGCGCCTCTGTATGCCCGCTCCAGATGGGCTGCCACAAGTTCTTTGTCATACTCTAGGGAGTTGTTGGCAATGATGCTCGCATATCCATGCGCAAACAATGCAACCGTCAGAAAGACTTCTTTTGTCTGTTCCATGGTCATTTTCATCGCTTCCTGCATTGCGGAAATAACAGGTACAAGTTCCTCCGAGTCTATCATTTCAAGCAGGCTGTTTTCCACGGCATACCCCGACTGGAATAGGAAACGGAACAGATGCGGCTCTGTAATCGCAAAACGGATATAATTCAACCCGATTCCAAGCATAACCCCTTTTTGCGGCTCTTTTCTGCTCATCAGAAATTCTGTATGATACCAGTCTGTCTTTGCATAAGCTGCTTTTTTTAATTCTTCTATTGTTTTAAAATAATACATGACAGGCTGTGTGGAACAGTTCAGCTTCTTTGCAACCGTCCTTGCGTTGATGTTTTCCGCGCCAGCTGCTCGGGCAACCTCAAATGCGGCATCAATTACCATATCCTTTGTAATTTTAGCTTTTGGTGGCATTTTTTTGTCCTCTCATTTTATAATTATTGTTATATAACGTATATTATATAATGTGTTGATTCATTTGTCAATCTGCGAAACGGGACTTTTTCTATCGTAACACAGTCCATACCCAAAAAAGTGCGATTCGTACCAACTGTATTTTTTTCGACAAAAAATGATGTATAATGAAAAGGAATTGCGGCGGCAATTCAAATATTACTCCTATAGTTGCCGGAGCATTCATTTCCCCAAATGAGGCTTTGGCAACTTTTTTCATCACGGCAGATATAGGATGTTACAAGAGGATGACAGAAATGATTGATTTCTTTTTACTTTTCGGATATATTGGTGATGATGCGCAGGGAAATATTCGCTTTGGATTTATGCCTGCGGCAGATGTGCCAGTCGTCATTTCGATGACAGCCTGCGATACAGTTTATTTTCATAAGGCATTCGGGCGTATCGTTGAATTGTACTTTGCTCCCGACTCAAGGGGCATCTGTCGTCGTGTACATGATCGCGCTTTGTGGAACTACGCAGATTTCGAATGCAGTAATGCCCGGAAAATCGCAAGTATCAATCAGGAAAAAGAGAAGCGCACAGCGCTTTTGAATGAGGTGTTAAGGGTGGCATTGGAGACGATAAGGGAGATTGACAAGTATTTGCAGAGGGGAGGCAAGAGACGTTATGTTAGGCGGTTCCATATATGTAGCATTTTTTCGGCTGGTGTTAAATCTCGCGGGGACGATTCTGCTGTTTTCTTTGATGAGTGAACCGCGGTACTGCCCAAAAAAGACAGCAGTTTGTTATGGGGGATTTAGTGTGGCCGTAATCGTGCCGGCCTGCATCTGGTATATGGTTGACTGGTCGAGCTATGTGAGGCTGATAACGTTTGTGCTGTACATGTGTTTTTGTTTATTTGCAGTCTTTATGAGCAGAGATCCGATCTATCTGGCGGTGTATAAGCTTGCGCTCAACTTCTATCTGCTGGCGGTGTTTTTGATTGGCGGGATTGAGGTTTCCATGATCTTTTTTGACGGAAATGTGTGGGCAGACATCGCCACACGCGCCGTGTTGATTGTGGGAATGGCATTTTTTATCGATAGGAAAATTAAAGATTCCATCAGAGGCTTTGGATATTATGTGGAGAATGAACTGGACCGGTTTAGTGTAGGGGTTATGATTTTCAGCATTCTTTCCGGTATTGGCTTTATCCTGAATCCCAATATAAAGGAGCGGACACCATACCGCCTTTTTCAGATTGCCATGAACTTTTTCCTGACGGGTGCTCTGCAGCTGCTGGTCTTCCGTCTTTACCTGCATATCGGAAAAGAGAAGGAGTATCAGAAGGAAAACCAGCTGATGCAGATGAACCACAGACTGTTGGAGCGGAATATGGAGCTTATGGAGGAATCGGTGGAATCCGGCAGACGTATCCGCCATGATGCCAGACATCATAACGCGGTGATCGCGGAGTATGCGCGCAGGGGACAGAACGAGGAGCTCCTGCAGTATCTGGAGGAATATGACAGGGAGATGGATGTTCATACAGCTGAACGTATCTGTGCCAACACGACGGTCAACAATCTCTTGTCGGCATATACCAGAAAGGCGAGAAAAGAGCAGATTCATGTTACGCTTGACGTGGAGCTCGGCGGAAGTCTGACAATCCCCAACATTGATCTGGTGACGATACTGGCAAATGCCTATGAAAATGCCATCTATGGCTGTATCGAGGTAAAGAAACAGTCTCCCGGGCGTGAGTGCTTCATTCATCTGATACTCAAAAGAAAGAAAAACAAACTGGTGATCAGCTGTCAGAATACCTGCAGGATAGAGACGGAAGTGAAAAATGGACTGCCAAAGCCGGAGTCCACAGGCGGTATCGGCGTGCTGAGCATTATCAAAACGGCGGAGAACTTTCAAGGGGATTATGAATTTAAAAATGATAACGGAGTGTTTGTATTTCGGATGATCCTGCGCATTCCGGCGGCAAAAGAAGATGAAACAGAACAAAAGGGAGGAACAGGCGATGTATCTGATAGCGCTCTGCGATGACGAGGCAGCAGAATTGGATAAGACAGAACAGATGCTGCGGAATTATGAGGAAAGACATACCAAGGCAGCATTTGCAATTGAGCGTTTTGAAAGGGCAGATGAACTGCTGAATCAGGTCAGAGCGAACAATTATTTACCAGATTTCATATTGATGGATATATACATGCCGGAAAAGCTGGGGATTGAGGCGGCACATGACCTGCGTGACATGGGCAGCGGGGGGAAAATCATTTTCCTCACCACATCAAGGGAGCACGCGCTCGACGCCTTCGGTGTGGAGGCTTCACAGTATCTGGTAAAACCGGTATCAGAAAAAATACTGTTTCCAGTGTTGGATAAGCTGCTGGGGGATATGGAGGCAGCACGCAGAAAATATCTGCTGCTGCGCATCGATGGCAAGATACAGCGTGTGGCGGTCAGTGATATCGTGTACTGCGAGGCACAGGGAAAATCGCAGCATCTATATTTGTCAAACGGCACACAGTACGGACTGCGGCGGACGATGGCTGAGATTTATGAGATGCTCGCCTGCTATCGTGAATTTTCGCGGGTGGGCGTTGCCTACATTGTGAATCTGGAACATGTGGACAGCATCAATGCACAGGAAGTAGAGATGGATAACGGGAAGAAAATCTATCTTCCAAGGGGCTCCTATCAGCCTTTGCGGGAGAGATATTTTAGTTACTATTGTGAGGATAATGAGGTATTGTAATCAGCATGAACGCATGTAAGGAAACGGTAACCGCAGAACCCGATACCACTAAACTAGCCAAGAAATTCAATTGATTTAACGGAATTTCAAGATGCCCGCACTGCACTTCACAGCTTGAGGATAGCTAATTCCCCGAAAGCAGTTCTGTCAGCGCGGCAAACTCTACCAGGGTGAGGGCTTCACCGCGTATAGCAGGTGGCAATCCCATCTTTTCCAGCGCAGATAAGACCTGTTCTTTTTTAACATTTAATTCTGTGGCATTGCCCAGTCCGTTTACGAGTGTTTTCCTGCGCTGGTTAAACGATGCGCGGATGATGTCAAACATCCGCTTTTCGTCCGAAACCGTCACGGGCGGCTTGTCGTGGCGTGTCAGTTTTATGACAGCACTGTCAACATTGGGGCGCGGCATAAAACAGCCCGCCGGCACTGTCATCATTACCTCCGGTTTGGCATAATACTGGACTGCCAGCGAGAGCGCGCCGTAATCCTTTGTGCCGGGGCCTACCTGCATGCGCTCCGCCACTTCCTTCTGCACCATGATGGTTATGCTGTCTAACGGTACGCGGCTCTCAAAAAGTCCCATGATAATCGGCGTCGTAATATAATATGGAAGGTTTGCCACGACCTTAATCGGATTGCCGTTATTTTTTTCCTGTACAATCGCGTTGATATCCACTTTTAAGATGTCTTCGTTAATGAGCGTAATATTATCATAAGATGAAAGTGTGTCCTGCCCGAGTATCGGTATCAGCTTTTTGTCAATCTCGACTGCGACCACCTCCCGCGCATTTTCACAAAGATACTGCGTCATCGTCCCGATACCCGGGCCGATTTCGAGCACGCAGTCATTTTGGTTCACTTCCGCCGCATCAATGATTTTTTCCAATATATTGGAATCAATCAGAAAATTCTGACCGTATTTTTTTTGAAAATTGAAATTGTATTTCTGCAGTATTGCAATTGTGTTGGTTGGATTTCCAAGCGTTGCCATCTGTTGTCCTCCTGGTAAAGATCTGTCACGAAATGGACTTTCATTTTGACTTGTCTGAATTGAAAGTTGTGTCATGACAAATCGGATCGAATTCATTTCTGTATGTGATACATCCGTCTTGCATTTTCTTCTGTCACAGCTACGACCTCATCATATGACATTCCTTTGATTTCTGCAATTTTCTGTGCAATGTATGGTATATTCAGCGAGGAATTTCTCTTGCCGCGGTTTGGCTCCGGCGACAGATACGGACTGTCTGTCTCTAATAAAATCCATTCTATTGGGATGGATTCTACCACCTCTTTCAGTTTCCTGCCGTTTTTAAAGGTGACGACACCGCCGACGCCGATGTAAAATCCCATTTTTACATACTCCTGCGCCATCTCCGCGCTGTAGGAAAAGCAGTGGACAACGCCGCCGATTTCACGGGCATTGTGCGCTGTCATGATGTCAAAAGTGTCCTTTGCGGCATCCCTGGAATGGATAATAACCGGCTTTTTGACCTCTGCAGCCAGTTCTAACTGACGTGCAAACCACAGCTTCTGTATCTCATGGGAAGGCTCGTCCCAATAATAGTCAAGCCCTATCTCCCCTACTGCTGCCACCTTTTTGTGAAGGCATTGCGCCCTAAGCCATGCAAAGGTTTCCTCATTCAGCTCTGCCGTCTCGTTCGGATGCACGCCTGCTGCCGCATAGACAAAAGGATATTTCTCTGCAAGCCGGATGCCCGCCGCTGTGCTCTTCAGGCTTGCGCCCACATTTACAACCAATCCGATTCCTTCCCTTGGCATGGACGATAGTAATGTGTCTCTGTCGTCGTCAAATGCCTCATCATCATAATGAGCATGTGTCTCAAATATCATTGTCTCTTACGCTTTCCTTTCTCCAATTTTACACGAAATAATCACACATCATCATCTGCCGCGAACTTTTCATAATAAGCGACGAATCCGTTTCTGATATCCTCCCGCGAACTGACAGATTCCGTTTTTTGTCCGCCATTTTTCAGGCTGTCAATCCATTCTCCATCAATCATACAGCCGACGTCCATATTGATGCCATACTTTGCTTTTTCAAGCAGCGGCACATCGGTAATATCGCCAATGCAATATAAATAGCCGCAAAGCAGTCTGATATACTCGGCGCTTCCCTCCTGAAAATGCTCTGTTTCCTGTTCGATCAGGTTTCGGATTTCGCTTTTTGAGATGGAATCAAAATCAAAGCCAAGCTGTCTGATTAATTCCTCCGCTCTCTGTTCATTTGTCTTCCTGTTCCGTTCCATATCAATGTCTAATTCATAGTCTTTTGCAATAATATTGTAAATCATATCGTAAGTCGCCAGACGATAGTGATGGTAATGGTCTTTGTCATAATCCTTTCGTATCGGGAGCGATTGCAGCCACGCGCTCTCCGCAATGATGTCAAAATCACTGCTGCCTGGAAAGCTGCTATCGCCCATACCCTCGTATGTGTCCAGCTCGCAGGATAAGCATGCCAGCACTCCGTGGAATGTCAGTGTATAGGGAAACCACTCCTTTTCGCCTGTGTGGTTTGTAACAAGCCCTCCATTAATATCGCCTGTAAAGGTCATATGATAACCGTCGCTTTGCACCTGGTCAAGAAAAATGCCATCGCGCATAGTAATGATACCTACATCCGTCTCAATCGGGACTGACTGCTCCATTGCTCTTCCTCCTCCAGATATCTGATAGCATCTCGAAATCTCTGGCTGCTTTTAATAGATTACAGGCTCTCCCCAGTTAATATAATGTCATCGTGTTACATATACTATATGACTTTGGAATCATAAGGCAGTTCAACAACATTTGAAATAGTCTTTCTTTTTTGTGTAGCCTGATTAACTTTAATGATTATGAAATCCCGCAAAACGATGCCTTTTATTATATTCATTTCTTTAATGAGAGTCATGCAGAACACTTTAAAATGTCTTAATGCTTTCCAATTGATAGGTTGACTGGAATATGCACAGCTTTTGTCGAATAGATACTGTTAACGTGGCTATATGTAGTAAATACTTTGAAGATTTACCTCTTAACATCTTTCTTGCGAGTTTTATGATTTGGATTAACTTTTACCCCAATTTTAGCTATACCATTCAAATATTCATGTATAATATGTAACGTTTGTTTTTCATCAATTTTGCAAATTCTCTGAATATCAAAATCCTCTTTAAATTCTACTCCAAATGCCAAGGATATTATCATGTTCTTATAAGTATCTTCCGCATTCTCTAGCTCCCTTGGTATCAACTTGTCAACCATATTCTCGATTTTATTCTCCACAACTTGCTTGAAATCCTTATAAAATTCTTGCGAATAAACACTTTTATATTCCAAACTTTCTTCTTCAAACTGTATCTTTGCCTTTCCAGATGCATTTAATCCGCATAAGTCTAATATTTCTGGGCTAATATACATACTTCTTTTCGTATTCCGCAGCAAACAGATCTTTTCATCTATTTTTATTGGCCAAATGCAATCATCTAACTTTTTAGCAACCTTATCTACATTGTCTTTTGTAACTTCCTCAATATCAAATAACAGCAATAATAACTCATCTGCTTTTCTTTTTATTATATCTGGATATTTTTCCATACGAATCATTATACTGCACTCTTGAGATATTAACATTCCAGCATATTTATTCTTACTTCTTGATTCTGTAAAAACATAAATATCACCCATTGACGGATTATTATATCCTTTATTTATGCTATAATCTGCAATATTAAACAAAAGTGTGTCTGAATCCAATAATTTCTTTTTATTAGTCTCATTCCTCAAATTACCATACTGACTTTTAGAGGAGATACTCTTCATAATCTCCGTCGAACGCTTTGAACTATATCGTAAAAGTTCTTTCTCATAATTCAAAACATCTGTTGACAATATCTGTTCCAATAGATTTTTCTTAATAAGGGAATCTATCAGCAATTCATAACTTTCAGTAATTTTTCCACCTTCCACATATGCTTCAATAATCATATCATCTAGATTATCCACATTAATATGAAGTAAGTCTTTAAGAGCCATATCTACTGAAAACTTTTTTATTGCTATCATTTTGCTCAACGCTTTACCATACATTGATTTTGAAACCATCTCCTTAATTCCAGTTACAAGTTGTGTTTCATCTGTAATTTTTGAGAGCGGCCAAAACTGATACAAAATTTCCAAATCATTACCTTTGCTGTTATTTGATTCAATATATTCAACTTTCTTATCATGTTCCAACAGTCCGGCTACTTCATTAGAGTAAACTATTACTAAGTCGTTATAGTCCTTTCTCTCGTCTATAATATTTATTATATAATCAAGAAATTCGTTTTCGCGATTTTTTCCCATATCTTTGTCTAAAATGTACAAAGTGTTACCCTTTAATTCCCGATACGAGTTCGTGAACTTGACTCCTGTGTGTATTGTAAACTTTTCTTCTCCTAAATAAATTAAAATATTTTTTAAAGTTTTTAGCTCTACCTCAATATCATCCTGTAGTGTTTCATATATTGCATTGAATATTTGAGGCATTTTATCCTTTATGCTTTCTAGTTCCTTTATCAAAGTATAACTGTATTCTGTATAAGCTGCCTCTTCTTCAGCCTCAATTTCTATACCGTATTTGTCGCAAATATCCGACACTGTTACATCAGCGTCAAGCCCTGCTTTTTCTATTTTCTCTTCAAGCTTCTCAGCTATTTCCCATCCATCATCGATTGAAATAACATTCTTGATATCATACTCTTTTAACATTTGTACCAAATCCTGCAATACTATACCATCCTTTCACTCAAATCAAATACAAATTTGTATCTTCTTTCCTCTCTTTTTTCGTCTGAGAGCCAGACTCTGCCATTCATGTTTTCAGTCAATTCCTTTACAATGAACAAGCCCAATCCTCTTCCATTTTCTTTCATAAAACGAAATGGTTCAAACAGGTTATCTTCAATCTCCGGATGTACTCCACAGCCTGAATCAAAACATTCAACAGCTCCACTCCGTCTCAAAATAAACTTAATATACTTCCCTTGTCTTGAATATCGCACCCAATACAAAGAATTTAGAAATATATTATCAAATATGGTCGTTAGTATACCTTTATTTGCCTTAATAACTATATTTTCCCCTTCGACAAGAACATCTACATTATCTCTATGTGCTTTTCGAAACATCGGACTATCTTCATTCACATACATATCTAACAGAAAATCCCTCAATGATATTTCCTCCTGTTTTTCTAAATTTCTCCTGTACGTGGATTCCATATGAGCTAATTGAATTTTCAAAAAATTTGTCTGTGTTATTATGTTCCGCTGATTTTTCACAATTTTATC
The DNA here is from genome assembly GCA_947178145.1 of uncultured Lachnospiraceae bacterium. GTDB lineage: Bacteria > Bacillota > Clostridia > Lachnospirales > Lachnospiraceae > COE1. Next base: position 17,408 of record CAMWXE010000046.1, on the reverse strand, counting down.
CGTATCACTTTTATATTTTATTGTATTCCTAGCACAATCTTCAATAGTATGTTCAATTCTGTTCATCTCGTGTGTCAAAGACTCTGCAATAATACCTAAACCCAGTAACGGAACAATATCCTTTATCTCTTCAATCTGCCGTGATTTTAGATAGATTTCTTGTTTTTTTTCCTTTATTGCTTTTTGTTCTACTTCCTCATACTGTGATATTTTGTCCTGCAAATTTTCAATTGCCTTTTGTGACATGACTGCAGTTACGGTTTTATTTGAGATTGCAGCTCTTAAATCTTTGATTTCAGCTTTAACCTCCTCCATTTTTTCATTTTTTTCATCTTCATAATTTATTTCTCTTTTAAAAACAATTTTTCCATTCTTAGTTATTACTTTATCTTTTTTTTCATCTATTTTAGAAAAACCTTCTCTGAATTTTGTATCACTTTCAAACATTATGTTGAGCAAAAAATTTTGTATTAACATGAAAAAATTTTTGCCGTATTCATCCTGCACAAACCCCTGTCTATTGGTCTGTTCTTCAAGCTTTTCACTTGTAAATCCATCTATTTTTATATATCCTACTACTGTATGTTCCTTATATATATTATTCGCCGCTGTCTGGCTCTTTCCAGTAAAACCAATCCAATCCTTTCTTCCATAAGGCAATACCCTGAAACCATTTCTATATACATAAACACCCTGCATAGAAGACCATGCTTTATTGATATCTTTTAAAGTATTTAGTTTGGCTTTTATTAATCCTTCCTTTTCCAAAATAATATCTATTTCTTCCCTATTAGACTTATCTCTCGCATAAATTGTTCCTTTAAAATTCCCCGGATATGCATATTGGTCTAATAACACTTTTGTATATTCTTCTTTTGTAATTACCCCTTTTTCCTTTTTCTCTTCAAGTTTTAATATCTGTTCTTCACTCAAAAAAGTGGTCTTTTCTATAGTAAAATTTATTTTTGGATAATCAAGCAAGACTTGATTTATATCACTGAAATCAACTACGTATTCCTTAGATTCTTTTTGATAGTTTCCTTCATGCTGTATATCAAATCCCCAATCCTTCATTTTTGTAATGATCGAATTGCGTCGTTGCATAATATATTTTAATGGACGGTCAATTTTTACATATAATTTCCATTCTTTAAATTCAAAGAATACTTTTGAATCATATAATTCATCCAATAGACTCTCATCAATAGGCTCTGCTGAATATGGAATACCATTAATCTTTAACAATGCACTAAAGCGTTCGCCCTTTTTCAAATTGAGATTTTTCTGAAAAGGATCCATCATATTTAACAATTCATTTTTTAATTTTTCTTCTTTCTTTTTATCCATGTCCCAAAAATTAAGATTCTTAATTCCTTGAATAACAATCTTTGTTCCATATGATATTGCAATATCTTTCTCATATTTGACAGTTGCCACAATATCTGAAAAATCCATATCGATTGGAAAACTAGACCAATCGATATCTATATTAATTTTGTTATATTCATTAAAAAATACGTTATCTTCTTTTTTTAGTAATTCTGTTTCTTTAAATCTTTCTATATTAGGCACTGTCTCTACTGTTACATAATTTCCTAATCTTTGAAAAGAAAGACGTCCTATACCCTTTTTTCCTAAAACTCTTCTATGATAGTAAATAGAACTCTTCTCCTCCTCCTTAAAACTTGTTGACAATCTTAGGAAAGAATTTCTCACAATACTTGGAATCATTCCATTTCCATCATCTTTAATCTCTATACACCCTTTTCCGTAAGGAGTGACAGTATCTGTATCAATATTTACATCTACATTATTGGCGTCAGCATCATATGCATTCTTAATTAACTCTAAAAGGGCAACCAGCTCATCTTCTATAAGCTGCTCACCTAGCTGCATAATTAACCTTGCAGATGCTGTTAAATTCATTTTTTCACTCCTCTGCATTTTTGTTTTCTCCCTTCTATTTTTTCCTAACTACCAAAATATATTCATTCATCATCGTATTGACTTCTTCACAACGCTCAATAGTTGAATTAATATGATGCGGCATTCTCTTAAACGAATACTTTCTGCTCAGAGAAGCCTCACACACATACCCCTTGTTCAAAAACCAGTCTTTTAATATTCCTTCCATATTAATTGTAATTTTTCCCATTACAGTCCTATGACCAACTATCCAAATCTGAAGGCCGCCTTTTCGCATCACTCTATCAGTCTCTAATACAACCTTATATAAATCCTTTAAAAAAACTACTACGTCTTCTTTTCTTTTTTGAATAGACTTTTCATTTCTGTTGAGCGTTTCCGCCACCTTATTCAGTTTTTCTTCTAAATGTTCTTGACGTATTATATATTTGGATGAATACATATTTTCCATCTGCTTCATATACTCAGTCGTATTTTGTTTTGCTAATTTTTTTGTTTTTTTATCTCTTAATCCTGATTTGGAATTTTTAATCTTTCTATATATATCTAATCGCACTCTTTCAGAAATTAATTGATATAGGATTTCATTTTTATGTAATAAATCCACAGAAACAAACTGATGATTGTCAATGCATACTTTCATTTCATCCAAAACCGCTTTAGCTATTGCTAATTCATCTTTTTTTTCTTGAATTCTAGACTGCATTTCTGCTTCTAATGCCACTACTTCATTTGATTTATAAAAATCCTTTTCATCTTTTAAACCCCATTCAGATTTTCTTCCCCCCAATAACTGGTCATCACAATTATAATCCTCTACTTCAATTCCAACATATTTTTTTAACAAATCGTTCATCCACTGAAGCGATAGTCTTGAAAATTCGCCATATGCAACTGTTGTTTTTGAATCACCATATGGAGGTGAAGTTATTACCAAATCAATACTTTTATTATGTAAATAATTTAATGACTTGGCATTTTGTAAACATATTGTACTTTGTGTTTCTTTTTTATAACTATCATTCGCTACTACTAACATATCCAACAAATGTGATACTGCTTCTTTAAATTCATCAATGGCACTAATAGAAAATCTATCTATTTCACTTGGTGACATTCTATATAATTTGAATTCACTATTTCTAGTTAAGGAAACTCTTCGTATTGTGGAGCTAAATGCAGTCAACAAAATTAATGCGTACATTTCTCTATTAACCTTATTAGCTCTATTTACAAATTGACTTAATTTAAATTTCAAAAAATTCAATTCACGAACATTTTCTTCTTTGAACCAATAGTCAATACCATCAAATGAGCAAACAGGTATTAATCGTGCATTTGGATATTCTTCTTTTATCTGTACAGCAAATTCGCTTAATCTTTTCTTAGTGTAAGCAGTATTGCCTATTGTCAGCACCTTCGTTTTGGACAGCAAAACAGCAAGGGGATTTAAATCTGACCCCCAAAAATCCAGTCCTAAATATTTTGATTCTAATGCAGTTGTTCCACTCCCCACAAAAGGATCCAGTACAGTTTTTATCGATTTGATAGACATAACTTTCTTGATTAAATCACTAACCATTTCAGAAACCGCTTTAGCAGGATATGTATGCAAGTTTCCTGTCGAAGAAAAAAAAGACGCATACTTATTCTCACCTTCATAATCCAAATCAAGATCTTCCCAATTTATCACAGCACTATCTGCATGTTTCATTCTATTTCACCTCTTTTGATTCTCAAATTCTATAATGTTATTATACCTAGTACAACTTGATTTCTCAATTATTTTATTCCCCATTTATCATATACGCTTTTCCAAAAATTTCATGGAGAACTTGCAAATTTTATATCATGTTCTCCCTCAAACCAGACTATTCGTAATTTGCGAACAGTTAATTTTTCAAAGCACTTTAGAATGAAAACCTAACTGGAACAGGCAATCATTAGTCATTTGCTAAAGTTCCTCAAGGATTAGGTGAGGGTTATGCATTTGTGGCACGGCAGCAAATATCAGAACGGAATTGGACGATTATTATATTGAGTTGGTGTTATATAATTATATGATTAGCCCGTCAAAAGGGTATTTTTCATAAGAATGGTACAATATATAGTGGTTTGTACAGATGTATATATTCTATATTGTGATTATTTTCTTTGCTTACCCCTTTTGACGCTTTAATCATTATATTCTAATAAATCGATATTGGATGACAGACCCATGAACTCTGCTACCACTACCATTCTCGTGCTTTGGGATTGCTAACACGAAGCAAGGAACGCAAGTGTGTCCAAGCGAAAAAAGTTATGCACGCGTTCCATTTTCATTTTTTCAGATTTCACGGCACCTGTACCTTCTTAAATTTTCCTCTTTTAGCTACGTTTTATCATCATATTCTTTTCCAACTGTCTAAAGATCATTGAGCAATGCTTTTCGTCGTTTTCTGATGCATTTGAATTCGTTGATTCATCTGGCACCCGACTTTTGCTGATACAAATTTTCATCTATTACTGTCTGCCTGACCTCATCCATGGTATGGTTTTCACGCTTCCTTTTTGCCTTTCTCCGGGGGAATCCCATTTCAGGAATGATAGTTACAAATACTTATAAATAGTATACCACGCAGTTACATTCGTGTCATTGAATATATTTAGAAATTAAAAGATTTGACGGACAAATGATTCCATCTACTGTAATGGATGTATGAACAGTAGCGACAAGCCAACATTCCGCAATTTTTTACAATTCTTATTTCATGCTTACTGCTATGATGGAAGAGAGCAGAAATACTGCAAAAATTGGAAAGGAAGTGCTGCAAATGGATTATAAAAATCTGTTCGAAAAATTCAATGAGGGAGGAAAGCTTCTTTTGCCGGATGTAACGGTTGCGTTTGATACAATTCCGTGGTCTAAACACCCTGTTTTTGAGGGAGTGGAGCTAAAGCATGTTATCACATCCAGCAAGACGGATGGACAGTTCAGCTTCCATCTCGTGAGAATCGCTCCCGATCAGAAAATTGGGAATCATATCCACGAGACACAACTGGAAACGCACGAGGTTATATCTGGTGCGGGCGTATGCAGGAACAATGGCGTGGAACTGCCTTATGAGGCCGGCGTGATTTCCATTTTCCCCATCGGCGTACCGCACGAAGTCATTGCCGGAGCGGACGGTCTTTATCTGTTCGCTAAGTTTATGCCTGCGCTATGCTGATCCGATTATTTCGGAGGACAATCGATACGTCCGCGGCGTCATGCCCACCTGCTTTTCGAATTGCTTTATGAAGTGGCTTTGGTCGCAAAATCCTGTGGCCAGAGCCACTTCGGTTATTGTTTTGGTTTTGTGCAGCAGCCGCTGCGCTTTGCGGATACGGTTCTGCAGTTGAAACTGATGCGGCGTTTAATAAATGCTCCAACTATATAAACCAGTTACTTTGCTTCGTCTACCCGCTGAGATTTTCATCGCCCCATTGTTTCATATATTCCAAAACGGGAATGAAGCTTTTTCCCAAGTCCGTCAGATTGTATTCCACATGGGGAGGTACTTCTTTGTAGTCATAACGGGTAATGAAACCGTCTGCTTCCAGCTCCCGAAGCTGCTTTGTCAGACTGGATTCCGTAATCTCTCCAATCTGTCTGCGAAGCTCTCCGAAACGGTGAATATCCTGAAAGGCGATATAATAGATAATTTCGATTTTCCATTTGCCGCCTAACATTTTCTGTATCGTGGAAACGGTTTTACAGCGTTCAACCGCTAACGTGCTTTTTCTCATACCTGACACTCCTCGTCTAATGACAGAATTATTCTTTTTCTTTTCAAAGCAGTATAACACCTTTTTTGTCTAAAATCAATGTACAGTCCATTTATATGTACTATAAAAAAGTACAGTACTTGTAAAATTATTGTACATTCATATAATAAACATAAGGAACTGTAAACAACGAACTTTACCATCTCTCCGATAGCACAGCACAAAAAGCCTCGCCGTAGCCCACTACGCCTACGTTTTTTGTACTGCACTCTCGAAGAAATATCCTGCGCAATCTGTATCACTTATTTTCCTACAGTTCCTAACGTCTGTGTCTCCAGTTGTCCTGCGCAATCCGGCAATGATATTTGCTTACCGTTCCTGAACTACACAAAAAGGAGAGATCGATATGCACTATACAGGAACAATCTGGCGGCCGCCGTATGAAGCAGCATCACTCTTATTAGAAGTGACAGCTGGCTGTACACATCACAAATGCAAATTTTGTACGCTGTACAATGATTTGCCGTTTCCATTCAGAATGTCCCCCATGAAGGATATTGAGTCGGATTTGCAGGAGGTACAAAAGGCGGGCAGACGCTGGGACTGGCAGGACATTGACCGCGTATTTCTGACAGGGGCCAATCCGTTCGTTCTGTCTTATGACAAATTGGCTGCGATTGCAGAACGAGTCCGCAAATATCTCCCGTCTGTAAAATCGATTGGCTCATTTGCAAGAATTACAGATATCACTCCGAAAACCGATGAAGAACTCGCAAAACTGTGCGCCTGCGGGTATGACGGTTTGACGATTGGGATTGAGACGGGCGATGATGCGGCTTTGGGTTTTATGAACAAGGGATACACTTCTGCCGACATCATAGCACAGTGTCACAGGTTAGATACCGCAGGTATTCATTACAGCTTCTTTTATCTGGCAGGCATTTCCGGAGCAGGCCGCGGAGAAACTGGGGCCGCATTGACGGCTGCACTGTGCAATCAGGTGCACCCCGTGCTCATTGGAGCAAATATGCTTACAGTTTATCCCGACGCTGAACTTTACACGGAAATACAGCGCGGAAACTGGCAGGAGGAAGGTGAACTCGAAAAGTATAAGGAGGTGCGGACACTCATTGAAAACTTGCAGATACCTACAAGCTTTGCAGCGATGGGAGCTTCCAACGCGTATCAATTTTATGGACAACTGCCAAAAGACAGGAATAAACTGCTGTCCTTTCTCGATGAAATCATAGGAAATATCAGCGAGGAAGAATTGCGGAAATACAGAAAAAGCGTTCATCATCTATGAAAGAAAGGAGGCAGGACAATGCATTTTACAGGCAGAACCTGGAGACCACCCTACGAAGCGAACTCTGTCATCATACAGGCTACTTCCGGCTGCACCTATCGTCAGTGCAGGTTTTGTAATCTGTATCAGAACGAGTGTTTTCGCATGTCACCCATCGCGGAATTTGAGGAAGACCTGGAAGAAATAAAAAGCTATCAGCCCTATGCGAGAAGAATATTCTGGACAGGGGCAAATCCGTTTGCAATGAGCTACGATAATCTGAAACGCAGGGCATTAACCGTAAGGGATTCCTTGATTAAATGCCAGACAATGGCCATGTTTGCAAGTATCCGTGACATAAAAGATAAAGAGGTGTGGCAGCTTAGAAAACTAAGGGCAATGGGCATTAACGGCCTGAGTATCGGCGTCGAAAGCGGCGATGATCAAACACTCGCCCTTGCAGACAAAGGATATACTTCGGCTGATATTCTGGAACAATGCGGGAAGCTCGACGAAGCGGGAATCGAATACTACGTTGTCTATATGACAGGACTTGCAGCAAAAGGCGGCGGATACCGAAATGCAATGAATAGTGCCGCGCTGTTTAGCCGGCTCAATCCGTATTTTGTTTCCGTGGATTCTCTCACGCTCTTCCCGGATACGGAATTATACAAAATGCAGCAGCAGGGGCTGTTTGTGCCTGCCGGGGAAAAGGAGCGTATCCGCGAACTGCAGATATTCATCAACAGCTTAAATATCCGCACCCACTTGCTGGCAAATACGGTTTCAAACGTGATACCAGTAACGGCTTATCTGCCCTACGACCGCCAAAAGGTCATAAATGAGCTGCAGTATGTCCTGGACAATGTTGATGAGACGAAGCTGCAGGAATATCGAAGAAATTTGAAGTCACTGGGATGAGACTTGCCGCGAAATTGATAGTCTGTTAACCACATCCAGTGTTTTTGCAGACATTGGGGGAATAGAAGCGCTTGATAGGTATGAGTTGCCTCATGGACAACGATTTTCTCCACAAACTCCCGCAGCAGGATGGGAGTGAGTAAGTTCCTTCAGCATAATATTCCCCATTTGCATATCAAAGCTGTTGACGGATTCCCCTGCCGGTCAGCAGCCTTTACACCCCTGCTGCTCCCGTAATTTCCGCTTGATTGCGTTTTCTTCGGCAGTCCTCTCATATTCAGCGTGTTTTGCTTCTCTTGCTTTGCGGGCTTCAACAAATTCTGATGAGGAAACAGTAATTCGTCCTTCACAAGCTATGCAGGCATGATTGATTTCCCCATTTTCATCAAATGTTATCAGAAAGCCCTGATTTGCTTCTGGTCTGTAATATGTTGAAATAAAACCGTCAATCTTATCCATTACTTGTTTTGCGAGTTCTGGGTCATTCTTCATTTTTTCTTCTAACTCCGACGGTATAACTACAGACATCTTACCCGCCATAGAATTTATTTTATTCTGTACTTCTGAATCCTGCATAGACGGTTCTGCTCCCGTCGGCGTCCAGTTCAAAACAGATTCGTCCGCAGGTTTTGAAAAATATGCGTCCCACGGATAATCATTCCGTCCCCACAATCCCCCATCAATCTTTGAAGTATCCATTACATTATAGTAAGCTCCCGGATATTTTGACTTCATCATATCCTCAAAACTCATTCCCGTTACGCTTGTCTGTTCTGTCACATTCTGCGCCGCTTTTGCAGAAGCAAGCTCCAAGAAGCTGACACCACCGCTATCTGCTGCCTTTTCTTTCTGGTAAATGCCTGCCGGACCATACCCGCCAACTTTTCCTAATAATCCATAATCCGTTATCACTTCTTCATGCTCCTTTCATTTTTCATCATCACGAACAATATAAACACACTCTCTGATAAAATCCTAATGAATGTCAAACCATTTACAGGATTTACATATTCTCCATTTGAGTTGTACTGTTTCATTAAAATCCTTTTCCCGTTATGCCTTTAAGTCCATATTCAAGCCTGTAATTCCTGCATTGTCCTTATCAGCTTTGGGAACAGCCGCATTTTCATCATCTTTTGAAATGACAACCACACCTTTCCACTTATCGTCAAACTGATCCTTGCCTGCCTCGTCCAACTTCTCCTGCAACTTTTTCTTTTCTTCCCGATTCGCCTGACGCTTTTCTTCAAGCTCTGCTTTTTTCTGTTTCTTTTCCTCATTCTGCTTACGAATTTTCTCTGCATTTTCAGACATAGTTTGTAAATGGGATTTTGTATCATCTTTTTGTACGATCGACCACTTACTAATCCCACCGTCTTTATCAATCGCCCAACCCTGTGCTGCAACATGCCAGCCTCCGGCAGCAGCTTGGCGGACATTTTGTTCATCACATTCCTGCATAGCGGCAATATTCTTTTCATACTCTTTTTCCAGTTCCGGGTCACTTGCCATTTTAGCCAAAAACTGCGGAGAGATTGCAACATTTACGGTTGAACTGGAACCATACTGCATTCCCTTCGTATAATTGGCGGCTACAATGCTGTAATTGCTGTACTTTTCGGAAAGATACGACAGTTCATCTGCCGCTGTCTTTTTTGTGGTACTGCTTGTTTCCGTTGTTGTGCCGCTTTCGGTTGTTTTTTTCTTGTTGTCCGTAGTGTTTGTGTAGCTGCTTACATAGCTGCTGTAATTGTTACTGATTTCCATTGCCATAGTTTTAGTCCTCCTTTGAATTTGCCTTAAATCATTTTGAATATACGAACAAAAATATTCTCCTGCTTTACATATTCTATTTTTAAAATACCGTTTTCTAAATCTGCCGTTTCTAAATATCCGCAGCCACCACCCCCGCCTATTCCCGGCAACTTGTAATAACCGCTGCAGTAAAAACAGATATTTTCACTTGATACGGTACTGTCCTTTATCAATTCTTGAAAAGTTTCCGCTTTTATGTAGATGCAGCTTTCATCATAACTGACCGCTTCACTTAATGCTTCCCCGTCACTGATAAGCTCTGTTCCTGTCCCCATATCATACACAACAATGCTGTCAATCGGATTGTACCTGTCATAAGAAACATTCTGCGTCCAAAAGACTGTACCCGCCACACACAGCATTGCTGCAATCAGTGTACCAACTGCCACAGCCCCTTTATACGGTTTATATGCGGCAATCCTTGTTACCCTCTGCCGGATGCTCTGATACTCCTTATCCCCTGCAAAAGTGGCATACATATTAAAATCTTTGCTTTCTGCCTGCAAAATCCTCATGCTCTTTAACAGGAGGTGCCCGTATGCGTATGCTTTCCCCTCACTCCGCTTAATTGTTACCCAATCACAAATTTCTTCCATATCTTCCCGGAAATACTTTGTGCCTATGGAAAGAAACGGATTGAGCCATAATAAAGCCCGTAATATATCCCACAAAAGATAAAACAGTAAATGCCCTAGTCGGATATGCGTTTTTTCATGGAGCAGGATTGTTTGGAGCTCTTTCCCGTCATATCCTTTCAGTATGGCTTCCGGCATGACTATCTTTGGTCTGAACACCCCTATGGTAGACGGTGTGACGGGCGTTTTCGTGACATAGACAACCGTGCCGCCTGCCTTTCTTTTTTCCATTCCTGCAGCCATTTTTTTCAGTTTTCTTCTTCTGTAAAACAGCAGGGCAGCATATACGGAAACACCGCATGAATACAGCCAGCATATCCATATATGGTTCATGCACATTTCCGTCAACCACGAAAAAAATCTTACTGCTATTCTGTTTTCATAAAAAAACTTCATCCTGCCAACAAACAATACAGGAATGAACAAACCCCATAATGCGCCCTTTAGGAATACCCTGTTTTTCAGTGCCGTTTTCCGCAGAGTGAAAACAAACGCAAGCACTATGAATGAAAGCAGCACACATCTTACAAGCTGCACTGCATAATAGACAGAACATGAATTTAAAAAGTGGATCCCACTATCCCAAAATACCCATGCCGTCATTCCTTGTCATTATCCTTGTCTTTGCACTTCTCCAAGATTTCTTCCAATTCCCGGAGCTGTTCTTCCGTCAGTTTTGCACTTTGCAGCAATGCCGCCATTGCGTTCTTCCTGCTGCCCTCAAAATAGCTGTCTACAAACTTCCGGCTTTTTTCTCTCTGGCATTCTTCTTTTGATTTCCGGGCAGTATAGTGGTAAACCCTTAAATCATGTTCATCTACGGTATAACTTAAAACACCTTTCTGCCATAAGCGGTTCAACAGGACACGCACCATTCTGGGCGACATATCCGACCTCCCCTGCATTTTCCTGATTACTTCCTTTGCAGTCATGGTAGGCGTTTCATTTGCCCAAAACACTTCCATAATCAGCCATTCACTCTGACTGGGAGTAGTTTCTTTTTCCATGTTGTCAGCCCCTTTTTTTATTATATTTATATCTATATCGACCAGAATGCAGTTTTTGTTAATGTATGTTCCGAATATTTGATAATGTTTGTTATATTTTTACCTTTGCACCGCCTTTTTTCTTCCACACATTTCTTCCGCCTTTTAATGCCGCATTTCCAACATATTAATTGTAAGGAACTGTAGGAAAATAAGTGATACAGATTGCGCAGAATATTTCTTCGAGGGTGTATGTCAAAAAACGTAGGCGTAGTGGGCTGCGGCAAGGCTTTTTGACATGCACAATCGGAGAAATAGACAAGTCAAGATGTGTCACTTATTTTTCTACAGTTCCTAAGTTCCATAAAATCGCATCATGGAAATGTGCATAACTGGCTATTCCCACAATGCCTGCGCCTACGAAATCCATCTCATTCATTCTGTCTTTCTATCTTAATCACAAATACTTTGTTGGTTAAGAAAAGCCCTGCATATTTATCATACACAGAGCCATTCTAATCTTTTTTTGCCCTCTATATAGAGCAAAAGGGCAGCTGCGCTTTTAGGCGTCTGCCCTTTCATCGCTGCTATTCAGGCTACTATTATTTGTCAAAATAAATTATCAGATAATACTGTGAAAAAAGAGTTTTTCTTATCTGTCTGTACTTTCTTGAGCCAATCCTGCTGTTCCTTTTCAGTCATGTATGGAATCATAACCGCAAAGCGGGTAACATCATCTGCCGCATAATATTTTTCAGCATATTGTTTTACCATATCCGGCTGCATGTAATTCAAAAATGCAGAAAAGAAATTTGTTTTTCCGTCCTGATCTGCTTTGTCTACATATACAGAAATCAAGTCATTATCCATATATCCTATTGCAGCTGAAAAGAAAGCAATTTTATCAGCGTCATATATTTTTTGATACCACTCTTCTTGTCCTGCCTCGTCTAAGAGTGAAAAGAGTGCTGAAAAGCCGTAAACATCTCCGTCTTGATAAAATTCTTCCCTCAATGCTGACATTTCTTTATCACCTGTATAGACAATCTTTGTAATAACTGGCATTTCTATTGTCGGATAAGTATTTATATCTTTTAGATACGATAAGAGTTCGGTTATCGTAGCAATTGCCACTTTATCAGCGATATAATCCTTTGAAGTATCACTAAAATATACTTTCATTACTGAGCCATCTTTCAGAATCAATTCTGTCTGGTCGGAATACTCGTCGCCATACACGTTCCAGCCCATTTCGATAATGTAGGAATTATAGAAATATCCATTTTGCGTATATATAGACTTGTAATTTTCATCTTCGCTGACTGAAATTTCCGATTCTTCAATTCTCTGTTCGCTCTGTTCCTGTTCCTGCATTTTCTTTTCTTCGGGTTGGCTTGGCGCAGCATATGCGCCAGCTGCTGCAAAGCAAATACAGAGTGAAAAAGTGAAAATGGCGGTAATCACTTTAATTGATTTAGATTTCTTTTTTAACTCCATAATAGCACCTAACCTTTCTTTTAGTTGTTCTGCTCCTTCTGTTAAAGTAACGGATGCCAAAGAACTTTTATACTGATTGTCTGCTCTCACAAATGAAATCAGCATATCTCCATACTCTCGTTTCGTTTTGTCACCCAATATGAGTACAACCGCTTCATCACATGACAATTCACAAGTTCTGTTTACCTCCTTTCCCAGTAAATACACAAATGGGTTAAACCAATGTACACAAGCGGCAATCTCTATCAGCCATTTGTAAAACATATCCCTCCTTTTATAGTGAATTAGTTCATGTGCAAATATATAGAACAGTTCCTTGCTCCCCAGTTCTTTAGCTGGTAAAATAATGCTTGGTCGAAAGAAGCCAATCATAATGGGGGAATTTATCAGTGCATTTTGGCATAATTCCACACCTGATTTGATATTCAGTTTTTTTTCACAATCAGATAGCAGATTCAAGATTTTTATATCCGATACCTCTTTATTTCCCGCTTTGATATATTGGACATATTTTTGATAGACCGTTATCTTACGGACAAATAAAACCAGTGCCAATGCTGACCAAATAAAAAACAGGCAGAAATATATATTAAATGGCTCACGCAAGGCAGCAGCGGTTATTTCCCGGTTTGTCTGTATCGGCTCTGCTTTGCTGTTCCCCGGATTGACGGGAACGGGTACATTGGGGCTTGTAAGAGGGGCATTCATTACTGCTGCTGTATCGAACTTTTCAAACAGACTTCCAACAATCGTAGTATCGGGAGTAAATGGAAATAAATCATTCCAGGGAAGCAGAAACCGCAGCGCAACAACTATCCAGATATAATACTGCCAACGCTTGCTGAATCTGTTTTTATACAGCGGCTTCCCTCCCAAAATAAGAAGCAGTAACAGTGCGCCGGAAACAGACAGCGACAATAATATTTTCATAAATTCATTCATTTTCTTTCCTCCAAAATGTTTCAATCTCTTTCAATTCGTCCGCCGAAAGAATATCCTGCCGCAACAAGGCTGACACTAAGTTTTTCACATTCCCGCCGTAGACTAAGAACTTTTTTCGCCCAGACGGGAAAGCAGAGTGAGTACGGTGTTGTTCTTCCAGTCGTTTTTGTCGTTTTTGTCTTTTTCCACTTCCTCCATGATGAGGGAATATAAAGCCGCCCCTCCATTCTTCCAAATGATTTTCATTAGTACCAATTCGGATTCAGAAATTTGCTGTGCCATTTTGTCCTCCTTTTATATTAACATTTTGTGGGTGTATAAACATCTTAACACTTTGTAGGTGATAATGCAATACCCTGATGAAAATTTCAATGCTGTACTAGAGCGTGTTTGAAAAATGCTTTCTGCCAGATGTGCGTAACAGTTTGTGAGAGATTTGTGCCAAATGAAGGAGGCATAGCGGGCTATGTTGACTGAATTTGGCGCAAATATCTCGCAAAGTGGTGAATACGACGCGTACGCGTCGTTATGCAGGTGGTAGGAATGATTTTTCAAACACGCTCTAGGTTGTAAGGCAGGTTGTAAAAGTTTACTGCATGGTTGAATATTGCTGTCAGTTGTGCGTGAATTGTCCTCAAATAATCTGCTGAATAAGGCTTACCTTTTTCGTCCCGGTATGCCATCAACTCATTCTGCCACGCCATCACGTCCTTTGCTTCCATCTAAGTTCTCAAAGCCCACTTCATCACTCGAACTCTGATGCAAAAACGTTCGTTCTGATACAGATTACAAAACCTGCACTGACGATAGGTGCAGCCGGAAGTAGCCTGTATGACAAAATGCAACAGCAGGGGCTGTTTGTGGGCTGCAGTATGTCCTGGACAATGTTGATGAGTTGAAATTTATTTGACAAATGATCGGAACGCAGATATACTGATTATAGTGACCAAGTGGTCACTATAATAAAACACGCAAAGGAAACATATGGTCATTTCGAGGAGATTACAATGCCGACATCATTATTTTTTGGACTGAATCGCGAAAAACAGCAGAATATTTTTACAGCAGGAATTTCCGAATTTGCCAACTACGGCTTTGAGAATAGTTCCACAAACCGAATTGTTAAAATAGCTGGTATCAGTAAGGGAAGTTTATTTAAATATTTTCCTACAAAAGAGGATTTTTATTTTTATATTCTTGATGAAATCACAGCGGAGCTTATTTCCAGCTTAAAAGAAAAAGTAAATACCCTTTCATCCGATCTGTTTGAGCGAATCATAGAATACTCTGCTTTGGAGTTTTCATGGTATATTCTGCATCCCGAAAAATCCAGATTGATTGTCAGGTCATTTACGAAAACTGATACCGATATATATCGGAAAACCATATTGAAATATGACAAAAGGGAACAGGATATCTATTATTGGTTTTTACAGGATATTGATACCGCTCAATTCCGATGGGACACGCAAAAAACGATTGATATGATAAAGTGGTTTCTGAAAGGTTTTAATGAAGATTTTTTGGCTCAAATACAAAAACAAGCCAATCCAGATTTCAAAGCAATAGAAAAAGAATATGTAAAAAATCTGTCAGAATATATAGAAATCCTAAAAGCAGGAATCGTAAAATAAAGGAGATTATCATGTTTTATCATGCCCATAATGGAAGTGTTCGTGTTGGAAACTCTGAAATGGATTACATTTCTTTTGGGAGCGGAAACAAAAATCTTATCATGCTGCCCGGGTTGGGCGACGGACTATCTACAGTGAAAGGAATGGCTCTTGTATTTTCAATGATGTACAGGGCCTATGCAAAAGAATTTACAGTGTATGTTTTCAGCCGGAAAAACCATCTGCAGGAAGGGTATTCTACAAGGGAAATGGCAAAAGACCAAGCAGAAGCCATGGCCGTTCTCGGTCTCTCAAAAGCAGATATTTTAGGCATATCCCAGGGTGGTATGATCGCGCAGTATCTTGCAATTGATTATCCGGATTTGGTTCATAGGCTCATTCTGGCCGTGACAAGTTCAATGCCAAATGAAACAATACATAAAACAGTTGGTGCCTGGATGGAAATGGCAATGCAGGGAAATTATAAGAATCTAATCATTGATACCGCAGAAAAATCATATTCAGAAACATATTTAAAAAAGTACCGGCGGCTTTATCCGATCCTTGGGAGAATCGGAAAACCAAAAAGTTTTCAGCGCTTTCTGATACAGGCCGATTCCTGTATCAGCCACAATGCCTGCGCGGAATTGAACAAAATCACATGCCCTACATTAGTGATTGGCGGAGACTGCGATCAAATCGTAGGAACAACTGCTGCTTCTGCAATAGCCGATAAAGTCAGCGGTAGTGAACTGCTTATTTATAGTGGTCTTGGCCATGCTGCGTATGAAGAGGCAGAAGATTTTAAGGAACGCGTTTTGCATTTTTTCATGAAATGAGAGACAGGTTATACAATCCTGTCTCTTTCCATAGAGAACACAACCTCCCCGGCTCTAAAACAGCACAAAAAAAGAACCGTCCCCAAGGCTTTTCATATCCTCAAAAACAGTCCTTTAAACTGCAGTTAAGCAATCCAAATCCGAACCAGACTTTTCCGCCGCGGGGGAGGTTTTGAGGTCATCAAATGTAATTGTGTCCGTCCCTTCCTTGTAGTTGAAGGTAATCACCATCTTGTCATCATAGAGGAAAATGGCGTTGATGAAAGTATCAATCAACATCTTTCTGTGGGCTTTCTGTCGCACGTCCAGCTTGCGGAAGCGGTGGAGCCAGAATGTCATAAACTCGGCGCTCACCTTGGGCTTTGCCAGCTTCTCACAGGCAATACGGGTTTCCAGTTCTTCCTTCGTCGCTTCCAGTTCTTCCAGCCGCCCCTTGGTGGACTTGGTAAGGATTCCCTGCTGGATAGCGTTCAGCAGGTTTTGAATGGCGATATCCGCTTCCCGCAACTGCTGTTCATACAGCGGCAAATTCACATTTTCCCTGTCCTGCAAGTCCATCAGCATGGACACAATGGCCTCTATCGCCTTATCGTCCATCACCATCTTCATGGTTTCGCCCACCACAAAATCCTCTATCCATTCCTTGCGGACAGACTTCTTGTGGCACTCCTGCCGCTTCTTCTTCACGGACACGCACTTGTAATAGCGGTGGGTGTTCCCGGTGTGGCTGGTGCCGCTCTCGCCGCAGAGATAGGCCCCGCAGTACCCGCAGAACAGCTTGGTGGTCAGCAGGTAATCTTCCTCTGCCTTGTACCGGGCAGGGGCTTTTTTGTTCTTTGCCAGCCGGTCTTGTACCCGCTCAAAGAGGTCTTGGGGAACAATGGCGGGGATGCCATCTGGAACAACAATGTCCCGGTAGGTGTACTCCCCGATATAGCGGCGGTTGTTCAAAAGGTGCTGGATGCTGTTATAGGTCAGCGGTTGTCCCCTTGTGTTTTTCACGCCCTGCCAGTTCAGATAGTCCCGGATTTATCAAAGCAAATGCAGAACATAACGCCAATAACCGCTATGACAGCACCCGCGTTGATTGCCCTCTTCCATTCGTTTATGAATACCCTTCTCACGAAATTTCCTCTCCTGTGATTGCATTAAACCGAATTGAATATCTGCTGTCTTCAACCGATTGTCCATCTACTTCA
>CAMWXE010000045.1 GCA_947178145.1 uncultured Lachnospiraceae bacterium | reverse complement strand
TACCCCTACAGGAAACTATGTCAATTCCCTTAATCGGGTATTCTCCATTTCTACCTAATTCTAGATATGCAGATGTAACACCAAACGGAAAATATGTCAATTCCCTTAATCGGGTATTCTCCATTTCTACGCGGTACAGATTCAAATAAAAAGGCAAGAAAGGTATGTCAATTCCCTTAATCGGGTATTCTCCATTTCTACAGAGCAAGAGGTAGGGAGAAAGACAAAGCAGATATTATGTCAATTCCCTTAATCGGGTATTCTCCATTTCTACAGGGGTATCCAAGGATGACGACGGTATTTACCGTGTATGTCAATTCCCTTAATCGGGTATTCTCCATTTCTACAATCGAGCGGTTTCTGCTGGAAGCCCCCATCAGTTGTTATGTCAATTCCCTTAATCGGGTATTCTCCATTTCTACCATGGCAACTATATCTGATCTTTATGACAAGATATATGTCAATTCCCTTAATCGGGTATTCTCCATTTCTACAAGGTTAAGGTAAAAATTATGTTAAACAAAGTTAGAACATGTCAATTCCCTTAATCGGGTATTCTCCATTTCTACTTTGGAGAAGGAAATAACAGAAACAGTATCAACAACTGCATGTCAATTCCCTTAATCGGGTATTCTCCATTTCTACGGTATCCTCTCACAGGCCGCTTAAATCAAGGCTTTCAAGACTCATTTCTGCAGGTAATTGTCTGAATATTCTGACATTTATCAATTTCAAGGTACTTTTTTGTCTTTCTAAAAATTGTATTAATATCTGTACAATATTATTGATTGATATAATATTATTGTAACACATCCCATTTTTCTTCTTCAAGACAATTTTGCATTAAATTAAAAGGCAAGCCAGAAAACAATCTTTTGAAAGATTTGTCATCCAGCTTGCTATCGGCATTACTTTATTAAAATTTAAGCAAATCAATTTTCCCTCTATGTACCTGTTTATGGCACTTCTGACATAATGTAATGATATTATCCACATGCGCTACACCTCCAAACTGAAAGTCAATAAAATGATGTCCTTCTGCATTTACTTTTGAACCGCAGATCTGACAAATATTGAAATCTCTCTCCCTTCCCAAACGTTGAACTTTTGTGTGCGCTGATCCTCTTTTTGCCATTAAACATACCTCCTCTTGTTTGCAGATCATTTACCTGATATCCTATTTTGCTTTCCTTTTTGAAGTAATTCACCTACATCCTGCCTTTTCCCAGTTGCTATTGTACCGCGTCCCAATGGTGCAAACTTATTCTTGATTCGCATCACCTCCTTTGCGACCTGCGCCGCCTGTGTCATTGTGACATCTGTGAGAACCATTACTACTGCGTTATCTTTCTTTCCTGCCATAGTGCTACCTCCTAAAAATTAGATACGATTACTCCGTTTTCATTTTTTGTCTCCACAACGTTGTCTCCAAATCCGATTGTTACTATATTCTCGATATCTACTCTCACCCCGCCTTCCTCATTCAGCAATCTTATCAAATCTACTTCTCCATTTTTACGTCTGACTGCTATAAACTCTTTTGTTATGTTAAGAACTGTGTCTCCCTTGTGCAATATCCTAATCTTCATAATCCCTGCCTCCTATTCTTTATCTTCATTGATTGCTGCTACTATGATGTCTATCACTGCATGCCCTATTAAACCTATAATTGTTGCTAACATTTTTCATCACCTCCTATTTTATTGCCTTTTTTATAATGATTATTGTTATCTTAATGACTACCGCTGCTGCCGGAACTGTTTTAGAAATTGCTGCCAAAAACATAGACTCACCTCCCCCTTTTCCCATTTGATATTGCGCTCGTCCATATTTGTTCCAGGTTATACCCACCTGGCATTCCAATCCTGTCGCAGCGTGGACAGCGCATTTTTCCAACATCTGGGTTCCATGAGTATTTCTTCTTACATCTTGAACATTTAATATATATTGGTATCATCATCATTTTTTCCTCCTCACAATTTATTGTGTGCAGTCTCCTATTGAAACAATCCCCTTAAAAATCCAATTACGCCTCCGACAACTCCTCCAACAACTCCTCCAACTCTTTTTCCTACGCTTCCAAAGATCGCACCAATCTCGCTTCCAGTGTCTATCCCCTGTACGGCATTTTCTGTTATCGACTCCAATAAATTTTTTCTTGTCTCTTCACCATAATCCAACAATTTGTCATCATCTTTCCACAAATCTGCACTCCTGTTAATATTATTGGTATCCCATTGTTTCCGGATTTACGCCAACTCCAACCTTTGCTACTTCGGTATCAAACAAGGCATTAATAGTAGAACTCTTGCCACATCCGGTAGCCCCTGTAATCATAATGTTCACCTTTCTCTCTTTCAGTTTCATTATGTTCTTAAGCATTTTATTCTTTACTGTCTCGGTGAGATCTGCACTCAAAATATCGTTTTCCATTGCTTCAAAAATATTTTCCTTGTTCATATTCTTTTCCTCCATAATTCAATCTTTGTTTTTCTGTTCTGTAATTATATTAATCTGCTTCATTTCACTATTTTTGTACACCTTATTTTTGAACATTCATATCTGCACCTCACCTCCCTGCACCCACATATGATTTTCCTTAATTCCTTATGCACTAAATTTACTACATTGCATTCCACTATTTTTGTACACCTTCTTAGTAATTCGTGCAAACTGCTTAATTCCATCCCGCTGCCCACCGATAAATAAAGTATACACTGATTGATTTCAGTATTTTTATACAACATGACAAAAATCAGGAGGTACAGATGAAATCAAAAATTTCCAAGACACAGACTAACCAGAACATTTTATTAGAAAAATTTAAATCTGACGAGAACCTGTCAATTGCCCAAATCACAGAGTTACTGCATTGTAATAGGCAGAGCGCCTACAACTATATCAAACGTCTTGAAGAAAATGGATACGCTTTTGATAAAAAGATTCTACATGGCAGCGCTTATTACGCAATAAAACCCAATTCTGATGATCAGCTTTATCTCTCTGTGACAGCAGATACCTTGAGGAAGTATACCATTGCACGCAAACTACAATGCAGACCTGTCCCAAAGGAAGTATTACGTAAGAAGTTTACTGTTTGCAAAGGAAATGAAAATTGTGTGATTGATGATCGTATTCCCTTGGATATTGGGGAATCCCAGTATTATAGTTTGATAAATGACCTATGCAGGAAGGGGGATATTGAGCTAATCCCTTCTAAAACTACTCCTTCCCAACAGGACTATTATCTTACTGGAAAAAATATTCCGCTGCAGATCACGCTTGATTTTGATAACTTGTACAATTTAAATATAGAATTATCTACTATAACCCAAGGCAGCACTTATTATGAACAGTTAAAAAACCTGTATCAGAAAACCAATGTCTTACTTGGCATAATTGACGAAAATGTATCTTACCATGACAATTATTTCGTTTACGGCAAAAGAATCGATGGTCTTTCCAATATTTCCACAAGACTGCATCCGATCACAAACCTTGACTACAAAACCAAAGTACTTCGGGTAAACTATACAACAAAACGCGGAAAAAATATGGAGATTCTTTTGGCAGTCGGCATGATCGTTTACAGCACAGAAAAGGACACCCTATATCTTTTCGGAGAAGAAGATCCAAAGAAGAGCGGCAACAGGGATTCTCTCTATACGATCATCGATGTCAGCGACATCACCCAGACTGAAGCAACTACTTATGAACATAAGAGTTATCTTGCAGACTATTTCAAGAGCATGTTTGATTTCATGTTCGGTATCTCTCTCGAAGAACCCACTGCTGTAAAAGTAGCATTTGACCGGGTTGCAAACGTGGAAAGAAAAATCAATTACCTAAAAGGACAACGTAAAAATGCTGTTGTCCAGATCGAAGATGACAAAATCATTTATTCGGATATCATAAGCGGTCTGTCAGATTTTGCCATGTACCTCCGCAAATTTGGGAAAAGTGCGCATATTATCGAACCCCTGCAGCTAAAAGAAAAAATGAGACAGTCCGTAGAACGGACCCTTTTAAGATATGAGGAGGCCTCGTCAAATGAATCATCATGATCCTTATGTGCGGATCCAGACATATTATTCATGGCTAATCAATGATAAACACAATACAAACATTGACGATGAATATGATCTGGGAACCACTATCAAACATCTGCATGATATAACCGACATTCCCATTACTGTTATCCGTGATGACTTTCTATGTATGTTCCAATGGCAGAACAGCATCGCCACAAAGCATCCTTCTGCAGAATGGGATACCATTTTATCTTTTGATCAGAACAACGATAATTATGTTAATGTTGACAGACAGTATGATCTTGGTGATCTATTTGAGCAATTAATGATGAATAAGATATTTCCAGAAAAATTCCAGCAATTACTGCTCGATGGGCTCTTGGACGATGTCCCCATCTATATCGATCACAATGCCACGACATACCAGCTTACCCTGTCGCAGGAGGAATCGGCGGCTTTGTTGGAATATGTGACGAGAAATTACCCAGATGACAAGAATTCCGGAACGAAGTCCATAGCCGAATCCCAATCCCTGTCCGATTCTGTTGCCTTACATTTAAAAATCAAAAAAATGAAAGATATCTATTCCAACTTTTACAATATAGAAACAAAAGACAGCTATTTGTTCACACGTCAGTATTTTAATCTTAACCAACGACTGGATATGATCAATCAGGCAATTAATGAACAAAATAGCTTATTGATCCGATATAGCCCTTCAAACGGCCGCACTGTCTCTCTCCACTTGCAGCCACTCAGGATCACTTATGATGCTGATGAGAATCTGTATGCTATCCTATCCATCTATAACGGCAGCATACAAGTACACAGACTTGACCGCATATTATCAATAGAGAAAAGCAGCAAAAAATCTGAGATCCAAAATATAGAACTGCTAAACATCTATCCAAATGTATGGGGAAATTGCTTTTCAGATACTCCGGAGCATGTAAAGGTAAAATTTTATAATGAAGCAAATGTCTGGAAAAAAGTAAAAAAGGATTTGGCAAACAGAACCAACGGAAATTTATATGAAAAAGATGGATTTTTGTTTTACGAAGATATCGTTTATGGTATAAGCAAATTCCGTTCATGGATTTACGGATATGGAAGTTCTGCTATTGTCCTGGAACCAGCAAGCTTACGCCAGCACATCATCGACTCTCTAAAGGCCAGAATAGCGCAGGATTGACCTGCGCTATTCATTTTATGCATGGACCACTCGGCACCAACAGGGAAAGTCCTCCCCCTCTCGATTCATACATCTTTATCTGAGTTTATGACTGTTTTGACTGTTGGGAGCGGTTTTGTTCTGCTCTGATACTCATTTTTATGATTCTCGTTCTTAATTTTCATATATCTTGTGTCCACATCATCTGGAATTCTCCTAGAATCCTTCATATCGAAGAAATCACGAATATGAGGAAGCTCATCAATTGTCTTTTTTCCCAGATATTGATTGATCGCTGTCTTATAACTTTCAATCGTCTGATCAATTTCTATGTTGTCGAACGGATCCAGACATAATATCCCGTCTGACTGATATGCGCGCTGCAGATCGAACTTCCTGGCCTTTGGAATCGTAACTGATATTCTTCCATATCCATATGATTTTGCCTTTCCCACATTCATCTGGGAACCTTCATTCAGACGCACTGCCCAGAGCAGCAAGCCCAGTTCATCTTCTGTCAGGTTCTGGAATCGGATCTTTCCTGCAAATTTTGTGCCTTCTCTCAAAGGGCATATGGTTGATGCAGCATTTTCATTTATGACTCCCCCATCTGTTTGTACCAACGACTTATGCAGCCAGTACTGCTTTACCCCCCTCAGTTCAAAACCATCTGTATTATAAGTCACTGGGGTATCCTTGTTCTGTTTCAGATAATCCAGATAGCTGGTCGGTTTCGGCTCCGCAAGAATTAACTTTTGTTCCGCTCCAATTCCTGCATTATCTTCAAGAACTGCATCAGTAAAAGAGAGTTTTGACTTATAGCTCTTTTCTGGAGAAGTATATCCAAACAACGCCTTGGCATAATCGATACCATCTCTTTTCAATTCTGGTTTTAATCCTTTCTTCAATGTATGGTCATAAAACAAACGAAGCCTTGGCGTAAAACCAAAGTACAGCCTGCCATCCAACTGTATATAGAATACGGGGCGCATCTTTCCCTCTTCCGGTAAGTCGAAATACTTTTCTCCGCCGAATTGTTTCAGGGTATTTCTCTTCTTATTTAAGTCAATTTTAAAAGCCCTGACATCCTCCTCTGGGATAGGAATACTTTCTTTATTTTTATCAATCTCAGGAATAATGTAGACTGCCTTCTTCTCATTCATTTTTCCTGTACTGACAGCAAATCCCTCATTTTTGTACTCTCCCGGATATCCTACCGCTATAATATCCTTTTGGTGCGCCACCTCATAAGATACATGTTCATAATAAGGCTGATATTCCTTATTCTTATCACCTTCATAATGTACCCTGCCGTTCTTCTCCGAACGCCGGAATTTTCGAAACTCATGCTGAAGAATACTCTTTCCATTCTGCCGAAAGAAACCGTATGTAAACTTATCCTTATATTTCAGATAATCATTTATAATCTTTCTCTCGCTTAGAACATAATAATTCATTCCTTCGAATTCTTTTTTGGTCGAATCAACAGCTGTCTGATAGATCACGTACTTTCCACCTTCATTCGATACATACCCGGCATGCACATTCAGCAATACGCCAAGGCCATAACTCTTATTTCCGTCATTTACCCTGAGCTGTTTTGACCCCAATATATGATTGTATTGTTTTTTCTCTGCTCCGCCTGCCACATTGCGGTACATCAGCGCATAGTCGTCAATATCATCCTCAAAGCTGCTCAGTCCGAGTATCTGCACATTGTTTCTAATCAGCCCGCGCATTGTGCTTCCTGGTATCGCGTACCTGCCCTTTGTGTCCGTAAAAAAATGTTTTGTCCCGTCATCGATCATGATTGGCGTCTCAGCTTTGACTTCATATGTAATCTCACCTGTGATCAGATCACTTTTCATATCGTTATGATTTGTCAGTTTATCATGATATTTATACACTGTATCGTAAAATGGAACAAAATTGTACGGCGCTCCTACATATGGCTGTGTATTATTGCCTCTGTTTTTTCCTTGAGCATAGTTGGTCTTATTATTTTTCCCATTATTGATATATGATTTCTGTTTCTCATTTTTGTCTGGCTTTGAACCAGATCCACCATTGGTTTTAAATTGCTCCAATTTCTGTTTCCAATCATCCATCTCACTGCCCTCCTACGCAATCCCCGTCAACCTCGTGAGTACAACAGACGCCTGTCCGTCTTCATCGTAATCTAAGTGCTCACATACACACAGACGTTTATTCTCTCCAAAATAGTAAGCTTGTAGTTCGTACTGCTTCATCAGGCAGTCACCATCCATCGTTCCAGTGACTTTTACTGCGAACTGCCCGCCGTCTTCCTCATAAATGTGCAGCTCCTTGTTTTCATCAAAAAATCTCGCCTCAAGACACTCGTCCCAGTCTGTCAGATCAAAATCTGCTGTCCTGCAAAAGATAATCCTGCTCATCTTATATACCAAAGCGTACTGATATTCTGCAATACTCTCCAATGCTTTCACTGCATCAATTCTTTCCACTGTATAACTCATTTTACCATCTCCTTTGACTGTACTTTTTTGATGCATCTTGATACGATTTCACTTTCGTCTGTTATGGTGCCGCTTTTCCATTCAATTTCGGCCTTATTTCCATGGATAAAATCATGAATGACAATCTGTTCAACATCAATGATACCCTTTCCTACACTATATCCGCCGCCCACGCTCATAACCCCCGCCGCCATATCCCTAAGGGCCAGCAGCAGCAGTCCGCAAGTACTATCAGGATTGTTCCTGTTATTGACCGCGATATGAAATTCAACTTTCCCAGACACATTTTTCTCGTTAAACAGACTGCCATGCATGACTCCGCCTGTGAATTTGTCGATATGGATTCTATTTTTTATCTTTGCCATATCATTATCTGTTTTATTTCCGACAACTGTGTCATAAAATACAATATTCCCTGCTTTACCTTCACCTGGAGGATTTCCTGTCTTTCCAAAGGTCTCATCGATAATATCACTGTTGCCTATATAAGATGCAATCCTTTCCATCTGATTTCTGACCGCGCCCTTGAATGAACTGCCTGGCACAATATATTCTTTAGCGGCATTTCGGATATTCGTACTGTCAGGCGCACCTTTTCCAAAGTCCTGCACAGCAATACTCCTGACCAAAAGTTCCCCTTCCGTGCTGCCGGTCACAATCACTTCATATGCCGTTGTCTTTTTAGATTTCTCTTTTGATATTTTTTTGATATCCAAAAAAATATCTTCATATTCCTGATCGGTGAATACATCCTCATCTGTCCATTTTATGCGGTCATCTCTCTGCGTCATATCAAAGGTCTTTCTTTTTAGACTTTTCAACTTCATAAATCCGCATCCGTTACTCTTTTGCCCGCCAAACTGTACATCCCCCTGATGAACTGCTGACAGTACTTTCTCCAGTTCATCCTGAAAGCTGTCATCATACAGATATATAGAAAATTCAAACTCTGCGCCAGCGCCAATATACTCCATATTAAATTTATGCCCTGATTGTCTGCTCGTACCCTTTTTGGTACTAACATCACAAGTACCTGTCTCCGGATTGATTTTTACCCTCGGCCGAAGTTCAAGTATCAAGTTCTTGCTGCAAAATCTTCCGTCACTAAAACGAACCTTACTGGCACCCTCAAGTGCATTTGTGCCTGTTTCAAACCGTCTTGCACCAAAAAGCTTCTCTGTCTGCACTTCGCCATAAGCCTGCGCGCAATACTGACGCAGAACACCGGAAATACTTTGTGCCTGTATAAACGGCATCCCATCCACCGGATGCACCAGCACCTCTTCCTTATTTCCCGATGCACTTCCAATATGAAGAGGCTGCGTACAGGCTGCTGATACCAGATATTTGACGATCTTTTGATATTTCATCTTTACTGTCATTTACGCTTCCTCCTTTTTGTTGTCATAACGTATCATTTTCGTGATCAATTCCAGTTTATATTTCAGTTCCTCGTCCTCCGGGAGCAGACTCGATTTTGGTATTCCCATAATACTGTCTTTCTGCTTTGTAGTGACAGACAACAATGTTTCCAGCTTTACTGGTCTTTCTTCCGTCCCCAATATACCCTCTACATACTGTTGCAGTTCTTTTATACTAGCTTTGAATTTCTGCGCATTTTTGTTCTGTTCCTTTTCAAGCGCATGGGCAAAATATTGCCTGATGAACCTTTTCGCTTCCTGCGGCTCGTATTTATATGCTGTTGTAAAAGATTCCACAAGGCCAAGCTGACTATTGGAAATATTCCCCTTAGGAATCGGATGCTCTACAACATATGCGTTCATTTTCCTTTCAAGCAAATTGCGATAATAACATCTGGCAGCAACTTTCAGTGTGTCTACATCTTCCCCATACTGCTGTTGTATCGCAGTGTTTTCTGATTTTGTTTCAAACTGTACGGATTCCTTATATCTGACATTTTCATATCCGTCCAAAAACAGGACTCTTCCAAAACCTTCATTCAGGCGAATTCCGATCCCCTGATCGCAGACTGCACGCATTTTTTCCTTTGTGAATACTCCACTGTACTTCAAGTGAAATACACTGCCCTGTTCATACATGACTGCGGATGGTATTCTTGTTCTCCAAGTCCGGTTATAACCCTTTACATCAACTGTGGATGTTGCGCAATATACTATCTCCAAATCTGTCACACCCATCTTTTCTCCCAGCTTTCTGCAGTCCAATCCACACAGTTCCCCATTTTCATCCCGCATAACGGTGTTGGATAGCAGCATCATATAACACTCATTTTCCTGATCTTTTGCTGGCAGATACTCCTCATATGGCATCCTGTCTATATCCTCACAGCAAATCACCCTGCATTTGCCAAGCCCTGCTGAACGCGCATTTCCCAACATAAAATCCTCTGATAACACTTTTTTGATCCGTTCCCCGAGCGTGCTGTCTTCCACGACAATATAAGCTGTAAATATGTAATTTGCACAGATATACTCATGTCGAAATACATTCTGCTTCTCATCATTTATCTTTATCCTCAGGTCAGATCCCGTATCAACATTGTAATAATAGATACAGTCCCCCACCACACGACAGAATCTTCCAAGTGCCGCCCGCTTTTTTCCCTCTTCAAATTCTCCCTGAATCACCACATTATCCATTTCCTTTTTTTCCTGTTGCATCTTATCCTCATAAAACCCCTTGGGCGAAGGCATCAGCTCTTTCCCTGCATCTGTCGGAAATGCATTCATAAATCTGATTTTGGATGAAAAAAGATATTTTTTGATCGTCTCAAAGTCACTGTCTTGCGCCAATGTATTGATCACAACTCCCCTGAGTGCTGTCCCTGGTATATATCTGAGTGTCACAGTCTGTCCGCTCTGACTGGTGCTGTCATCTGCGATCCTTACAGGTTCCAGATTTTGAAAAACAATTTTTATATATTGTGACATGCCCTATCCTCCTTTACCTGTTTTGTGCTTCGACTACTGTCATCTTCACTTTACCAAATCCCCTGCTGCGCATTGTTCCTACCCACTTGATCATAGACAGGACTTCTTTCACAAGTTTCTCATCCTTTGGTGAACACTTTATTTCACTGTAAAAATTCAATCCTTTATTAATGCACCTGCACTGCCTCAGCGAACCTTCCTTTACAATTCCATCAGGCGATACCGCTGTAAAGGTTCGGAGATGTGACAGTGCATCCAGCACAGCACATTTTTGCCCTATTCCAATCTCATACATTATTTGCTGCCTGACATAATCAGATAATACAAAATCCGAAAATACAAGCTTATCCGGATTGCGGACATTGTCATCTCCATCTGTTCCCAATAATCTGTACATCTCCGCCTTGATCTGGTCTTCTTCTGGCAGGAGCCACGCAAGATAATTTCCCATTTCTTCCCTGAAAATTCCCTTGAAAGTTCCTCCTTTATAATAAGGAAATCCATTTTCGTCATTGAGAACGGAAATATCCTCTCCTCCCGGTATGCTTTCTCCATTGCCAAACACAACATCTGACATCAATTGCATTCTAATCTTCAATTTGATTCCTCCTTGTCATCCAGACCAATAAATGTATCCATCAATTCAATTGCATCAAACAAAACTTTGGGATCGTCACTCAAATCCCATTTGATCAATTCGTCTATCTTATGGAATTGGATAAAATGTTTCGTTTCACACTGCCCCTGTTTTAAGACATTTCTAAATTCCTTTATGGTCCCTCTTGCGCAGCTTCCGTCCTCCTGGAGTTTCTGGATCAGTCTGCGCACCACCCGATAATCATGTGATGGTTCTGCATCAATCACCGACTGGGCTGCCCTGACAATATATGGACGCCCTATGATAGTGTTGTCTTCTGTGTCAATGTAATCCGCCCGTATCTCATCGAGCGTGTCCTTAATCTCACCAAACGCAACATGCCAGTCAATCGCAGACACATCACTTCCAAATCCGTCACTGCTCAGTGTTACCCCATATTTTTTTGCATTGCTGCAGAGCATCTCTGCCAGTTCATATGCTTTATAAAATGGATATTTCTGATGTACGATCGCCACTCCGGCACAGGCTGCGTATCCTTCTTCGTCCACTTTATTCCGTCTGCTGCCAAGCATGTCAATGAATACTGCTGCACATTCCACGCCGATTCTCCCTTCTGCGACGAAGCAGATATCATCCCCCGCAGTTATGATCCTTCGAACCGGAAATTTATTGTCTGTGATATTCAGATCGCTTAATCTGCCGCGTCCGATATTACTTGCGACATCATCTGACATATCCTTGTATGCCGCCTTAAAATCTTCATCGATCGACGCACTAAATTCTCTCAGTTTTTCTTTGTATTCTGTCCAATCCAGCTTTTCAAATCTGCGCTGCAGCTTCTCAACCCGCTTTCCCATCGCATTACCATCAATATGAACCACCGCTATAAAGTTTGACTTGTCCTTCGTTCCACCCAAATCCTCAAACCGGAATACACGGTGATAGCCTTCTGCCATCAGACGCCTGTCCGTTTCCTCCTCTTTTTCTGGCATTGGCCTCTCCTTTTCCACACTGTAAAGTATTGGTTTTAAAGTATTGGTGTCTATTTCCTCCACACCAAAGCTGCCTTGGTGAAACGCCGCCCTGCGCTCCGATTTCTTTTTTTCCAATTCTTTTGCCAGATCTTTCAGATTTTCCGACGGAGATTTCTCATCCCTGTACGGAATCGTTTTTGCAAAAACCTCTATACCAGGATAATTCTCCCTGATGGCTTTTGTGATCATCTTTGTAAAACCAACTGCCTGCTCCTGCGTCGGAAACTCCAATACTGTATGTCCTCCGCCGGAATAGACCAGATTTTCCTTCTGGTTAAACAGTCTCTTGTCACCGGCTGTCTTCTCCAAATAATCCGCATCCATAATCCATGCGATCACTGCTGAGTTCAGGATGTTCTTCTTCAACTCGTTGCTCTGGAATATGTACGCCTGCTTCTGTGATACTTCCAAAATTGTCAGGTATCGTTCGCTCATGTTTTGCCTCCTTTTTATTCATGAACACGGATCAGTTCTTTTTCCATGAAAGTCTGTATTTTATAACTGTCGTTGTTTTCACAATTCCATTTTTCTAAAATCTTTTTATAGTTTTCCTCCTGAAGTTCAAATGTAAGTTTAGGTAACTTATCCGCACTCCGATTCTCATCACAAAAATGCTGAATGCCTATTGCATTCAAAATCTGCATATAATTGATCTGTTGGTTTAATGTCAATCGATGTAAGATAACGCTTGTTATATTAATATCCATTTTTTGTTTTTTCACATATTCAGCCAGAAATAGGGAGGAATTTCTTAGCGCTTTGCTATTGTCCAAATGATTATCCAAATATCTCACAATCTCCTGATCAAGTCTGTATACACTATATTCTGTGCCGTTTGCTGATTTCCTGTATGCTTCATAATCCACCTTCGCATTTTCCGACGCAATAATTAATCGAACGGCTCTCTCTTTTTTGCCAGCTTTCGTTTTCTTAGTCTTCGCTTCTGCCTGATAGATCGCCGCAACGCTATCCCGGTCTGTCTGCATCAGTTCCACAAACTGACGAAATACTCCAAAAAACATTCTGATTGATTCTTTGGGATTACGATCTGATGTGGTAATATTGTTTGATTCGTCACCATTTCCGCCAAGATTATGCGCAAAAGTATTCCGAATGAGCTGAACTGTTTTTCTGCAATCCTCTAAACCGCAAATGACTTTTACGATGTCCTGCTCCCCTGTCAATATTACTTTGTTTTCCCTAATCATAGCAACAAGATTCCTCAACCGGTCGACTGCCGCTTTCCGATAATTTTCATCGTTTTCATTCTGTCTGTTTATCTCCTTCCCTTTCCATTCCAGATACATTGGAACCAGATAACTTCTCAGTGCCTCAAGCCCTGTTGCAAGCGCCTGCCCATACCGATTCTGGTTATAGTACCATTCCGATAGGCGGTATTGTTTTTCAGCATGTGTCATACTTTGTAATTCTTTTAAAAGTCTTTCACTGATATCCGTATCATATTGTACTTCCTCATTGGCAAAAAATTTGTATCGAATCACATTAAAAACCATTTCCTGTAAATCTACATATTTACCTGATCGCATATTATCTGATCGGACAGAAAGCTCTATTAATTTCTGAAGCCCGTCCATAACTGCATCATAATCATTGATCTGTGTAGCCCAGTCAAATGCTTCCAAGGCTTTCTTAAATTCATTCTCCCTATCTGGAATATGTCCGATCAGTGAGACGGCATTGCCAGTACTTTTAAATTCACTGACATTGTTAGACAGCTCCAATACCCTGATCAGTTCGTCAAGATCAACAATAGGTGACAGTCCGTCATTATCATGGCTGAGCTCAAAATTTCCATAATATATGTGTGTAATTTCAAGATCAATCTGTGAGACATTTTGGAGATAGTTGATCACAACAAGGTTATAAATCGGCATTGAACGAAAAGAGTGTGTGATGTCAAATGCTACTTCATACCGATATTTTTCTTTTTTAACCCTCAAAACACTGCCGATTGCATCTCTGATCAAACAATAGTTCTCTAACAATTCCTTCCCGTTGATACCATAGCGCATCACAATAACATGTACTTTTACTCCTGCAAATATTCCCTTTTGCATGCCTCTTTCAAAATACCCTTCTATAGTCTGTGTGTATTCCTTAATCGCGCTGCTGTCCAGGTCTTTTCCACCATTTTCTTCCAACTCAAAGAGCCGTAATATCACTTCGTCCTTTTGGTCATTTTCATCTCCGAATTTACCATAAAATCCTGTCCACGAAGACTTTGATGTGCCAATAATAAACACCTCATCCGGGCAAAACCTTTTCATAAGCGGCTCTGCTACAAATTCTGTATTGACAGTATCCTTTTTATCATCAAAATAGTATACTGCACTGCGATATGAATATTCCCTTCGGGCAAGCTTGTCTTTCTTTTCTTCCAGTGTCATTTTTTCTACATTATTGCCCAGGATACTTCCAGTTCCCAGCGAAAGTATCAAAACTTTTTTCTTTTCCTTCTCCATGCCTGCAATCATCTCCCTGGCCTCTTTCAGTTGTTCTATTGCCTTTTTATCCAATCGTATATACCTCCTAAAATTTCTTTCATACAACACGATACCGGCCAAATCCAAAGCTGGTATTTTTCCCTATATGGATCAGTTCCCCCGCAAGAAGCACCGGCAACATTTGCTCTGGTATCCGGTCAAACTGCGCATACCCTTTGATTCCGCTCAATACCATTCCTCTGTCCTGTGTAGAGGAATAGCGCCGCACATTCACCCAACGCGCTTCCTGTTTTACAATATCAGGAAACACAAAGTCTTTCAGCGATTTGATGTCATAGACATTGCCTGTGATTCCCTCAAAACACTCCAGCATATAGATTCTGCGGAGCACTGCGTTCCATATTGCTTCTACGTGATATTCCTCCTGAAATTTCCCCTGATATTTTAATGCAGCGGGGGTATGAAATACCAGACTGTTATGATGGCCCGCCCTGCGAATGCGGCCGATACGATAATTTACATACTCATCAATGGTCTGAACCTGATAATTTTGCATATACACTGCATTATCTTCGAGCAATGGCTCATTTAGTGTGTTTGTCACAGACACAATCTGATATCGGGCGCGCTCCTTTCCGATTCCCTCTCTTCCAAGAGCAAAGAAAGCCTGCAGATACTGGTTAAAATACACAATTGTCTTTCCAAACAAAATTAAGTGAAACTGCAGCAAATCGCCCGCGTAAAATACCCGATCATGGTTTTCACACTCAAGAATATATCCAATACTGTCATCTGTTGTCACAAACTGTGGAACATTTTCATACTTTGAATACATTGTCCTTCGCACAATGCACTCTTCTGCAAAATCACAGTTTGCACAATTCCGGCTGCGGACGCAGTTTGCACGCAGCAGCATCTCGCCCATGCCGCCCCGCAGCGCGGAAACTTTATCCACTGGAAGTAATGCATCTTCCAGAAAGGCCACTGTAAAATGGAGCCTGACATATCTGATTTTCAGAGCATCCTCTAACTGCTGTTCCATGAAATAATCCTCCGTCATTTTATTCGCCCTAAAATTTATTTGAAAAATCAGACTGCATAGCAAGTCTCGCGGTGCCGTATGCTCCTTCCAGTGTCTCAGCCGCACTCAAAAATCCTGACATATGGCAAAAGGTGAAACCGCTGATTCCTGTCATATTCTGAAGCTCCTGTGGACTTGCCCCCCTCCAGCTTTCTGGAAACGGATGTCTCAAAGCATTTTTGTCCGCCCTGTCTGGAACAGCCTGAATATTGTATCCCCCGCGCAGGGAAGGGTAGATCACATATAAAATATCCTTGTCATGCTTCTGCAGTGCCTCTTTCCACGGCACCGCCTGTTCCAGATACAAGATGCCATCGCTGCACTGGCTGGCCTTCTGGTATACGATCTCATAGGCTTCTCTGTCTGCCCGAATCTGTCTGATACGCCGCTCCAATATTGCCTGCGCAAATTGTACTGCTTCCCAGAATAACTCATCCATATGTCCTGGCGTCTCCTGCCATGTTGGAAGCTTATCTGATATCAGACAGGAAATCAGATTTTCCTCGCCTGTATTGTCGGACTGATCAATCGGCTGGATAAAATTTTCATCAAAATTCCGGGCATCCTCCCCAGAGAGCAGCTCTCTGCCAAACTGTTCCCACAGCAGACCAAATGCTGCATAGGGCACTCCATTTGGACGAACTCTGCTTCCTTTCTGATGATGGTCATACTTTCCGCCACCTATATCATAGATAATTCCTGCAAAATCCTTCGGAACAGCAAATCCCCTGGATATTCTAATATCCGGATTTAATATTCTGAGCAGTGCAGTTGCAAATACATCATCCGCATGGAAGATACCTCCATGCGTAAATCCTTCATCCAAATTTACGTTTGAAACATTTGCTTTCTGAGACATTTTATCACACGCTTTCCTTACTTTGTCAGTATTCTACAAAAACTTAATAATTTCGCAAAATTTTATGTATATTATAGCAAATTATGTCAAAAAAATCTATAGTATGCTTATACTAATCAGGATAAACTTATAAACCGTTTTTGATACCAGACACCCATCGGTGCCACTTGTCATCCCGGAAAGTAAAATCCATCTGCCAGTGCAGGTTGTTTTCAACTCCCCAGTGTCCGCGTGATGCCCGTTCAAATTCTTCCGCATTTTCCCCTATGCTGCATATATAATACCTGTTTTCTTCCGCTTCCGTCCCATCCTGCTTTGTTCCCTTTCAGGGCAAGGACATAGTCCCCCTTTCCGTCTATGATCACGTTTGCTGTTTCCTTCTGACAGTTCATTGCATCCGCTGTTATAATAGTGACTATCTATTTAATTTTCTTTATCAAGTGCAAAGAAATCTATTTCATTCTTTAGAGTGAAATGCTATACTAATTATAACTTTATACTGAGCGGTCAGTCTTTTCGACCGCCAGTATAAGTCATTGACAAAACGAAAATTGGAGGGACAACAATGCAAAGTGTAAGAATTTATGAAATGCCAGCCTGTAAAATGGTTTCGTCTGGAACAGGTATGTTCGGAGAGGGGAATTTCAATCTATTTGACGAATGGTTATCTTCACAAAAAAGAGGGTTATTTCCGAAAGATTTCCTATTTTGGGCAGGAGAGGGTTTTGTCTGGCTGTATATGTATGAAGATGGAATGAATGTTCCAAACGAATTTGAAATAATAGACTTCAAAGGCGGCCTTTATGCTGTAGCAACGGACATAGACCAGAAAACAGACAAGGGGCTTATGGACACAGAGATTGACCAGTTTCTAAGCGAAAATGGATTTAAACGTGACGCATCACGTTCCGAATTAGGAAATATAATTACGTCACCACTTGCGAAAAAAATAATGGGATATGAACAGATGGACTATTATATCCCGATAACAGCAAAATGAATCCCAGTTTTGTGGTGCGGTAAAAATGAGTAAATTGGGATTGGAGGGCGGCTATGTACGAGAGAATGCTGAATAAGCAGCTTATTCCAACCGTAGAGGAAATGACAACGTATTGTTCGGAAAATGCAGAACGCTTTTCTATGATAAATGACTGGCTGACTACTATGTTTCATACAGATCAGAAAGTGGTTTTCCCTTATGGCAATAAATACGGTTGGGGAATCGGACATTATAAAAAGAAAAAGCTTATGTGTAATATCTTTGCTGAAGATGGTGCATTTACAGTTATGATGAGATTAACCGATGCGCAGTATGCAGCGGTTTATGGGGAGCTGAAAAAATACACCCAGGAACACATTGATGATAAATATCCTTGTGGCGATGGCGGCTGGATACATTATCGGGTTATCTGCCAGGAACATTATGAAGATGTTGTGAAACTGTTAGAGGTAAAATGTTTATAACAATCAATCCTGTAAAATTCCATTTTCTTTATGTAAAAACGCAATTACGTCCGTTTTATCAGAACCGGAACAGGAGGAAAGATACAATGAATATGCAGCATCCGCAGGAAAATATTATTAAAACTTATGACTACAACGGAATTGTTGTTGATTTAATTGAGTGGAGCGACACTGTATGGTGCGGAAAAGTTGGTTATGCAGACAACAATGCTGATGAACCGAATGTTGAAAAAATTATGGAAGATTTTATGTCTATCTCCGACTTACCAAACAGTCGTGAAGATAATTGGGATATTTGCATGAGTCTGAATTATCTTTCGTGCGAACGTCCCAGCGGCGTGATGTTTGGATTTCTTGTCGCAACTGATGTTCAGCCCGATTCATATGATATCTGCAAACTTCCCACCGCAAAATTTTTGCGGATAAGAGTGTGTGACGAAACCGCGAGAGCACTCGGACACGAACCGTGGGCGGGCGGCATTCCGCCATATCATTGGATCGGAGAACAAATAGCCCCTAAACTCGGCTATACCTATGGCAATGACACTCTCCCAATCGTTGAATATTATGGCTTTTTCAAACCGGAAGTTGGTACGCATGAGTATTGTTATTTGTATGTTCCAGTGCAGGAAACTAATGCTATGGCAAAATAATTTATAAATTTGTAGAGTTGTGCAAACAGAAAACTGAATAACCGCCGCCCATCACAGCGGCACACCAAGACAGGAAATTAAGAAAAGGTTTCCTGTCTTTTTGCGCATAGCCCGTATCTCATCGAGCAGTAAATCCCCACGCCGGAAACGCTGGACTACCGCCGGACGGGAAGCACCCGCCGCTACCACCCCGGCTATGAGTGCAGATGGGCGGCAAACACCGTGGCGCATATCCTTGAAAACCGGAAATACACGGGCTGCCTTGTGAACTTCAGAACCGAGAAAGTGTCCTACAAGGTAAAGCAGAGCAAGGAGAACCCCGCCGAAAAGCAGGCAGTCTTTGAGAACCACCACGAGCCTATCATAGACCATGACACATGGGAACGGGTGCAGGCGCTGCGCAAGCAGCGCAGACGCCCCAACCGCTATGACGAAGCAGGCTTGTTCTCCGGCATACTCTTTTGTGCGGATTGTGGCAGCGTCATGTACCAGCGTAAGAATATACCCAATATCCAGCTTTATCTCAACGAAAAATAAAGTGAAATTTACTTTATTTATCACTTTATTCTTGCCTGTGACAGACTTTGACGATATAATAATGAAAAATAACTTATTGTCATATACAGGGAGGTTTCACATGGGAATCACTGCAAAAGAACTGGCTGCACGCCTTGGTCTTTCCGCCACTGCTGTTTCAATGGCATTAAATAACAAACCCGGTGTCAGTGCCGATACACGGGCCCTCGTCTTGAAGGAGGCTGAAAAAAACGGGTATGATTTTTCAAGGCTCTCCATGAAAAAGAATCATTCCGGCGATATTTACTGCATCATATACCGGGCACATAACGCTATATTAAACTATATACCAATCTTTTCTGAACTTACGGATGGGATCGAAGAAGAATGCCGCCATAACGGCTATCACTTAAAAATATTACAGATTTATGAAAAGACTGACGATTTACAGAAATGTGTTGAAGATCTGCGTGTATCCGGTTGTGTCGGAATCGTACTCCTGGGTACAGAGGCAACCGTCAGTATATGCCGGAGCTTCCTTCAGCTTTCTATCCCTATGGTAATGATCGATTCTTATTTTGCAACTGTGGATTGCAGCTGTGTCCTGATCAACAACATGCAGGGCGCCTATCTCGCAACAAGCTACCTGATCAGCCGTTGCCAGAAACAGCCCGGACATCTGTGCTCTTCCTACAGAATTGAAAATTTTGCCGAGCGAACCGCTGGGTTTACAAAAGCCGTCCGCGAACATGGTATGTCCGTGGGAAAATCCATCTCACATGAGCTCTCCCCTTCCATCGAGGGTGCTTTTGCAGATATGCTTGAAATCATTGACAGGGGGGATACTCTCGCTGAATGCTACTTTGCAGACAATGACCTGATTGCAATTGGCGCTATCAAGGCTTTGAAGCTCCGCGGATATAAGATTCCTGATAACATTGCAGTCATAGGATTTGATAATATTTCAGAAAGCCGTATCATAGATCCCTCCCTGACGACAATCGACATTCCCAGAAAATTTATGGGACAGACAGCAGCATGCCAGCTGATCAAACAGCTGGCATACCCTGTTCCCCATACGGTTAAAATTGAAGTTTCCACAACACTGGTGAAACGATTTTCCGCATAAGTTAAGATTTATATGTATTAAACAAGTATTTTGAGCAAATCCTGAAACGTGTCAAGTGCGTAATCCGCTTTGCCACAGCCTACGGCCTCCCCAATTGCGGCGGTCTTCATGCCGCCTGCAATTCCGGCATCTATCCCGGCTTCCGCGTCCTCCACGACAAGACAGTCCTCCGGCTTTTCACCCAGAAATTCTGCTCCCTTTAAAAAAACTTCAGGATCCGGTTTGGATTTCGAAATATTTGTTCCATCTGAAATTTCATCAAACGCATCCGTAAGTGCTACCCTCTCCAGAATGAATTTTGCATTCCTGCTCGATGATCCCAGTGCAATCTTATAACCGCGCTTTCTGATTTCTGCCAGCGTTTCCCGCACCTCATCTGACACATCATCTGGCGTCATTGTCTTTAGGAGTTCCCGGTATTCATCATTTTTCTGTGATGCCAGTTCTTCCTTTTTTGCTAACGAAAGCGGCTCTTTGTCATAGCGCTCCAGAATAATGTCAAGGCTGTCCATACGACTTACACCCCGAAGACGATTATTGATCGTCTCATCAAAATAGATATCCAGCCTGTCTGCCATTTTTTTCCATGCCTGATAATGAAACTTGTCTGTGAACACAATTACCCCGTCCAGATCAAAAATTACTGCTTTGAGTGCCATTATTGATTCCTCCTATACTGTAAATTACTGATATTTTCAGATTCACAGTATAACATGGGCGTTCAAATCAGATAACGACACCTGTTAAGAATTTGGGGTACACTTTTTACGCATCTTACAGTCCATGACAATTACTTGTCACAAGTAATTTATGAACCGTTCCTAAAAACTATTTATTCCCAACAGTATTTATACATTTTTAAAACAGCTCACCTCTTTGCTCAGCATCGCGGAAACCTCCTGATTGCTATTTGTCTGCTGTTGAATGCTTACTATGGCTGTTGCAAGGCTTACCGCATTTTCTGCAGTTGCTGTCACCCCTTTGGCACTCTCGGCAACTGCAGTCGACATGTCATTCAACCCCGCATTTATGCCGCTGACAGTTTCTTTGATATCTCCTGTATCTGCCGAAAATTCAGCGAATATCCCATTAATAGTATCCGCATCGCTTTCATATTTTTCCACGACAACGATAAATTCATCGTAATCCTTCATCACCTTTTCATCGATCACCTGCAGGATTCCCTCCGCGTTCCTGGCAAGCTTATCTACTGCGCTGATCACCAGATTGCTGATATTTTGAATATTGTTCGCTGTGCTTGCACTGCTGTCAGCGAGTGCCCTGATCTCATCTGCGACCACTGCAAAACCTTTCCCTGCTTCTCCTGCCCTGGCCGCCTCAATAGACGCATTGAGTGAAAGCAGATTTGTCTGGCTTGTTATATCAAGAATCTCGCTCGTCAGTTCCTTGATCTTTTCTACACTCCTGCTTTCCTCGAGCGCGCTTTTCAATGTAGTGCGTATTTCAGAAATAGTGCCGCTTGTCGCATCCCTGCCATCAATTGTATTTTGATGCATTTTTTTTGCGCGATGCTTAATTTTCTGAATCAGTTCAACTCCACTGGCAACCTTGCTATTCATATTCTCTATTTCTTTCAGTACACTGTCGCTTCCATCTGCTATCTGGCTGATTGTTGCAGAAATCTCTTCCATACTGGCAGACATCTGCTCCATTGTAGCAGATATGCTGCAGGCGTTTTCGTTTGACTCACTGATTTCACCTGCTACTTTCTGCACAGAATTCATTAAATCATCAGACTGAATCTTTAATTTCTGAATCAGGACCTGTAGAATCTCCATAAAACTGTTGATTCCTTTCGCCATCCGCCCTACTTCGTCCTCTGTCGTTACCGGAATGCGGAGTGTGAGATCGCCCTCGCCCATCTCGAGCTTTTCCATAATTTTATCCAGGATCTGTCCCGATTTTTTCGCTGGCCTGATAACCGATTTCGTTATCATAAGCACCACCAGAACAAACATTCCTACAAACACTACCAGCAGAGCATAATTGATTACTCTTGCACCCCTGATCTGGTTAACACTGTCTGTCGAAATATCCATTAACTTTGCGCCAAACTCTTGATTAAAAAGAGTTCCTTTCTCCTCCACTACGGTCTTTATTGGTTTGATATCATCCATCAAAACGAAAACGGTATCATAATCGTCCGCAATTGCTGCATCATAAATTTCAGAAGCAAAGTCACAAAAGGATATCGTCTCCTCCTTCCATGCTGTCACAGCGTCGAGAAGACTGCTGTCATTTATCTTCCTGCAAAGTCCGTCTATGTCCAGCATATGCTTACTAAGATCTGTAATTGCCACCTCAAGTTTCTCTTTTACTATGGTTTCCTCTTCTGTTCCCTGCTTGATATAGCACAAATTTCCATATAACTGAACCCTCTGAAATGCATCAGAAATGCATCCTTCTTCATATTCAATAATGGTATATATACTCGTCAGTTCATTGTTGATGCTTCCTATACTTCTCAGTACATATAAATTCACCAGCAGCACCACAAGAAAGACCAATGCCAATGCTGCCAACATCAGTGAAACTTTTGTTCCTATACTTTTCTTCATTGCTTTCACCTCTTATTCCTTTGTTTCATAATTTCTGTCCCTCAGAAGTGTGTTTGCCACTACCGACAGTGATAAGCCCGAATCATTCAAGGAATCCAGTTTCACTCCGTGGCATTGTGAGACCTCGTTCATTTTATTCTTTCATGACCTGATCCAGAAATGCAAAAACTTCCGCAAGGTTTTCATCCGTGTAGAATGCTGCATCCTCATGCTTTGCTCCCTCGAGAATGCCAAATACTACATTCGTCTCCCCGATGACTTTTCCCAGACGTGATGCAAAATTTTCTGACTGTGTATAAGGCACGCTTGTATCCGCGTCTCCGACCTGAACCCATGCATGTAAAGCAAACGAATCCGGCAGGCTATCCTGATAGGTCTGCCAATAGGTCTGATAAGTGACTGCCTCGTCCAATCCCACATTCTGTCCGACAAACTTACTTTCAAAGGAATTGTCAGATGCAAACAAATCATGCTCCACTCCTAAAGACTTGTATTCGTCATCCATGGTATAAAACTCTACCGGTCCATAGAAGTCAACCAGTGCCACAACACCGGATGATATTCCCATATTATCGGTGACATCTCCGTTTAACTCCTCCACCTCTGGCGTCAATGCTGTCATCAAAGATAAATAAGCGCCTGCGGACTCTCCCCATACAGCAATCCGTTCCTCATCAAATCCATACTCCGCTGCATTGGCCCGCACAAAGCGTACCGCTGCCTTCACATCTGCCAATGCTGCCGGGAATACTGCCTCCGATGATTTCCGGTAATCCACACTGACTACCGCATATCCATGTTCCACAGCTGCCGCAAATATCGGCTGCACGATTTCCATATTCTGTGCACCGAATGCAAATCCCCCTCCATGCACGACAACAATTGTCGGAAACGGACCTTCTCCCTCCGGAAGATAGATATTGCACACCTGTGATGATGACAAAGATGCATATGCTACGTTCGTGTATGCTGCACTGACCGCTCCAGGAGCATTCGCTGGCATTTCACTGCCCGCGTCATACTTTAACGGCACACAGCTATCCCCCTCTAACGTCCATTGACAAGAGTAATCACTCTCAAACCACGTTGCAATAGGCATACCATCCCCCTCCAAAGGAGATGTCGTGACAATCGCGTTTTCCTCTGTAAAAGTCCCTGTGTAAGTGCTTGTGCCCATCATAGCATTTTCGCATACAAGCTCATACGTCATATCTTCGTTTAGCGTCAGTGTCCAGGGTACCTGAAGTTGTCCACCCATTACGTCCTCCAAAAACACATAACTCCCTGCAATCTCTACTGATTTGTCTGCCGCTTCACTTTCCGGCACCTCTGTCATATTGGTATTTTCTGCAGCAGGCTGTGACTGATTTCCACAATACGGAAATCCAACCGGAATTCCACTTTCCGGTTCCCATCCTGCCTGGAAGCGTTCCGACCATGCCCACATCTGATTCGGGCTGATACCGTCGGTATAAAGTACATAGCCTGGCGCGGCTGTAACACCTTCCATGGAACCTGTGCTTGCATTGTTCATGTCATAACTTTTTGTGAAAAGAATCTCCTGTCCGTCTATCGTCCTGACCTCGCTCTGATCCATACGAGTAGTAACATAAAGCGTATTGAGAATAAGACGTATATTACAGTCCTCTGCACCGGATGCATCAAAAATCATTGCATCTTCAGGAACTGCGTTCCCTTTGTCAAAGCTCATACTCATATTGAAATCCATCGCGTCACCAGGTTTTTCCATGTCATCTAATCCACCCGTGAAGACATCCTGCGGTACTGTATCCATTTTGGTCAGATAGGCCGTACCATTCTCATCCTCTGCATAATAGAATGTTTCGCCATCTACCTCTGTCGTAAGTGTATATGTAACTCCTCCCGAGGCCTGATTGACATGATTCATTCCTTCGTATCCATAATAGCTGTATGCTGTGACGGTACCGTCCACAGTAACGCCACCACCGCCTTGCTGCACCATATATGTATATACACTGCCTACATCATAAGTCTTAGAAGCTTTCAGATCTCCGTGTGCCACCGCAATCGTCATAGTGTTATAGACCGGCGTAAATGCAGCATGCTGAAAGGCCACCGCCACCTGTGTTTCCTTCCTGCCGGAAAAAATGAAAAACTGCTCATCCGCTTTCAATTCATATGAATCACCATACTGATTCTTGAGTGTAACAGTTACATCACCTGCTGTAATAGCTGATGCGTCTGTTCCGACAGGCCATGTTATATAAAAATGATCTGTCACACCATCACATAAAATGGGTTTTTCCCCTTCTCCAATCCATTTCCATTGTATCGTATCTGTCTGGCTTAGCCCTGAGGTTCCTGCCTTGACAGGCAGCACATCATATTTCGGTTTTAAATCCCCGGCGGACCTCCCATAAATATATACATATACCGGAAAAGTAACTGCATCTACAGGTTGACCATCATACGAAATACCGCTGACTTCAAAATTGAAAGTATAGCATCCGTTTCCGTCGCCGCCAAAACAGCTCCACTCACGGCTGCTGTTATCGTCATTCATCGGATAGTCGCCTGTAAACCATTCAATATCTCCTTCGTCCAGGACATACTGCAATGTGCCGTTCTTCCATGAACCTTCTAAAGTATTGGCATTCAGAATCAGCTCCTCTGGATAGTACCCGTCTCCATCAACAATTTTTACTACAGCCGCACTACTGTCGATTTTGTTATCATCCAAATTGTCAGCTTCCAGTATCAGTACAGCTGCGCCTGTGTAGGAAACGGGATCCAGTTCGATTTCCGCTCCTTCCTCATAGGCAGCACGGTTTCCGTATTCATCATAGTAACAGATACTTTGATCCCCCGGACCGCTGGTCTTTATCAATGTATGCTTCAGTGTACTCTTATTTCCAGTATCCGCAAGTCCAAAAATTGTACTATTTATTTTAAGTATCGGTGTGTCGTTCTGCTCGTGTTCCACCACATTCGGATTCGCTTCTGTCACGCCTTCACTCTGCACCGGACCATACGCCGACAAAATCAGGGAAGTTAACGTCGATAAAATCACTGCTGTTTGTTTTACTTTATTCATCTTTTGACACCTCATTCTTATATTTTATTAGCCTGAATCCATGTCTGTCATCCTGTCTGCTTCTTTCACTATACGCTCCGCTTCTCACCGTTCACAGAGAGTTCCACTTGTTTTGTCCCTGTCAGGTTCTGCACGTCGACATGATCCTTTGTCACCGTGACCTTAAGCTTCTCGCCTTTCCAGTACAAGGTAAACGTAAGCTCGCTCCAGTTTCCGGGCAGCCTTGGATTGATGCGGAGACTGCCGTTCAGCATGCGGACTCCCCCAAATCCATAGACTACACACTGCCATACACCACCGAAAGATGCCGCATGAATGCCTTCATTGGACGATCCCATATATGGTCCAAGGTCAATGGATGCCGCTTTCCGGAACAGATCATACGCCATGTCATCGTCCCCCATATCCGCCGCCTGCACGGAATGTGTGGAAAGCGACAGGGAACTGTCATGCAGCGTCCGCTCCACATAATAATCCCAGCTGGCCTTTTTCACCTCCGGGGCAAATTGTTCCTCCATCAAATAAAACAGGACAAGGCAGTCGGCCTGCTTGCACACCTGGATATTCTGAATCTGATCCAGACTGTAATCTTTCATGATCCCTGCAACAAAATCCTGCTGTTTATATTTTGTCAGATCAATATACTGCCCCTTCATGAAACGGTCGTCCATCGGAAGAATCCCCTCTTCTGTAGGCTGCGGCAGATACAGCTTCTCTGCGCCTTCCTTCCACTTGGGACAATTTTCTTTGAGGTTCAGTTTTTCATCCAGACGCGCATATAGCTCCGGCTTTGACTCCTTCAGAATTTCACAGTACTCCGCCGCTTTCTTCAGGTTCCACGCTGCCATATAGTTTGTGAATGCATTGTCGTTGACATGCTCGTGGTATTCATCTGGTCCGACTACATCATTGATGTGGTAACGTCCGTCCTGTCCATCTTCGAGACGGGAACGCCAGAAAATAGCGGTGTCCATGATAATTTCATACCCGTACTTCTCCATAAAATCTTCATCGCCGGTGATCACGCCATACTGCCACACGCCAAATGCAACGTCGGCAGAAATATGCTGCTCTATGATGCCGGACCAGACCTTAATCGGTTTGCCCGTGATAATATCGGTTCCCTGGTACAGCGGACATGTCTCCCCGTCATCCAGCCATGCGGACTCCCATGGAAACATCGCGCCCTGATATCCGTTTTCCTGCGCCTTGCGGTGCGCTCCGGGCAGGGAAAGGTAACGGTACTCCTCCAGTTTCCGTGCAGCCTGCGGGTCCGTGAACATATAGTACGGCAGGAGGAAAATTTCTGTATCCCAGAAGCAGTGTCCTTTGTAGCCCTCCCCGGAAAGTCCTTTTGCCCCGATATTCATACGGTTATCATGTCTTGGCAGGAAGAGCCGCATCTGATACTGGGCATAGCGCAGCGCAAA
Source organism: uncultured Lachnospiraceae bacterium (assembly GCA_947178145.1). GTDB lineage: Bacteria > Bacillota > Clostridia > Lachnospirales > Lachnospiraceae > COE1. Next base: position 14,477 of record CAMWXE010000045.1, on the reverse strand, counting down.
CAGGTCAAATTCGCTGTCCTTATCCCCCTTGATCACAACAGGTATTTTATCCCAGACTTCCTCCTGCCACTCCCTCGCAGACTCCTCCAAAAGGGCGTCATAACCTGTCTGTTCCAATAGCTTCAGGTCTTCGAGCGATTTTTCCTGCAGTTGGCTTAACGTTAGCCCTGCCGCGTCAAAATCGCGGGTCGTCTGGACGTTTACAAGCTTTTCAATGGTAAAAGTTTCACCGGCTTTCAACGCAATGCTGTAATCCGCAAAAATATAACGGCGCTCAATATTGACATCTGTCTGCAGCGCAGCCGTTTCTCCATTTCTTGCAAACTGATGCACGGCATTCAGGACAAAATCAATATTGCTCTGTGTTGTCCGTTCTACGAACTGTATGTATTTCTTTTCGTAAAAGCGCTTCTCTATTTCTGAGAAGTGCTGGCTTCCGGTATTCGTCACGCGCGCGTCGATACCGGAACGAATCTTTAGTTCAATCGGATCTCCCTTTGCCTCGACGGTAATCTTCAGTCCGATATCATGCAGCCGCTTCAAGGACACTACCCGCTGAAAGGAAAGACGAACCGTTTTCCCGTTCGGTGCCGTCCAGCTGACAGTCCGCGTAAGTTCACCTGTCCTGATGTTCAGTTCACGGCGGTATTCTTCCCAGTTCCCCTCCGCCAGATGAAAACGCTGTCCGTCAATCCACAGTTCCACTGCTGTGATATCCGCGGCATTTGGAAGCTCCGTCACTTCCTCCGCATCAAACTGATTGAATGTACCGTTAATCAGCAAATTTCTGGTTTCTCCGACATAGCGTTCTTCCATTGCGGCGCGAAGCCCCAGATAACCGTTTCCCTGTGCCATGACTGCTTCACATTTCCCAAGATGGGAGAGATCCGGGCAGTCCTCTGTCAAAATCCATTCATTGATTCTCTCATAGTTCATTCCCATTGGCTGTTACTCCTTCCTAATATCAGGTACCGTCTCTTATAAATAGTTCAATAAGTCCGAAAAAGACAAAAGATTCACATCCTTCTCCCCGGAGTACTGTGCGTCGCCGCCAAGGGCATAAGCTGTCATATTTCCAGCTTTTGCCGCCCTGATTCCGGAGGCCGCGTCTTCCACTACCACACACTGTTCCGGAGCAGTGCTCAATTTCTCTGCCGCCTTCAGAAATACTTCCGGATCAGGCTTTGACTTTGTGATATCATTTCCGTCTGCGACCGCATCAAAGTAAGAAGCAGCACCAATCTGCCTGATAATAAACTGCGCGTTTTTGCTGGAGGATCCAACTGCCAGCTGGTATCCACGGTGTCTTAGTTCTGTCAGTGTCTGACGCACCTCATCCGACATATCCTTCTCGCTCATCTGCCAGAGCAGTTTCTGATACCGCGCATTCTTCTCCTCCGTAAAAGCCACTTTTTCATCCAATGTATACTGCCTGTCTGATTTTTCTAAAATAATCTCCAGACTGTCCATTCTGCTGATACCTCTGAGCCGGTCATTTATTTTCTCGTCAAAATAGATACCCAGTCGATCTGCAAGCGCTTTCCAGGCCTGATAATGGTACTGATCCGTAAAGCACAGCACACCGTCCAGGTCAAAGATAACTGCTTTCTTCTCTCTGTTCATATTCAAATCCTCGTATCAGGCAGTCCGCAGAACGCATCGACCGGACTTACGCCTGTAAATTCTCCCTTTCCCAATAATTTTTCCAGGACGATTCTGACACTGTCCACCGTAGCCGTGTACGCGTTAATATAGACTTTCACCCTTGGCACATCCTGCAGCAGATAAGGGTTTGCCAGCGAGATAAAGACAGATGGCTCCTCATTCAAAAATCGAGGCGTGTCCAGCGCGTGTTTTTTGCACCATTCAATCCGCACTGTTGTCTGGTTGCTCGCATGTTCGTAATTTGCCAGATAAATTGTCATCCGCCCTTGCGGCAAATCTCCTGAACCATGCAGTTCATCCTGATAAGGATCGTAATGTTCTACAGCAAATCCATGACTTTCAAGAACACGCTTCGCAATATCGGATATGGTGCCTCCCGGAATCGCGTCCTTTCCAAGAATAATCAGGCGAATCCTGTCAAAATTCTCTCTGGTCACAGGCAGCCATTCCGGCGCAAGATTTTTAACTAATGTTGCGGATTTCTCCACACACTCCCTATGCCAGTCTGCAGATGTTTCCCTTGTGACCTCTGTATACGGCGATTCCGTACATACTTTCGCTTTCATGGCAAGAATTCGGGTGACGGCCTCATTTAACCGTTCCTCTGTGAGCCTGCCGTCCCGGAGTGCCTCCAGCATATAGGCATAGTCCTCCTCAAAATCCGTGTTGAACACCAGCATATCGTTGCCTGCCATAATTGCTGCCGGTATTGCCAGACGACGCTCCATTGCCATGCAGAAGCCGCCCATGATCGTGGCATCCGTCGTGATGACCCCGTTAAAGCCAAACTTTTCCCGAAGCACTCCTGTCAACAGCTCCCTGCTCAGGGAACCCGGCAGACAATCCTCGAACCGCAATTCGGGATTGATATCCATTGACACGTTCGGCTGAACAATATGTCCTGCCATAATGCTCAACAGATCATTTTGAATGAGTCTCTGGTAAACGCGTCCATAAGTCGCATACCATTCCTCTGCACTCAGGGAATTATAAGTCGGGTGTAAATGCTGATCCCGGTAATCCACGCCATCTCCCGGAAAATGTTTTGCACAGGCAGCTATTCCGTTTTTCTGCATCGTATCCGCAAAAATTCCTGTTGACTGGATAACTTTTTCCACGTCACTGCCGCATGTCCGCACATTTGTGATCGGATTTTTGTAATTAAGGTCCAAATCGCACACCGGAGAGAATGTCCAGTTAATACCAACTTCCCGCCCTTCCGATGCTGTGGACAGGGCAAAATGCCTGGTCTGCTCCGCATCATCGGCTGCCGCTGCAAGCATTGGCCAGCCAAACAGTGTTCCGTCGCTGATCGCACCTGCCCCTCCTTCCTCAAGATTTGCCGCTTTCAGCAGCGGAACCGGCGCAGCCGCATCCAATTCCCGATACCATGACCGGATCTCCTCTGCCAGGGCAGGACGGAACAGGATACCACCTACCCGTCCATCGCTGACCATGGCCTTCAACTGCTCCAGTTCATAATCACCGCCCATGACACAGAACAGTTGTCCAACTTTCTGCTCTGCGCTAAGGCTGTTTAATTTGTCTTCCACCCACGCAATCTGTCCGGAAGATAAATAAAACGGCTGTTTCTGTAAATCCACCATATTCCTAACTCCTTTGCTTTATTCCCACCGCTTCATACCCTCTGGTTCCAAGTCAAACTGATCAAGAATCTTTCCCGCAATATGCCTTGTACAGTCCTCTATGGAACCCGGGTTGTTATAATAGCTTAAGACCGGCGGAAGAATGACAGCCCCAAGCTGGCTCGCCTCATACAGATTGCGCAGATGAAGCGTTCCAAACGGACATTCCCTGGTCACAAGAACCAGCCTGCGGCGCTCTTTCAGGGTGACATCGGCTGCGCGGAGCAGCAGATTATCGCTGTAGCCGCTGACAATACCCGCAAGGGTCTTCATGCTGCATGGGACAACCACCATTCCTAATGTGCGGAATGTACCACTGGCTGGGCCTGCACCGATATTGCCGTTATCGTATACGATATCTGCAAGCTCACGTATTTGCGTGAGTGACAGCTCTGTTTCGAGCGGGATTGTCCGTTCTGCACTCCTGGTATATACAAGGTGTGTTTCGATATCTGATATATTTTTTAACTGCCTCAGAACCTCCACCGCAATCGGTATCCCGGAAGCTCCGCTGATTCCAACGATCATCCTTTTTTTCATTGTCCTAACCTTCCTACCATTCTTTCAGCCACTGATGCGGATCCACCTCGAGAAACTCAGCCCTCTTGAAATGCTCTCTTAAATGAAATGGAACGGTACAGTCATAGATTGTCTTGCAGCTGATCCCCACATCACTGATGGAGTCTGCATATTCCGGAGACGAAGACGGGTCAAGCGGGTGGCAGCGGACTCCCGGAATCGTGATAATATCCTTATCTCCCTGAAATCTGGTATTCATCGCCCAGAGCACATCGTCACTGTCAAACGGGTCGACATCATCGTCAACCAGAATCACATTCTTCAACTCCGGAAATGCGGAGAACGCGAGCAGCGCCGCCTGCCTTTGCTTTCCTTCGTCTGTGTGTACTGTCTTGGCAACCTGAAGAACTGCCATATACTTGCCGCATCCGGACCTGTGTGCATATACATTTTTCAGCTTTCCGGGCAGCGCTTTCTCAATCATTCCGATAATACTTGCCTCTGTCGGTATGCCAGCCATATTCAGATGCTCGTCGCTCGGCCCGATACAGGTCTGCATGATTGGATGCTTCCTGTGTGTGACCGCATGGACTTTAATCAGCCATGTCTCACTGCTTGCATGTCCGCTGTATCCTGGAAATTCCGGCATGGCAAAGCCTGTATGCGAATTCTGATCCTCGACGACACGGCGCCCGGTGATGATCTCACCCTCTATCACGTATTCCGCGTTGGCAATCGCATTTTCATTGACAGTCTTACACTTTACAAGTTCCACCGGATGCTCCCTCAAAGCGCCGGCAATCGAAAGCTCGTTAAAGCCAAGCGGTGTTGTCGGCGGCTCGAAACATGCCGTGATCTCGATTGCCGGATCGACACCAATACTGATGGATATTGGCAGATTCTGTCCCAATTCCTCAGCCCTTTCCGCCATTGCCCCGATATGTCTGGAGCCCGGCTGCAGGAAGATAGACAGTTCATCTTTTGACTGAATACACATTCTATGGATTGTCACATCGGACTCACCTGTCTCGGGATGCGTCGCATAACACATCCCTAACGTGATATATGGGCCTGCATCTGTCGGTGTATTGGTCGGTGCCGGCACGAGTTTATTCAGGTCAAAATCGGCGTCTGTCGCCAGATGGACAACCTCCTGGCAGGGTGCGGGACCGTCAATCACAACCGGTGCGACCGCGTTGTCCACGCAGTCATGCAGCAGCCAGCCCAGACGTTCCGGTTCGCATCCGAAAAGCATTCCCACACGCTTGCGGCTTGCCAGCAGTCCGATTATGACTTTCGCATCATCAAAACCTTTGATACGATTGAACATCATTGCCGGACCTTCGATTGTGGTCGGGCGCATGACTGTCCCCCCTGCTCCGACATACCGGTAAACACCAGAAAGCTCCGCCTCCGGGTTTACTTCCACATCTGTTTCAACATATTGTCCCTTTTGTGTTTTGAGAAATTCAATCGCGGTCCGAAGATCTCGTATATCTGTTCTATTGTTCATATTCCTTCACCTCAAATCATTTCATACCAGTTTTCACTGCAGGTTCTTTACTATTTTTTCTATCCATTCTATCGCCTCGCCCGGATAATCCGCTTCGCTGTGCGGCTGTTCCCATACAAGCTGATAATCCACGTCTTTCCCGGCCTCCGCAAGCAGACAGGCCAGCGTCATGCTGACAGAAAAGGATGTATCTGCATCACTTGCGCCCACGCGAATCCGATAGTACTGTGCCTGTGTACTCTTTTCCGCTGTGCCAATATAATGAAACGGATTGATCAGGTAAATCTGTCTGTCAAGCTCCTCATTTCCGACAGCTTCAGCATACACTGCATGATACGTCTCATACTCCTGCGGGAAACGTTCCTTTAACTTTTCCAGCGCCCCGGCAATATAAGAATTGAAGTGTCTCATCGGGATATCTGCGTTTCCAAATACTTTATTTTCGCCGCTGTCCATCCCCAAGACATCAAAAGAAGTACATGGCTTCATTCTGCGCCTGTGATTCAAAATATAGCTGTCAATATCGCTGATAACAGCCTTCTCCCCGTCCCATGACAGCCACGCTCTCTTATTTTTGCCTGACACATCCATCATTGGCGGCACAAACGGATGCGCCTCCACACCCTTCGGCGGTCTGGACACCATATCGCCAAGTGTTGGCGGCTCCATCGGTTTGTCAAAAGGCGGCTTGTCAACAGGCCTGTTCAGCGCCACGCAGGGACCTGCATGTCCCTGCATCATGTCCGCATCGTCATCCTTTTTTCCCATCGGTGCCGGTGCTTTAAAGGTATAATTGCCGTTCAGATAATCTTCCACACTGTATTTCTCAGGCAGCTTGCCCTGGTCGAGCTTTTTCAGATAAACAGAAGCTGCCTCATTCAGTTTTGCCATCAGATAGTCCACTCCGCTCCCGCTTCTTCCGTCCTCTCCAATGACCAGCATTTCCCCTGTTTCCGGATGTTTCAGGCCCAGGCTGTTAAAGTATTGGATATACTCTTTGGCAAGTGCGTCAGAAAGTGCCTCCTGGAATGGACTCATCACACTTGCCGGACCTGCCGGCGACGCCTCATTCTCTTTGTCTGCACCAAACAGCCATTCATATGCAAGATCCGCATGCTCCAGATCCACGATCGGGCAGTAAATCTGCGAGGCATAGACCGTGTCGCTCTCGTCCATAAATGCGCCGTTTGCCTCAAGATACGGTGTGAAGTTTTCATTGTCGCCAGTGACGGCAAGAAGTGTGGACATCGCTCCGCCTGCACTCCATCCGATTGAGATCAGCTTTGTCATGTCACCCGGTATCGAGGCGCGGTTATGTCTGATAAAACGGATGCCGGTCTTTAGATCCACCAGATTGATCGGCGCTTTTCCACAGAACCGGCCCGCGGCATCTTTCGACTCATGCCCCCGGTTGCCGCAGGTAACATAGACATATCCCTGCTCCAGATAAGGATGTGCATAGCACCGGGGACCATCCAGCCATACATGCGGCATCTGCATATACCCCGCCGAATTGTTCTCAAAAATGACCGGCGCTGTGTCCGCATGGTACCCATTGATCTCCCCTTCCGGATTGATTTCTCCGCCTGCATTCATATATGCCTCCGGCACAAAAATGCTGAGCCGCTGAAATTTCGGCGTCGTCGCCTTGTCCGTGTAGAGGATGTCTTCCAGACACCACACGTGGTACTTCTCGTCCAAAGTCCATTGGTCCCTGCATTCCGACAATTCCATTGTTTTGTTCGTAACTGGTATTTCAAACATTTCAAATTCCTCCGTCTTTTTTGATTATGAAAACTGCTTTTCTATCCATTTCCACAGGACATTCCTATTCCATTCGCCGGAGTACTCCCTGTCCTCATGGTCTGCATTGGGAAGCGGGACGAATTCTACCCTTCCCTGCCCCAGCTTCTGATAGATGGCATTGACAAAGTTCACGCTCTGCATAAACGGAACCAGACGATCCATACAGCCATGCTCCACCAAAAGCGGAGCCATGTTCTCATTGATATAAGTCATTGGATTGGCCTGGGCAAGCCAGTCGTCAGAGAGTTCCGGGAGCGCACCGCCCATATAACTTGACTCGGCGGAAACAGCTTCATCATGGTCCGCAAAGCTCACACCGTTCGCCCTTGCCTGGGCGTCCATATTCCGAAAATCGATTGGGCCAAACTGGTCAATTGCAAATAACACACTGCAGTCCGTGTCAAAGGTTTTCCCTTCCTCCCCCGGAAATCTTCCATTCGGGATATTCATTCCAAGCATTGCAGACAGATTTCCGCCTGCAGACCCGCCGATCACAGCGATCTTGTCAGGGAATACATTGTACTCGGCAGCATGTTTTCTCAGAAAACGTACCGCTTCCCTGCAGTCCAGCACTGCTGCCGGGAAGATTGCCTCACCGCTCAGTCTGTATTCGATGGAGCCCACTGCAATTCCCTTTTCCAGAAACTTCAGATACGTATCCATGTGGTCGTCGCGTTTGTCTCCCATGCCAAAACCGCCTCCATGGATATGCAGCAGGACCGCAAAAGGTCCTTCCCCTTCCTGCGGATAATAGAGATCCATCACCTGGTTTTTGGACTCCTGCGCATAGGGAATGTCCAGCTTCTTATTTTTTACCCAGCTGATATCTGCCATTTTCATCTCCATCGAAGGCGGCCCGCCTGCCTTCTGCTCAAAACTTAAAGATCCATTCAGATTTGCAAAATCATCTAAACCAAATTCTTTTCCCATTTTTCTTCTCCTTCATTCAGATTCCTTTTTATTTGCTCATTCTATTCACTTATTCTAGAAATGCCGGGATAACTGATGTTTTCGCTATCCCAGCATTCCTCTGTAAAACTCTGATGCCTACTTCATTGGCGGACGCTCTTCCCCGTGAAGTTTCCGATACTCCGGCGCGTATTTTTCAACGTTCATGAACAGAACAATGACCAGAATCACCGCACTGATAATAACCCCGAGCCATGTAAAATCAAATTTGACTGCACTGATCACTGCCTCTGTAGGCGGCTCTGTCGGATTATAATGAACGGCTGCCAGTATCCATCCAGTGAGGGCCGAACCAAAGCCAATACCAACTTTCGATCCGATTGACTGTGCCGAAGAGACCAAACCCTCTGATCGAGTTCCAAATTTCCACTCCCCATAGTCCACAACGTCCGGAATCATTGCAAACACACCACCAATCAGCGGACCTGCACCAAGTGCACGGATCACTGTACCGAGAATCAGAATTGATGTATTGGAACCGGCAAATCCTGTAATCGCAAATCCGACTAACAGCAGTGCGGAACCAAGAATCAAAAATGCCTGTTTTGAATACTTATTTGCAACATAAGGCATCAAAAACATAATGATAATTCCCGGGAACTGACTTACAAACATCAATGTCGACATAAATCCAGGATTTCCGATTACGATATTGCAATAGTAAATCTGCGCTCCTACTGTGTTCGCATTCATCAACAGTGGAAATACACCGATCAGAACCAGGATGTAGAAATATTTATTTTTCAGCACGCCCTTAAGCTGCTCTCCCATCGGAGCACTCTCTCTGACCGGTGCGCCGCCCGCATCATTTCTTGCTCCGACTTCTTTGTTGACCAGAGCTGAGAGCAGAATCAGAGCCATCGCAATCACGCCAAGTACAATACTGGAAACCCGCCATCCTGTGGCCATGACAAGCGGTGTGATTGCAGAACCTGCTATTAACCCAATGATGTTATTTCCAAGGGACTGGAAGGTCGCCAGCATAGTGTGCTCTTTCGGATTGTCCGTCATCAATGGAAGCATTGCTGTGTTTGCAATTCCATAAATGGTATAAATAATACAATTCATGAATATGTACGTCACATATGCATAGACCAATTTTCCGCTGTCGCTTGCTCCCAGCGGCACATTCATCAGCAAAAACATACCGATCAGCATCAACGGGGCTGACAGCAAAAGCCATGGTCTTGCTTTTCCGATCTTTGAGTGCGTCTTGTCGATGATACCGCCCATCACGAAGTCGCTGACACCGTCAAATACCCGGCATACCAGGAACATCGTGGCAATTGCGCCTGCACCAATTAACGCCGTATCAGTGTAGTACTGAAGCAGGAATGCCGCGGCAATCTGATTATAAATATTGCCGGCACCTGTACCAAGCGCATATGTCACTTTGTTCACCACAGGGACTTTTCCTTTGTTTTCCATAAGAAAACCTCCTTCATCATTTTTTTGTCATTTGTCCTCAGGTTCTTCGGTCCTCAGAAGAGCCTGTTTATGTGATGAGATTATAATATCAGATTGTTTGCTTCTCTTTTATGCAAAATATTGATTTTCCAGTCACATTTCCGTATAATAAAAAATATCTTTATTTTGCATATACAGAAAAAATGGAGGTAACACTGATATGGATTTAGACAGATTGCAGGAATTTGCAATTGTAGCAGAAGAAAAATCTTTAAAGAAAGCGGCCGAAAGGCTGGGGATTGCGCCCAATGTACTATCCATTCGCATGCACAGTCTTGAGGACTCGCTCAACGCCAAACTGTTCAGCCGCGTAAAAAACGGCATTGCGCTGACGGAAACCGGAAATTCCCTGCTTCCGAATATTGATGCATTTCTCAAATCCTATACACACCTGACAGACTCACTCAACAATTTGAAAAACCATACTTTTCAAATTCTGAATCTGCAGTTCTGTGCCCATCTGATTGCTTCGGAGATGGGACCGTATCTGGATATTTTCTGCCGGAAGCATCCACAGCTGCTTCTCAATATTTATGATGAAAACACCTGTCTGATACGGGGTGGTCTGAAAACGGGAAAAGTTGATATCTCCTTTGTCGTATGCAGGGAACATGATTTTGAGGACATCTCAGGCCGAATTCCGCTGTCCTATTTTCCCAACATGTATGTATACCTCCCGTTAGACCATGCGCTGGCGGACGAGAAAAAGGTTCATTTCGCAGATCTTGCAGAGGAGACATTCATCCTTTATCCAAATATGTGCGATTCGTGGACCCATGACCTGCAGATTTCCATGTTAAATCAGTCCGGGATTGATTATCAGATTTATGACGAATCGAGCTCGCCCTTCTTTTTCGATCTGCTCGTCCCGATCGGAAAAGGAATCCGTCTGTGGAACTGGCGCGAGGAAAACACGCCGAATACCGTGCTGCTTCCCATTCTAGACAGCGGCTATGACACGTATCTTTATATGCTGTACGACACCAAGACCACGAATCCCGCAGTCATTCCCTTTATCAATGGATTTTTAAAACACAGGAGCAATCGAAAATGACCTCAGAACAGTTAAATGAATTTTATATCCTCTCAACAACACTCAACTACAGCGAAACCGCCCAGAAACTTTTTATTTCACAGTCCACTTTGAGCCGCCATATCAGGAGCATGGAAGACGAATTAGGTGTCTGTCTGTTTTCACGGAACACAAGAACTGTAACCCTGACAAGTGAGGGTAAATTTTTTCAGTCGCAGATTCCGCGCCTGTTGAAGAAATCGATGGATATCGAATCGTTTGTCAACCTGAAATCAATCACTACAAACGGCAGGGTAAAAATCCTTGCCGCTCCGCAGACACTGAACACCGGCATTCTGCAGTTTCTGCGCGATTTTCAGGATCAATATAAAAATATCTGCATGGAAATCATGCCAACGGTGCAGCGCTCTGCGATTGACCTGATCTACAGTGCAGATATTATGATATCTCCCAGCGATTTTACGAAAACCAAGCCTGAAGACATTGATGCGATGCTTGTTGCCACGCAGTCCGCGCTGCTGGCGATTCCGCCGCAGCATCACTTTGGTGAAAAAGCCCAGGTCAGCCTCTCTGATCTGAGCAACGAGATTCTGATTATTCCCTGCGCGGACAATCCGGCCGATCCCTATGTCCAGTTGTCCCTTATGGCCAAGCGCAAATGTTACGGGCTTACCAATATCGCATCCTCAACGGAGGACCATGCGCTTTTGCAGGTAGAGCTCGGACACGGCATTATGATAATTCCGCACCATCTCAAGCATCATGTGTATGCGCATACACGGACAATCCCTGTTTCCGACCCGGATTGTTTCTTTCCGATTTACGCATACCATAACTTAAACAATCAGAACGGCGCCGCAGTGTTATTCTATGAAAGTATGACAAAATATTTTCAGAAGAGTATGCTTTGAGGATCACCGCTGCAATAAAAGAATGTGCAAAAAAATCACGCTTATTTTGAATCAAAATACGCGTGATTTTTTGCTTTTTATAATTCCGGCCGGCACATCACCGAATTACTTCATGCACTCATTTACCCATGCAATGAAATTTGTTGTACTGTCTCCCGTTCGCTCTGCCTTGACATGCTGCTGGCCCCATACAGTCGCAAAATCAACTGACTCCACGCCGTCATAGTTCTGCAGCGCAAGTGCGAGGTTCACTTCTGTTGTCAGTGCAGTATCGCTCTGCGCAATTCCGGTGCGGATTCTCCAATGCTTTGCAGGTGTGCTTGTTCGATATCCCTCCCCGGATTCCAGCAGATAATAAAGCGGCGAATACATATTTAATCTCTGCGCCGGGGTGTTTCCAAAAGTATCTGTTTTTTGAAGGTCTGCTTCATAATCCGATGCATAACTGCTTTCGAGTTCCTTCAATATCTCCGCAAGCACTGCATCAAAGTGGGCTCCGTCTCCATCCCCGTATCCAAACAGTTCATTCTCTCCCTGTCCTGCGTCAAGCTGGTCAAATGCGCCAAGATTCTTCGATACGCCTTTAAACGCTTTTACAAAATCGCTGACACTCGTAATTGAAGCTGTATTTGATGCGGCATCATAAGTGACCCATGTACTGTCTGCGTTGAGCGCATCAATATAGTCGCCAGCCGTCTCATAAGTCCCGGAAATTGTAATGCCGTTCGAAGTCTCCAGGCGGAATATATTGTCCATCTCTTCATAGGAAGCTTCCTCTCCGCCGTTCCCATCCGGTCCGCCAAATCCGCCTTCTTTGTCCATTTCCTTAAATCTCTCGCCGCCTTCTCCTCTGCCGCCAAATCCGCCTTCTCCGCCCGGTCCTGCAAAATCACCGCGCTCTCCAAAATCGCCAAATCCGCCCCTTCCACCGGGGCCTCCGTCCTTTCCGCCGGAAGCAGACGCATCATAAGGAAATTCTGTATCGGAAAGGAAATTGTTCAAAGACACTTCAATAACCCCCACAATATAATCATAATAGCTCCCTGCCTGAAAGATGCCGTCCGCCGACTCTTCAAGTGTCAGAATGTTACCGTTTTCGTCTCTTATCCCCGCCTGATTGATATAGTCCGCAAAGGAAGCCGCCATTGCATCAGAAATCGCCTGTTCCTCATCAGAAAGGTCCCTTCTTGTCACGCCCATCATCCACTCATACGCCAGATCTGCACTTTCCAGGTTCGTAATCGGACACCAGTCCATTGAACCGTAAACGGCATCACTGACTCCCTGTACTGCACCAATTTGTTCCAGATAAGGAGCATACAGTCCGCTGTCTCCCGTGGCGCCAACCAGTGCAGACTGCGCACCGCCGCCGCTCATGCCGAATACGAATATTCTATCCGCATCTCCGGGCACAATATCATCTGTATACCGCACATAGCGGATTGCCGCCTTGATGTCCGTGACACCGGCCGGCGCACCGGAATCTCTTCCGCGGCACCCGGCATGAACATACACCATGCCTGCTTCCATATACTCTGTCAGGCTCGTGTAGCCTGTCAGTGCTGCCTGAGCCGAATATCCCGGCGTGTCAATCGGCATGACGATCGGAGCCGTTTCGGCCGTATAGCCATTCACCGATACATCTGAATTTATCTCACAGGTATACGTTCCGTCTCCGTTGTCGGTTCCCGACATGTAATCTCCCGGCACAAAAACGGCCAGCGTTTCATAGGAAGCATCCGCTGGAGTCTCGCAGTAAGATATACCAACCTGATAATAGACATTATCGTCGGAATTGTACATCCATTTTGCCATGTCCAATTTCTCCAGATTTGTCACAATACTCCCAGCAGTATCTGTTTCCTCTTCCGCAATGCGTTCTGCTTGTTTTTGTGTCTCTGTTTCTGTCTGCAATTCTTCGCTCTCCGTTGTTCCGGCATTGTCAGTTGACGCATTGTCAGCTGATGACGCGCCGCAGCCTGCCAGCACACTGCTCATCAGCACTGCCGTAACAACTGCTGTAACTTTTTTCCACATATTTTTCTCCTCCATATTATCATTCTGGAATATTTTATTATGCGAATTGCCATCCGCAGCAGATATCTTATATGCAGCTTACAATTAGGAACTGTCAGGAATAGTCGCAAAATAACTTGTGCAGATGACGCCGCGATAAATTTCCATAGGCCAGGCGGAAGAAGGCGCCGTAGTGGGCTACTGCAGAAATAATAGCAGGTTTCATGGTTCTCTTTTATGCAAATTATTGATTTCTAAAAGTAATATTATTTACCATTTGACATTTATTGCTGCCGTCAGAAAGCAAAATTCTGAATCGCAGCAGTCACTTCCTCTATCTGGGCAGCGCTCATGTGATCCACATGAAAACCGCCAGTACATACAACCGTCACACCATACTTTTTGGCTGCCTTCTCCGCCAACATGCGGCATATGACCTCATCCTTATGCCCGGTGACGTTCAACACAGAAGACGTTGTGCTGGTGGATTCGTCCCCAGTCAGTGAAAGACGGGGAACTGCCAGCACCGCCGTTCCTATATGGGGCCTTTCTCCCCCTTGAACCGTAATCAGAATATCCTCCCCTATATGGCAGGCAGATATATGTAATTTTGCGAATGATAATGCAATTTCAGTTTCCATCGTTCTCCTCTTGTCCCTCCTGTCTCAGTGTATAAACAATGTTTCCTCTTATATCAAAATCATCTGACAGTGCCTTAAACTGTTTCCTGTTATCCAGATTCACTGCAGATATGATTCATGAAGACTGGCTTCCTGCCAGAAAGATTGCAGAGAGATGTCAGATTGAAAAATCAGATTTGGTTGATTTCATGAAAAATTCCAGCCATTGATGCCTCCAAATATCAACTCTTTTTTCTATAAGGAACTGTAGAAAAATAACTGATGCAGATTGCGCAGGATATTTCTTCGAGA
>CAMWXE010000044.1 GCA_947178145.1 uncultured Lachnospiraceae bacterium | reverse complement strand
GAAAATGAACAGGTCTGTGACAGCGGAGGGGGTTAAATTTGTGACAGTTCATGAAATTATTAACAGCAGTATTACAGGGCATATGGAAGATAACGTACAGGTATTTTCATGTGTAACAACAGCAGGGGATAAAAAGTGATAGCACAATTTATGGGACAGTAATCATGGAATGTATCCTTGCCGTCGGACTCAGCTGTGACACTGGTAAGAAAGAGCATCAATGCATGATCGAGGATATGTAGTACAGGGCACAGGGATGACACAGTCACTTTCGGCTGTGTCATTTTTTGTGCACCGTTCCACGCAGGGGGAAATAAGCCTTTAACGTGGCGCGCAAGCAGGAAAAAAGTCATTCCCCTGTCTGCTGTAAAAAAAGCGGTGATGACAACACATCGGAGGATATATCAAAAAGTTGTGAGTATAGGTCATTGTATCTGGCGCGGTCTCAAAATATAATCATTGTATCTATTTTAATACAAGTGCCTTCGGCTGGCCGCGGGGCATGCAGATGTGATATGGAGGAGATTATGCCAGAGGAAAAAAGAATTGTGGTGGACAGGGATGCGGAAGCGTTTTTTCACAATAACGTCGGCTTTTGCATCGGGACGGGGCGCATGGGACTTGCGCTGGCGCAGGAGTACCAGGAGCAGCTGAAACTGGTGCAGGAGGAGATCGGATTTGCACACATCAGGGGGCATGGGCTGTTCTGCGACGATATGGCGATTTATCAGGAGTATGAGGAGAACGGCGTAAGAAAGGCAGAGTACAATTACACTTATCTGGACAGGGTGATGGATTTTTACAGGAGTGTGGGACTGCGGCCGTTTCTGGAGCTGGGATTTATGCCGGAGAAGCTTGCGCGCGGCACGCAGACCATTTTTTACTGGAAGGGGAACACGACACCGCCCAGGGATTATGGGGCATGGTGTCAGCTCGTACAAAGCACGCTGCGCCATCTGATGGAGCGCTACGGGGAGGACGAGGTCGTGACATGGCCGGTTGAGGTGTGGAATGAGCCGAATCTGTGCGGATTTTGGGAGAACGCGGACATGCAGGAGTATCTGAAACTCTTCCGCGAGACCTTTCATGCGGTCAAGGCGGTCGACGGCAGATTTCGCGTGGGCGGTCCGGCAGTGTGCGGCGGAACCGACGAGGTGTGGATCCGGGCTTTCATGGAGTACTGCAGGGAACAGAAACTTGCGGTGGATTTTGTGACCAGACATCACTATACAATCGAACAGCCGAGGAAAGAGGGACATTATGACTATGTGACCCTGATGAATCCGGAGGACGGATTTGCCAATCTGAAAACCTCGCGGGACATTGTTGACTCCTTTGCGGAGTACAAGGGGCTGCCGATTTACATTACCGAGTTTAACACCTCCTACTCCTCTAAAAGTGTAATTCACGACACAAACCAGAATGCGGCGTGTATCGCGCATCAGCTGTCACGGCTGGGCGATGTGAGTGAAGCGTATTCGTACTGGACTTTTGGGGATGTGTTCGAGGAGGAGGGCGTGCCGTTTACTCCCTTTCACGGAGGCTTTGGGCTGGTGGCGAACGGGTGCATTCCGAAACCGACCTTCTGGACGTTTGTGTTTTACAAAAGGCTGCAGAGCGGTAAGGGACAGTGTGTTTACAAAGATGAAAATGTGGTAGTAATGAGAAGACAGGATGGCGGTTATCAGGGGATAGGCTGGAATCCGGTGGAGAAGGACGCAGAGACAGAGAGAAGGATTGCGATTTCCCTGCCGGCGGACAGAGCCGGTTACAGTCTTCTGACGGAGACGGTGGACGAGGAGACGTGCAATCCGCTGAAGGTCTGGCATGACTTGGGAGAGCAGGCATACCCGACGGAAGAGCAGAAAAAACGTTTGCGTCAGGCGGCCAGGCCCTTTGTACAGACAAGCCGGCTGAAAATGGAGGACAACTGCATCAGGGCTGCATTGTCTTTGAAGAGAAACGCGGTCGTTTATTTTGAAGTGAAAGCGTGCGGGGGACAGTCTGACCGCGGGTATGACTATGAGAGGGCTGTCTTTGGATAGAACAGGGGAGGAAACATATGGAACCAGGAGAAATCACAATAACCAAAGGCTATAAGGGGATGGAGGATACCAATCCGCTGATGACCCAGCGTTTTGGCGCAGACCCGTATGCCATGGTTTACAAGGACAGGGTGTACATCTACATGACTGCGGATACATTTGAGTATGATGCGGCCGGGAGTGTCAGGGAGAATACATACAGCAAAATTCACCAGATCAATGTCATCTCGACAGACGATATGGTAAATTTTACCGACCACGGCTCCATCAATGCGGCTTCCGGGGACGGAATTGCAAAATGGGCACACAATTCATGGGCGCCTGCTGCGGCGTGGAAGGAGATTGACGGGAAGGATCAGTTCTTTTTGTATTTTGCGGACGGAGGCGGCGGAATTGGCGTGCTGCAGGCAGACAGTCCCACAGGGCCGTTCCGCGATCCGCTGGGGAAGGGGCTGGTCACCAGAGAGACGCCTAACTGTGCCGATGTGCTCTGGCTGTTTGACCCGGCAGTGCTGACAGACGATGACGGGAGAGCCTGGCTGTACTTTGGCGGCGGTGTGCCCGAGGGGAAGGCCGCCGCGCCGGGAACAGCGAGAGTGGTGGAGCTCGGCGCGGACATGGTGAGCATTGTGGGGGAGCCGCAGGCGATGGATGTGCCGTATCTTTTTGAGGATTCTGGCATTCACAAAATGGGCGGGAAGTATTACTATACATACTGTACGAACTGGCAGGTTGACGCGGCGGGGACAGAGCAGTACGGATTCCACGACGGGGAGATCGCCTGCATGGTCAGCGATGCGCCGACGGGGCCGTTCATGTATCAGGAGACCATTCTGAGAAACCCGGTGCGCTTCTTCGGGCTGGAAAGCAATAACCATCACTGCGTTTTCTGTTTTCAGAATCAGTGGTATATCGCTTACCACACGCGGATTCTCGAGAGGGCGATGGGCGTGGAGAAGGGATACCGCTGTACCCACATTGAAGCGTTTGCGATGCAGGAGGACGGCACGATTGGCGAGATTCGGCAGACCCTGCGCGGCAGAAAGCAGATTCGGTGCGTGGACGCCTGTGAGGAGAATCCGGCGGTCAGTTTTGCCGTGATGGCAGGCGTGGACACTGCTGTGGCGGACAAGAGCGGGCAGTGGGATGCAGGCGGTGCAGACATGGTGCTGACAGACATTGACAGCGGCGATTTTGTCAAGGTGGCGGGAGTGGATTTTGCAGAGGAATCGCCAAAGCGGTTTGCGGTATCGCTGCGGTGCGCGAAAGATAGCATGGCAGGCGGTGCGGTACAGGTGCGCGCTGACAGCCTGGACGGGGAACTTCTGGCGAGCCTTTCGGTGGATAATCTGGCAGAAAAACAGAAGTTCGAACGGCGCGAAGCGCAGCTTCTGGCAGCGGTTTGCGGGATTCACGATTTGTATCTGATATTTGACGGCGGGGGATATGAGATAAAGAGCTGGCAGTTTCTGAAATGATATTGCATGAAACAATGGAAATTTGGCGTTTCGTCCATAATGGTCAGCTGACAGCATCAGGAACGCAAAATATGGGTATCTTTGCGCAAATGGTAGGAAGTATTTGCGGGGGAAAGATTGTATGCTAAAAAGAACAAGCCTGTAATCTGTGACAGAAGAAGCAGACAGGCAAGGGCATTTAAGGCCGGAAACAGTGAGGAGGCACACAGGATGGAATTGGTTCGAAATAAGGAAAAGACAGCGGAGTACCGCAGGCGTGCGCAGGAGCTGGTCGCGCAGATGACGCTGGAGGAGAAGGTGATGCAGACGGTGCACCAGTCCCCGGCAATCGGTCGGCTTGGCATCAAGGCATACAACTGGTGGAACGAGGCGCTGCACGGCGTGGCGCGCGCGGGCACGGCGACGGTATTTCCGCAGGCGGTCGGCATGGCAGCGGCATTTGACGAGGATTTGATGGAGCAGGTGGGCGATGCGGTCTCCACGGAGGCGCGGGCAAAGTTTGCGATGCAGCAGGAGGGTGACGACGGGGATATTTACAAGGGACTTACGTTCTGGGCACCCAATGTCAATATCTTCCGCGATCCGAGATGGGGGCGGGGGCATGAGACCTTCGGCGAGGACCCGTATCTCACGGCCAGGCTCGGCGTGCGCTATATTATGGGACTGCAGGGGCATGACGAGAAGTACTTAAAGACGGCAGCGTGCGCAAAGCATTTTGCGGTGCACAGCGGCCCGGAGGACGTGCGTCACAGCTTTGACGCGCAGGTGAATGAACAGGATTTGCGGGAGACGTATCTGCCGGCGTTTCAGGCGTGCGTGCAGGAGGCCGGGGTGGAGACTGTGATGGGCGCGTACAACCGCACAAACGGCGAACCCTGCTGCGGGAGCGGCCGCCTTTTACAGGAGATTCTGCGGCAGGAGTGGGGGTTTGAGGGGCATGTGACCTCGGACTGCTGGGCGATTAAAGATTTTCATGAGCACCACTTTGTGACGGCGACGCCTGTGGAGTCTGCGGCGCTCGCCATGAACAATGGGTGTGACTTAAACTGCGGCTCGCTGTTTCTGTATCTGAAACAGGCGGTGGAAGAAGGGCTGGTGGACGAAAAGCGGCTGGACGAGGCGGTGGTGAACCTGTTTACCTCGCGCATGAAGCTGGGCGTGTTTGACGAGAAGGGGGAAAATCCCTATGACAATATCCCCTACACCGTCGTGGATTCCCCCGGGATGCGCAGCCTGAATCAGCAGGTGGCACAGCGCTGTGTCGTCCTGCTCAAAAACGAGAATAATATCCTGCCGTTAAAAAAGGATAAAATCCATACGATCGGCGTGATCGGCCCGAACGCGGATAACCGCAGGGCGCTGGTCGGCAACTACGAGGGGACGGCGTCGCGCTATGTGACGGTGCTGGAAGGAATTCAGGACTATGTGGGCGACGAAATACGCGTGCTCTACTCCGAGGGCTGCCATCTGTACAAGGACAGGACGAGCGGGCTTGCGCAGGAGAATGACCGCGCCTCCGAGGTGCGCGGCGTCTGCAGGGCAAGCGATGTCATCGTCGCAGTGATGGGACTGGACGCCTCACTGGAGGGCGAGGAAGGCGATACCGGCAACGAGTACGGAAGCGGCGACAAGCCCAACTTAAATCTGCCGGGTCTGCAGCAGGATATCTTAAAGATTGCGAAGGAGAGCGGTAAACCGGTAATCCTAGTGCTTCTGACAGGGAGCGCGATGGCGGTGACGTGGGAGGATGAGCACCTCGACGCAATTCTGCAGGGCTGGTATCCGGGCGCACAGGGCGGCGCGGCAATCGCAAAGATTTTATTTGGGGAGGCAAACCCGGAGGGCAGGCTTCCGGTGACCTTTTACCGCACAACGGAGGAGCTGCCGCCGTTTGAGGACTATTCCATGAAGGGCAGAACCTACCGCTATATGAAGCAGAAGGCGCTGTATCCGTTTGGCTTTGGACTGTCGTACACGGATTATACATACGGGAATGCGGCGCTGGTGTCGGACGATATCTGTGGGGAGAAGGGTGTTGTCCTGCAGGCGGAAGTCACAAATACCGGTGCGATGGACGGGACGGAGACGGTGCAGGTCTATGTCGGACTTGAGCGGGAGGATGCGCCGAATCCGCAGTTAAAGAAGATTGTGAAAGTACCGTTGAAGGCGGGGGAGACGAAAGAGATTGAGGCAGTGCTGCCGAGGGAGGCATTTATGCTCTATGACAAAAACGGGAAGCATGTGCTCTGTCCGGGAACGTATCATATTTATGTGGGCGGATCGCAGCCGGATGCGCGGAGCAGGGAGCTGACGAAGAAGGAAGTGTGCCACTTTCAGATTTCATTGGATTCGTGCGGCGTCTGATTGATATTAAAGAACTGTAACAGGATAAAAGGATCATTTATACTGATGCGGCAGTCAGTACAGCACCTGATGTATGGCAAACAAAGTCGATGCATCAGGTGCTGTTTTATATGGTGGAGGTGTTGTCTGCGCTGATTTGCTGTGTCAGAGCGAGGCGAGGAGGAGAGAGGAATGTTTTACAGAAAAAGTCCCGTCCGTGGGCGGCTGGGGGCTGTGCTTGCAGCAGCCGTGATAATGGTATCGGGGATTGAGTCAGGAGAGGGGATACGTATGGTTGAGGCGGCGCAGGAGACGGAATACGCGGATGTCAGCGAATATGAACGCCTGGATGAGCTGTACCGGGATTACTTCCGGTTTGGGGTGGCGTGTGAGGCGATCAGCCACTGGAATGACAGGAACAAGGAAATCGGAAATCCGGCAAAAGAGGAGCTGATTGGAACTGTTTTTAACAGTATTACCTGTGGAAACGAGATGAAGCCGGCTTATAATTTTGACCCGGAATCTGAGTCGCTCGTTGGATTTAATCCGGCGGCGAAGGAGATGCTTGACTGGGCAGTGCGGCATGACATGGGCGTGCGCGGGCACACACTGCTCTGGCACAGCCAGGTCAACCCGGCAATTTTTGCAAAGGATTTTCAGGCGTACGCGGACGGGGAGCTGACGAACTCGGACTCCGCGGAGCTGGACGAGGATTGCCTAGTGGACAGGGAGACGCTGCTTGAGCGGCTAAAGACATACATCTACGGCGTGATGGAGTACACATACCAAAACGGGTATGCCAGAAATATCTACGCGTGGGACGTGGTGAACGAGGCGGCGGACGAGAACAATGAGGACGGTCTGCGCAGGAGTTACTGGTATAAGATTATCGGGCCAGACTATCTCTATTATGCTTTTTTGTACGCGCGGGAGGCGGAGACAGTCTACGCCAGACAGTACGCGGCGCTCTACGGGCTGGACGCAGGGACGGACGATTTATCGGAGATTATGCCAAAGCTTTTTTACAATGACTACAATGAATGGTTCGAGGACAGAAGTGACAAGATTGTGAAATTTCTGACACAGGACCCGTGGAATGAGAACCATGCGAAGGTGAACAGCGAAGTCATTGCACCCGACGGGGACGGCACGATTTACGGGGACGGGCTTCTCGACGGCATCGGCATGCAGGGACATCTGACGGACGCGCAGGACATTGACCAGTATATGCGCGCGCTGGAAAAATACAGTGCTGCGGTGGATGAGGTTCACATCACAGAGCTTGATGTGGGATGCAGCAGGACCGACGAGACGGCGTGGTATTACCAGGCGGAATTTTACCATGAATTTTTCGCGGGGCTGATCGAGGCGGTGGAGGGCGGCGCGAAGCTTACGTCCGTGACCGTATGGGGGCTGACGGACGACGCATCGTGGCGCGTGGATGCAAACCCGCTCTTATTTTATGGAAATCTGGACAAAAAACCCGCTTTTGACGCGGTAGTGCTGGCGGCAAAGGGCGAGGCCTTTGACATGACGGTTGCGGAGACGCTGCAGGAGGCGGGGGATCTGCTGATCAACTTTGAGCCGTATGTGGAGGATGGAGCAGTGAAGAATGTTGAGCTTAGGGAGGCCGGTATTCTCGGGCGCGGAACGGGGCATCAGGCAGTGCTCAAGCTCGCGCAGAAGACGAATCACACGGAAGGCGCGGCAATCGGTTTTGCGCTCCAGGTGTCGCGCAAGGAGCAGGATGCGGGCATGAAGTTTGACGTGTCACGCTATGCAGGAAAGACGATCACCGTCACGATGCATGTCATGACGGAGGACAAGGTGATACGCATGGGACTGGACACAGGGAGTGACGCAGTGCTTGTGGAGACAGATTCCGCAGAGGAGTGGACAGCGCTTTCAGCCAGGTGCACGATACCGGAGGACGTCAGAGCGGCGTATATCTATCTCGAGACGGACGGGGCAGCGGATTTCTATGTCGATGATATCTCTGTCGTTTGCGGGGACGACGGCGAGGGGGAAGCGCTGACGGAGGAGGCTGAGACGGCGCAGCCGCAGCAGAGTATGCAGGAAAATGCGGCAGATGGTTCGGAGCGCGCCGCGGACAGACCGGAGACTGGAAAAAGCGACAGGGCGCTGGTTGTCATTGTAGCTGCCGTGGTCGTCTGTGCGGCAGCAGGGATAGCGTTCCTCAGGAAAAGAAAATAAGGAACTGTTAAAGAATTAATCTTTACATCTGACTTGTCTAAATCTTCTTTCTTAACAGTTAGGAACTGTAGGAAAATAAATGATACAGATTGCGCAGGATATTTCTTCGAGAGTGCAGTACAAAAAACGTAGGCGTAGTGGGCTACGGCGAGGCTTTTTGTGCTGTGCTATCGGAGAAATAGACAAGTCAAGATGTGTCACTTATTTTTCTACAGTTCCTTACTAAGCAAAAAGAAAAATGAAAATGATAAATCGAAAGGAAATGACACGATGGAAGTATTATGTTACACACGAGAGCCAAAAGAGGATATAATCTACGCAAACCGCCTGGCGTACAGCATGCATCTGGCGTGGAAGTCAGAGACGGGACAGTATGTGCCTTTTCACCACAACGAAGGGATTTTGTACGCTAAGGCGACGCAGGACGGCCAGAGCGGCGTGCTCTGTGCCAAAAGCCTGAAAAATCCATGGATATTCCACACGGGGGACGGCGCGTATGGCGTCGCAGCCGTGCGGACAGAGGCAGATGGGGAGAGGGATTCAGACAGCGAGGGAAGCATATTGATGTTCCGGAGCGAGGATTTGGTGCACTATGAGGAAGTCGGACTCTGGAAGGTTCAGGAGAGCGGATATGTCAGCGAAGTCCGGTGTGCATGGGATGAGGCGGAGAAAACATACCGCATTTGCTGGCTGGGAGAGGACGGCATCTGGAAGGAAGGGAAGGGGAACCTGTCCGGCGTGGGCGGAATCCTACCGGAATCCGTGGCAGCGGCAGAGCGGCCGCAAATTAAGAAAGCAGAGTTTGGGGAAGCGGACCGATGGCAGCTTGAACAGATCGAAGGAATCAACCCGGGCAATGCAGGCAATACAATAGAAATACCGGATGCGAAAGGAGCATATCTTATCAGTAAGCTGACGACGCCTGTCTGCAAAGAGATAGCGCTCCCGCATCAGGGCGTATTTTCTGTCAAAGAAGAATTGTTACAGGCGGGGGCAGTCGCGTCATACAGCGACGGCACTGTGGTGAACCGGAAAGTCGACTGGAACCTGGACAGGCCGGAGACGGCGGAGGATGGAAGCTGCACGCTGTATCGGGGACGAGTGCACCAGGAGCACTTCGCGGCCCCCTTTGCAGAAAATCGCGCAGACCCGTGCTGCATGTACTGGAATGGAAAGTATTACTATATCGCGACAAACGATGCGGACGGCAATCGCACACTGTATATCCGCTGTTCGGATACGCTGGAGGGAATTATGGAGGCCGAGGAAGTGCTGATTCTGGATTCTGTGACCTATCCGGGAATCGGCGGGCTGTTGTGGGCACCGGAATTTCATGAAATCGGCGGGAGCCTTTATGTGTTTCACGCGGCGACTTCCGGCGAATTTTACTGGGAGGAGTCCCGTGTGATGAAATTGAGGGACGGGGGCGACCCGATGTGCCGTGCGGACTGGTCTGCGCCGCAGCTGGTCGTTAAAAAGGATGGGACGCCGCTCTGCGAGGCGGGGAAAGTCATCTCGCTGGATATGACGGTGTTTGCCTATCAAAAGGAGACTTATGTCATGTGGTCACAGAGGCAGTTTTTGCCGGTCGACCAGGGAGCGTGGCTGTATCTGGCGCGGATTGACGAGAGCGAGCCGTGGAGGCTGACCAGCGACCCGGTATGCATCGCAAAGCCGGAATACGGCTGGGAGAACAACCACACGTTTGTGGTGGAGGGACCGTATGCGCTACAGCACAATGGACAGCTGATGGTGACGTACTCGGGCGCAGCCGTGGACGCCACATACGCAGTCGGCATGTTAAAGCCCGTGATGGGAAGCGATATCCTCAATCCCCAAAATTGGAAAAAGGGCAACTATCCGCTGCTGTCTTCCCGGAGTGAGGAAGGGCAGTACGGAACAGGGCATAATGCCTATCTGACAGATGAGAACGGAATCGTGTGGAATTTTTATCATGCCAGACCAGGCGTGGAAGCGCCGCGCTCTTCCTTTGCGCGGCGGGTGCATTTTGATGTGGACGGGGAACCGATGCTGGATGTGCTGGAAGAGCTGGACTTGCCGGAGCAGATGCGGCAGGTGGAGGGAAGACTCCGGAGCCATTCAGACACAGCATGCAAATCTGGTATGGACAACAGAAAGTGAGATAAAATCAAATGAAGACATTTGCGATATATGAGAATAATAATCTGGCACCGCTGTATATTGAAAATGAGGCGCTTGAGGGCGTAAAGCGGATTGGCGCGCGTGTGGCGTGCGATGTCGGGCTTGTGACAGGTGTTGCACCAGAGATTCTGGCAGCGCCGGAGCAATGTAACTGTGACAGGGTTGTCATCTTTGCCACGCTGGGGAACAGTCCGTTTCTGGACGCGCTCGAGGCGTCGGGGAGATGGAGCAGCACACGGATTCAGGGAAAGCGGGAGGTCTATCAGATACAGATTGTGAGCGCGCCTTTTGACGGCATGTCGCCTGTGAGGGAGGCGCTGGTCATCGCAGGGAGCGACAAGCGCGGGACAATCTACGGCATGTTCCGCCTGTCGGAGCTGTGCGGCGTGTCACCGCTGATTTACTGGGGGGACGTTGTTCCGCAGAGGAGGGACACTGTGGTTTTGCCAGTCGGGGACGGGATTGTCTCAAAGGAGCCTTCTGTAAAATACCGCGGCTTTTTTATCAACGACGAGTGGCCTGCCTTTGGGAACTGGTGCATGGAGACGTTCGGCGGCGTCAATGCCAAAGCGTACGAGGAGATTTTTATCCTGCTGCTGCGTCTCAAGGGCAATTATCTCTGGCCTGCCATGTGGGATTCGGTCTTCTCGGAGGAGGGGCCGGGGCTTGCGAGCGCGGAGCTTGCAGATACCTATGGCGTTGTCATGGGAACGTCGCACCATGAGCCGCTGTGCCGCGCCGGCGCGGAGTGGCAGCGGATTTATCAGCGTTACGGCACGGACAACACCTGGAGCTTTGTGTCGAACAGGGAGGCGATCACGGAATTCTGGAAGGACGGCATTCTGCGCAACAAGCCGTTTGAGAATGTGATCACGATCGGCATGCGCGGCGAGAATGATTCCATGCTGCTCTCTGAGGACGCGGGGCTTGCCGACAATGTGCAGGTCATCAAGGACGCCATCGTGACACAGCACGCACTCCTGCGTGCGTATATGGACAAGGATTTGAAAGATATTCCGCGCATGCTTGCCATCTACAAGGAAGTGGAGGACTATTACTATGGAGATGCAGCCTGCGCGGGGCTAAAGGGCTGGGAGGAGCTTGACGACGTGATCCTGCTGCTCTGCGAGGACAATTTCGGCAACACCAGGGGGCTGCCGGATGAGACTGACAGAAGGCACCCCGGCGGTTACGGAATGTACTATCACTTTGATTACCATGGCGCTCCTATCAGTTACGAGTGGCAGAACACAGCGCGTCTGACCAGGACGTGGGAGCAGATGACGCAGGCTTACGAGTACGGTGTGCGGGAATTATGGATTGTCAATGTGGGAGACTTGAAGGGAGCTGAGTATCCGCTGTGCTATTTTATGGATCTGGCGTACGACTACGAGACTTACAGCCAGAAAAATAAGACGGAGGAGTACGTGACAACATGGATTGAACAGCAGTTTGGAGAACGCCTTGACAAGGAGGACAAACAGGATCTGTTTGCGCTTCTGGACGGCTATACCAAGTGGAATGCGGCAAGACATCCCGAGGCGATGGCACCGGATATCTATCATCCCAGTCATTTCCGGGAGGGGGAGCGCGTCTGGAATGAAGTGCATGCGCTGACGGAGAAGGCGGAGCGGCTGAAAGACCACATGCCCGAGGAGTGCATGAACGCGTACTGCAGCATGATTTACTATCCGGCAGTGGCGTCCTTCAATCTGATACTGATGCACATAGAGGCAGGATGGAACGCATTTTACGCAAGGCAGGGCAGCATGGCGGCAAATCCGTTTGCCGCGAGTGCAAAGCGGCGTGCGGCGAAGGACCGGCAGTATGTGCGGGCGTATCATGCGCTGGCGGGCGGAAAGTGGAACCACATGATGGATTCCGCACACACAGGCTTCCGCAGCTGGGACGCCCACAACTGGACATATCCGGCAGTGCAGGAGGTGATACCGCTTCCGATGGCTAAAATGATCGTCAGCTTCCGCGGCGGCGAGGCGTATCATCTGGGCGCGCACTGGCAGGACAGTAGTTATCCCTGCAATGATGACTTCACCAGGCCGGACACGAAGGACGTGGTCATCGAGCTTGGCAGCCGCGGGGATGTGGACTTCACGTACCGCGTGCAGTGCGCACGGCCGTGGGTATGCTTTGACAAAACGGAGGGGAAGGTCGAGAGCCTGACCACGGGCAGGGAAAGCATCGCAGTCACCTGCGACAGGTCGAAGTTAAAGGGCAGGGAGCGCGCGCAGGTCGAGATTCTTGTCACCTTCGCAAACGGGGAAAAGACCACAGGGCGTCTGGAGCTTGTGGCGGAGGAGGCAGACGCGGAGGGTGTTTTTGCAGCAGGCACTTACATCGAAAAGCAGGGGTATATTGCCATGAACGCGGACGGATTTACGGCGCAGAAGGACATTGGGGACGAGGGATTTGCCGTCATCGGACACCTTGGCAGGACGGGCTCCGCCGTGAAGGCTTTTCCCGTCACAAAGTCGTGGATTGACGCGGCGGACGCGCCTTATCTGCGCTACACGTTTGCGGCGGCAAACGCGGCGGACTATATCATACGGTTTTATCTGCTGCCCAGAAATCCGGTGGAAAAGGGAGCGCGCATGCGCCTTTCCTTCTCCGTAAACGGGGAGCGCAGGAAAATACTTGACACGGTTTCGGATTCCTTCCGCGCGGACTGGGCGTGTGAGGAGTGGAGCCGCGGTGTGCTCGACAACATCCGCATCGTCGAATCGGTCGTTCCGGTGAGAAAGGGAGAGAACCAGCTGTATTTCTATGCGGCGGACCCGGGGATTGTGCTGGAGCGCATTGTCCTGTACCCTGAGAATACGAAGCTTCCCGAGTCCTATCTGGGACCTGTCGAGAGCTGGCGGATTTGACGGAAAAAATGGCAGGCGCTAATATGTAAAAAGGAGACAATCATTATGGCAGGACCAAAAGCACCCAGAGATCCCGAAAAGAGACGACAGGGATTTTATATTATGAGAAACAAGCAGATATCCGGCTCCGCGCAGCCGGATGGAACGGGAGTTCAGTTCATCTACTTAAACGACGGACGCATGATATCGAGCGCGCGGATTGTGGGAAATATCAGTGACGATGCGATGCTCGGCCTGCTCTCGACGGCGGAGGGATTCCGGCGTCTGGTGCACAGCATCGGCGTCAGCGTGGAGATGGACGGCGCGGACAGGAAGGCGGCGTTTGTATTTCAGATGTACGGGAGGTCCGACCTGTACGGATCGGGCACGACGCTCCGCATGGAGGTTCCGGCGGACGGCATGGAGTATGTGCTGAACCTGTCGGCCTGTGACTGGTCGGACGACGATGACATTCCAGGGCAGATCCGCTTTGTGTTCGACGAGCCGCAGAAGGACGGGGAGGCTGCGCAGGCGCTGGCAACGGTGAAGTTCTATCTCAACGACGGGTTTACAGCGCCGGAGCCGGAGGAGGAGGAAGCGGTTGACTTTGCGTGCGCAGCATATCAGGAAATGCTGCGCAGGTCGCTGGTGCAGACAGGGAACAACGCGCGCTTAAAGGCTGCTATTGAGCGGGCAAAGCGGGGAGAGGACACCACGATCGCCTTTATCGGCGGTTCGATCACCCAGGGCGCAGGCGCGGTGCCCATAAACACGAAATGTTATGCCTGGCAGACGTTTGAGGGGCTATGCCGCCTTGCGGGAAAAAATGTGGATGAAAATCTTCATTATATAAAAGCAGGCGTGGGAGGAACGCCCTCCGAGCTTGGCATGATACGCTATGAGCGCGATGTGTGCAGGGAGGGCGCGGTCACGCCGGATATTGTGGTCGTGGAGTTTGCGGTGAACGACGAGGGGGACGAGACGAAGGGCGTCTGCTATGAGTCGCTGGTCAGGAAGATACTGGCGGCAAAGAACAGGCCGGCGGTCATCCTGCTGTTTGCCGTGTTCGCAAATGACTGGAATCTGCAGGAGCGGCTCGGTGTTGTGGGAGAGCAGTATCATCTGCCGATGGTCAGCACGCGGGACTGCGTGGTGGAACAGTTTTACAGGAAGGCCGGCGGGGGCAGGGTTGTGACGAAGAACCAGTTCTTTTACGACTGCTTCCATCCGACAAACATCGGACACAAAATTATGGCGGACGGTCTGCTGCACCTGATGCAGGCGGTGGACGAAAGCCCGATGGACGAGGACACCCTCGACCTGGCGGCGGTTCCGGCGGTGATCGGTGACGCATTTGAAAAAGTCTGGCTCTGCGACCGGAACAGCGCGTCGGACGCGGTAAGGATTTTATCGCCCGGGGATTTCGCGGAGACGGACGACGAGCTGCAGGGCGTCGAGATGGACAGGGAATTGACACAGACGAAAGAATTTCCTTATAATTGGAAGCATGTAAAAGGCGCGGAGCCGTTTGTCATGGAGGTCTGCTGCACCAGCCTTGTGATGGTGCACAAAGATTCGGGAGCGCCAAATGCAGGCTGTGCACAGGTGTTTGTGGACGGGGAGATGGTGCTGTCTGCCGATCCGAAAATCAACGGCTGGACACACTGCAATCCGCTGATCTGCTTTCAGGGCAGGGAGCGCAGGACATGGCGCGTCGAGGTCAGAATGCAGCCTGGAGATGAGGAGAAGGAGTTCACGATACTTGGATTTGGCGTTGTGAGCTAAAAGGAGATGCATTTGGATGAAGAGGGTACGGAGGAAAGAAAAAGAAAAGGAAGCGGACAGGAATCCTTTGCATAGGAACTATGGCTTGCTTTGCAATATCAGATACATACTGAAATATATCGCGCAGACAGACCGCCATGTACTTTGGCTGTTTCTGCTGGGGGCTGTCTGTGCGCCGTTTACGCAGTATCTGTGGGGATTTCTGTCCAGGATTATCGTCGACAGAATCACCGGACAGGACACGGGGGAGAGCCTTGCGGCTGTGATCTGCGGATTCTGTGCAGTGCGGCTTGTGACTGCGCTGCTGCAGACGTATTATAACAGCAATACATGGTGGCGGTATATTTATATCAGAACGGAGATGACGCAGGAGAAGAATCTCAAGATTATGCGTATTGATTTTGAGCATCTTGAGGACAGCGACGTGATGGACTGCTGCCAGAAGGCAGAGCGGGCTGTGTCAAACAACAATTCCGGTCCCGAGGGGATGATGCGTGAGACAGCCAGCCTGCTCTGCAACCTGAGCGTGGCAGTCGTGGGATTGTTGATACTGGGCGTTGTCAATCCGCTGCTCATCACGCTCGTGGTGGATTTCTGGCTGTTCAACCGTATCTCAAAAGAGGATAAGGAACAGGTGTGGGACAAGCTCTCTGCATGGTGGCGCAAGAACCGTTATATGGAGAATATCACGACGGATTTTGCGGCGGCAAAGGATATCCGCATGTTTGGACTGACGGGGTGGCTGCTGCAGAAATACAGGGATCTGATGGCGGAGCGTTTTGAGAAGGAGCAGCTTCACCAGCGCATCTGGCAGCGGCAGAAGCTGATGACATGCATCACCTTGATTGTGAGCCAGGGACTGATCTATACATGGCTGATCTATGCCGTCGTGACCGGAAGGATGACGCTCGGCAGTTTCACGCTGTATCTCGCCTCTTATAATACGTTTGCAGGTGCGGTATGGATGGTGATGCGGGGGATTGCAGAACTGATCGCAAGGAGCAGGGAGGTGGATGACTTTCGCAGTTTTATGGATTTTGACGGCGGAGATGAGGATTTGGGCGGAGTACCGGTTCCTGTGTCGGCGGACTATGAATTTACCTTTCGGAATGTGTCCTTTCGCTATCCCAAGGCGGAGCAGTATGCCCTGGAGCATCTGAATCTGACACTGAAGGCGGGAGAGCGGCTTGCCGTAGTCGGTCTGAATGGCGCGGGAAAATCAACTTTTATCAAACTGCTTCTGCGCCTCTATGAGCCGACGGAGGGGGAGATTTTTCTAAATGGCGTCAATGTAAAAGAATACAACAAACACAGCTATTACAAGCTGTTTGCGCCGGCATTCCAGTCGGTGGAGCTGTTCGCGTTCCCGCTGGCTGAGAATGTGTCCATGCAGCCGCCGGAGGAGACGGACTGTCGAAAGGCCGAGGCGCGGCTGCGGGAAGCAGGCCTCTCGGAGAAGCTTGACGAACTGCCGGACGGCGTGCACACACAGATGTTGAAGGTCATCTATGATGACGGCATTGACCTGTCGGGAGGAGAGCGGCAGAAGCTTGCACTTGCGAGGGCGCTGTACAAGGATGCGCCGATCGTGGTGCTCGACGAGCCGACGGCGGCGCTCGACGCGCTGGCGGAGAGCCGTCTGTACGAGAATTTTGACAGGCTGATCGGCGGGAAATCGGCGGTCTATATCAGCCACCGTCTGAGCTCGACACGCTTCTGCGACAGGGTGGCAATGTTTGCGGACGGAGAGCTTGCGGAGACCGGAACGCACGAGTCGCTGATGGAGCTGGACGGAAAATATGCGGAAATGTTTCGCATTCAGGCGCAGTACTATGTGGAGGAGGTGCAGAAAAATGCGTGAGGTGAGAAGGACGCTCGCTTTTATGCTGCGCGTTGCATGGCGAGAGAAGCCTGCGCTTTTTGGCAGTTATCTGATCTTGTTTGTCGGAGATGTCATCACCGCCATGAAAAATGTGCTGATTCCCAAGCTGCTGCTCGACGAGCTGCTGCTGGTGACGAAGGGGGCGGCGCTTTCGGAACACCTGCGTCTGATCGTCTTGTATGCCGTGATACACGTCGCTGTGGATGCACTGGTGCGGGCGGCAGGCAGCGTGGCAGAGCGCACGAAGGGGGAGATTACCCAGTGGTTTCAGGAATACTGCGACATGATGATCGGTGAACATGCGATGAAGATGGATTATGAGCACACGGAAGACCCCGATGCGCTCGACCAGCTCAACAAGGCGCGGGAGGGGATGTCGTGGTACAGCGGGGGCGTAGTGGGGGTTCTCGACTGCGTTTACCGGATTGTATTGAATGTGACGGTGCTCGGCGGCGTGACGACGCTTATTTTTTCCAGATGTCCGCTGCTTCTGCCGGTACAGGGGATTGCCCTTCTGATGATTTCATGGATGACAGCGCGCAACAATGCGATTGACACCAGAAACTTTCTCAGGATGTCCAAGATCAACCGCATCTTTGGCTATGTGATGTTTCAGCTGGCTTCGTTTCAGTACGGCAAGGATATCCGCCTGTACGACAGCAGCCGCATGATGGGGGACAAGGCAAAGAAGCAGTCGGACGAGATGGCGGACATCTGGAGAGAGCAGGCGCTGGAGCAGGAGAGGTACTACTGGGGCATTGACATTGCCAACGTGCTGCGGGACGGAATCAGTTATCTCTATATCGGTATGCTCGCTGTCCGCAGGGTGATCTCCGTGGGCGATTTTACCATGTGTATGCTGTCGGCGACGCAGCTCTACAACAGTCTGCAAAACAGCATAGTCAGTGTGATGGACATTAAAAAGCGCTGCAGCTATGCGTATCAGTTTATTCTGTTTCTGGATTATCCGGCGGCGATGCAGACGGGGGACCGCAGCCTGGCGGACACGGGCGGCGAGGGGCATGTGATCGCCTTCCGCGATGTGAGCTTTTGTTATCCGCGCTCGGAGAAGTATGTGCTGCGCCATCTGAACCTGACAATCAGGCAGGGGGAGCATCTCTCGATCGTCGGCCTGAACGGTGCGGGAAAGACGACCTTTATCAAGCTGCTGTGCCGTCTGTACGAAGTGACGGAGGGCGAGATCTGCATTGACGGCGTCAATATCATGGAGTATGCGGACGAGGAGTACAGAAAGCTCTTTGCGGTGGTGTTTCAGGATTTCCGTCTCTTTGCGTTCAGCCTGCGGGAGAATGTGGCGCCGGGTGTGGAGGATGTCGACGAGGAGCGGCTTGAACAGGTGCTTGTGCAGACCGGGCTGTACGAGGATGCGCAGAAGCTTCCGAACGGGCTTGACACAATGATTTACAAGAGTTTTGAGGAGAAGGGAGTGGAGCTCTCGGGCGGACAGCAGCAGAAGACGGCGATCAGCCGTGCGCTTTACCAGGATGCGCCGATTGTCATTCTCGACGAGCCCACGGCGGCGCTCGACCCGGTTGCGGAGTACGAGATTTACAGGCAGTTCCACACCCTGGTCGGCGGCCGGACAGCAATCTACATCTCGCACCGGCTGTCGAGCTGCCGCTTCTGCGACCATATCGCGGTCTTTGCCGGGGACACGATCAAGGAGTACGGCACGCACGATGAACTTGCGGCGCGCGTGGACGGAATCTACGCGGAAATGTTCCGGGCGCAGGCGCAGTACTATGTGGATTAAGCAACTGCAGGAAAAGAAGTGATTTGCCAAAACGGAATGGAGGATGAAAATGAAGACAGAGGATAAGATTCAAAAGCAGGACACCGAAGTCAATCCGATTACAAGGCTGGACTACCCCGATCCCGACGTGATCCGCGTCGGAGATTGTTATTACATGGTTTCGACGACCATGCATTTCATGCCGGGCGGGGAGATTCTGCGCTCGTATGATCTGGTGAACTGGGAGCACGCGGCCTTCGTGTACGACCGTCTGGACAGCACGCCCGGACAGCGGCTGGAGGGCGCGCAAAACGCATACGGCAAGGGCATGTGGGCGGCCTCCCTGCGCTGCCACAAAAATGTGTTCTATGTCTGCTTTGTCGCAAACGATACGGGAAAGACTTATCTGTACACGTCAGAATCGATCGCGGGACCGTGGGAAAAGCATCTGATCGAGGGCTTTTACCATGACTGCTCCCTCCTGTTTGACGGGGATAATGTGTACATTGCATACGGAAACAAGGATATCTATATCACACAGCTGAATAATGAGCTGACGGCTCCTCTCGCGGGCGGGCTGCATCGTCTGGCGGTCAGCGATGCGGGGCACCCCGGTCTTGGCTATGAGGGCACGCACTTTTATAAAATCAACGGGAAATACTATCTGTTTTTTATCCACTCGCTGCGGGACAGATGGATGCGCACACAGGCGTGTTTTGTGTCGGATTCCATTG
Source organism: uncultured Lachnospiraceae bacterium (assembly GCA_947178145.1). Lineage (GTDB taxonomy): Bacteria > Bacillota > Clostridia > Lachnospirales > Lachnospiraceae > COE1. Next base: position 22,788 of record CAMWXE010000044.1, on the reverse strand, counting down.
ACGGTGTGTTTTCCGGCGGCGATGTCCTGGTCGATGACAGGGGTTACTGTGGCCAGGGCGTGGCGCAGGGCGGAATCGTGGACACGCCCGACGGGGCGTGGTATGCGGTGCTGTTTCAGGATCACGGCGCAGTCGGCAGAATCCCGGTGCTGGTGCCGGTCACATGGGAGGCGGGATATCCCGTGTTTGGGAAGGACAGGCGGATTCCGCAGCAGTTTGAAGTGCCCTGCGAAAAAGCGGAATATGTGTATGAGCCGTTGGTGCAGAGCGACGATTTTAGAACGGAATCAGGGCTTTCGGAGGAGAAGGAGCGCGAGCGGTACGGCTGTTATGGTCTAAAGAGCGTGTGGCAGTTTAACCACGAGCCGGATTTGCAGCTGGTCAGGCAGGATACAGAGCGCGGCGTCCTCTGGATAGAGACGGGGAAAATATGCCAGAGCCTGCTGCAGGCTCCCAATGTGCTCACGCAGCGTATGCTATTTCCGTGTTGCGCGGGGGAGGTGACAGTGGATGCCTCTGCGCTGAGGGTGGGGGATTACGCAGGAATCTGCGCGCTGCAGGGGTGCTATAGCATGGCCGCGGTGACGCGCCGGGAAGACGGGTTTTATGTCGTGATGAAGGGCAGGCCGGCTGCGGATGACTCCTTGCAGGCAGTGTCGGAGGATAATATAGAAGGGACAGAGCGGGAGGCTGTGCGAATCAATCAGAGTACAGTGCGCCTGCGGCTCGAAGCGGACTTTGCGCAGATGAAGGACGAGGCGCGGTTCTTTTATGATGATGGGGCGTGTGAGGCATACAGCGGCGGCGTATGGAGACAGATCGGCATAGCACAGAAGCTGCATTTTCAGCTGGATCATTTTACAGGATGCCGGTTTGGACTGTTTGTCTATGCCACAGAGGCGACCGGCGGCCGGGCGGGATTTGCCAAGTTTCGGTATGACACGGTTTTGAAAGGATGAAGGATGGAATCTGAAATTGTATCCTGGCGGTAAGACGATTGCGGCGGCCTGGATGAAAAAGGGCATAGCGGGGAAAGCTATGCCCTTTTTTCGTACATTTGATTATTCTTTGCGAAACTTATGAACGGACAGTTTGCTGCGGTACTCGCTGGGAGAGCATTTCTTGTACACCCGGAACAGGCGGTTGAAGGTGGAGATGCTCGAGAAGCCTACCTGCATCGCGATCTCCGTGATTGGCAGCTCCGTGTGCGGCAGCAGTTCCTCCGTCGCCTTGATGCGCCTGTAGTTGAGGTAGTCGCAGAAGGTGTAGCCTGTGTAATCCTTGAACAGCCTGGAGAAGTGGAATTTGCTAAAGCCCATCAGCGACGCCATGTCCTCAAGTGTGAGCGCGTCCATATAGTGCGCGTCGATATACGCTAACAGGTCATTGAACTGCTTGACATACTCCCGCTGTTTTCCCGCCTGGATATCAGCGGTGGCAAGTTTGTCTGCGTAGTTTGTGCCGAGCTTTGCGAACATGGTCATCAGCAGGGAGTAGACAGTGAGTTCGCTGTATAGATTTTTGCTGAAATACTCAATCTGCATCTGCATCAGCAGGTCAAAGGTGTCCTTGTAGATCTCAGGTGAGCTCTCTTTTGTCAGAAGAAACGGTGCGGACAGCAGCGGCTGGATACCGGCAAAATCCTTTAAGTGAGCCATGACGCTAAGGTCAAGCAGATAGACAAAACGGACGCCAATCGAATCGGGAGGGGGATACACGGAGTGCAGCGCGCCCGGCGGTATGAAAAAGATTTCTCCTTCCTGAATGCAGTGTGTGGTATCATCTGCAAGGACGTAGTAGCAGTCGTTGATCGGCAGTATGATCTCGAGCGAGTTGTGCCAGTGGAGCGGATAGATTTCCATCTGCTCATTGTACCAGATGCGCACTGTGGAACTGTTGCGGTAGTTGACGATCTCATGATTTTTGTGAACCATCGTGGAGCCGACGTAGTCGCTGTTTGCGCTATAGAAATCAAATCCGCTGCCATTGATCTGCTCCAGGTCAATAGGGGCTGTGCGCTCCGCCGCAGCGGAGTTTGTCTGGTTGTTCTGATGATGTTTGTTTCTGGGTTCTTTATGTGCCATATACGCATCAATCCTTTGGCTTAAAATATAGAACGATTCTCCCATAATGGCAATCCTCCGGTGTTTCATGTCGGGAGGGAATCTCTGATAGTCATTATAAACGAAACGTCATAAAAATAAAAGAAGTTTTTCAATCTGCATAAAACCACAGTGAATGGGCAGGAATGTGAGAGCAGTTTGTTTGATTTGGATACCGCCGGCACGGGTGGTATTGTTATTTTGTTGGGATTTTTGCAAATATGGCAGCACAAATGTACAGTATGCACAAAGAAAAAGCAACAAGTGACTAATCAATAGCAATATATGAGAAGTGTGAAGAACCTGTTTTGACGTAATATTAAGTTATACTAAAAAATTGCTAAAATGCAGATTCTTTTTAGTCATTATTTCAATTGTTCCCTAAAAATATTCGTAATGTGGAGGAAAGTATGAAGAGCCTAGGAAAATCTGGAAAAAAGATTATTATTGCGGTTGCAGTCGCAGCGGTCATAGCGGCGATTGTTTTCCTGATGTCTCTGCGCGGTGTGGATGACTTCCATGAGAAGTACGCGGGCGCTGACCTGAGCACTGACGTCGAAGGCATGCAGAGGGCAGGCACTTACACGGGATATCTGAATGAACATGCCGGTGCGGCGCATCCCGACCAGAGCGTGGCAGTGGATTTGTACGACTATGAATCCGACGGCAGCGTGGAAGTGTACAACAATTATGAGGGAGAGGAGAAGGCACTGTTTACGGACACCAATTCCAGGGTCACATGGAAAATAGACGTGCCGGAAGCGGGCTTCTACAATATTTTTATGGAGTACCTGCTTCCGGAATCCCGGGGTGTGGCAGCAGAGCGCGTTGTCTATCTGAACGGTGAGGTTCCTTTTGAGGATGCAAGGAATATTTCCTTCACCAGGATCTGGACTGATGCGGGGGAACCGACCGTTGACAATCAGGGCAACGAGATCAGGCCAAGCCAGATTGAGGCGCCTGGCTGGCAGGAAGCGTATTTCAGGGATGACATGGGGTACATCACTGATCCGTATCTGTTCTATCTGGAGAAGGGGGAGAATACGATCGGCCTTGAGGCGGAGAATGAGCCCATGGTTCTGCGCAAGCTTGCGATTACGAAAGTGCAGGAGCTTGACACCTACCAGGAGTATATAGCGAAGTGTCCGGCAGACACCTCTTCGGATACGGCGAAAAACTATATGACGCTGATCGAGGGAGAGGATTCCACCTATCGTTCGGAATCTTCACTCTATGCAAAGTATGACAGGTCTTCCCCGACCACCCAGCCAAACAGTGTGACCAAAACGGTGCTGAACTATGTGGGCGGCGAGGCCTGGAGAAGCTCTGGGCAGTGGATTGAATGGGAGTTTGAAGTGCCGGAGGACGGATACTACAACATCATGGTAAAGGGGCGTCAGAACTACTCCCGCGGCGTTGTGTCCAGCAGAAGCGTTTACATAGACGGTGAGATTCCTTTTGAGGAGCTGAAGGAGATTTCCTTTGCCTACAGCAATGACTGGGATTATATGGATCTGGCTGACGCGGACGGCACGCCATATCAGTTCTACCTGACTAGGGGTGTTCACACGATCAGGCTCGAGGCTACACTGGGCGGTATCGGAACGATTCTTGAGGAGCTGGAGGATTCCACGTTCAGGCTCAACCAGATATACAGGAAAGTTTTGGTGTACACGGGCGCGACTCCCGACCAGTACAGAGATTACTATATCGAGAGAAGCTATCCCGAAATTATAGAAGCGATGGATCTGGAATCAAAGAGGCTTTTCAAGATTGTGGATGACATGGTGGCGTACAGCGGACAGAAGGCGGACGGTATCGCGTCCGCGCAGACGGTGGCACAGCAGCTGGAGCGCTTCTGCGAAAAGCCGCAGAAGATCACCCTGGAGTTTACGACATTCAAGGACAATATCACTGCTCTGGGAACGGCAGCATTGAACTTGAGCGAGACGAAGCTCGACATTGATTATCTGGTAGTCAGCGGCGTCAACGTCAGGCCTGAGAAGAGACAGTCCAATATAGCCATGAATCTGTGGCATGAGATGAAATCCTTTGCAGCATCCTTTGTGGTTGATTACAATGCGGTGGGCGATGTTTACGCGGAAGGTTCCGGCGAGGACATCGTCAAGGTATGGGTTCTGACCGGACGTGACCAGGGCACGATCTTAAAGTCCATGGTGGACGATACCTTTACGCCTGAGAGCGGCGTCAAGGTCAACGTGGAAGTGGTCGATCCCAGTGCGCTGATGAATGCGGTCATGGCGGGAAGAGGACCCAATGTGGTGCTTTCCGTGGCGGCGGATCAGCCTGTGAACTATGCGCTGCGAAACGCGGTCGAGGATCTCACCCAGTTTGACGACTGGGAGGAAGTGTTCTCTCATTACACAGAGAGCTCCTATGAACAGTACAGGCTTGACGGACACATTTACGCGATACCGGAGACGCAGACATTCAATGTAATGTTTTATAGAAAGGATGTTCTGGAGGAGCTTGCGCTTGAGATTCCCGACACATGGCAGGAACTGATCGAGATGCTGCCCACCATACAGGGCAACAATCTCTCGATCGGCATACCGACAGCGGCGGGCAGCAGCACCACAGCGGCGGCAACCACGGCGGTGGCTTCCAACGCGCCGGATCTGTCCCTGTACTTTACACTTTTGTTCCAGTATGGCGGGGATATGTACAACCAGGACGGGACGAAGACCGAGGTCGACGACGAACCAGGCGTGAGAGCGTTTAAGGATTACATCAGATACTTTAACGACTACGGACTTCCCACAATCTATGATTTTGTCAGCCGTTTCCGTTCCGGCGAGATGCCGATTGGCATTGCGGCATATTCAACATACAACACCCTGATGGTATCGGCTCCGGAGATCAGGGGGCTATGGGATTTCACACTGATTCCCGGCACGGAGTACACTGCCGCGGACGGAAGTACCTATATAGACCGCTCTGATTTTATTACCGGAAATGCGACGATGATGGTCGCTACCGAGGAGGAAGGACTGCGGCAGAATTCCTGGGAATTTATGAAGTGGTGGGCGCAGCCTGACACACAGGTGCGCTTCGGGCGCGAGATCGAGGCGCTGCTGGGCTCTTCGGCCCGCTACGCGACGGCGAACAAGGATGCGTTCGTACAGCTTTCCTGGAGCAATGATGATATCGAGGTGCTCGGCGCGCAGTGGGAACAGACGGTTGGAATACGGGAGGTGCCGGGAGGATACTTCACAGGACGCCATATCACCAACGCCATCAGGAAGGTGATTAACGAAAAGACCGATTCCAGGGAAACAATTATCGATTATGCCGTCACGATCAATGACGAGATCAAGAAGAAGCGGGTTGAGTTCGGCTTGCCAATAGATGAAGAATAGGGGCGTGAAAAATGAAAGAGTATTTGAGAAAATTTATGATCCTGCGCAGGCACAACATGCAGGTTGCGTGGAAGAAAGCGAAAAAGAGCAAGATGTGTTACCTGTTCCTCCTGCCCTATGCGCTGCTGTTTACGCTGTTCTTTGTGGCGCCTGTAGTGATTTCTATCTTTTACGGATTTACTTACTATAACATTTTGGAAAAGCCGAGGTTTATCGGACTGCAGAATTACATCAGCCTGATCCTCGATGATGACATCTTTCTCATCGGTATCAAGAACACCCTGATGATTGCTGTCATCACAGGCCCGCTGGGATACATCATGTCATTCCTGTTTGCATGGCTGATCAACGAGCTTCCGAGGTGGGTGCGCAGTGTGGCGGTTGTCGTGTTCTACGCGCCGTCCATCGCGGGCAACTGTTATGTCATCTTCTCTGTGTTTTTCAGGGGAGATGCATATGGATATGTCAATGCTTTCCTGATGAACCTCGGTATCATCGACACGCCGGTGCTGTGGTTTATCAATCCGGACTATATGCTGCCAATCTGTATGCTTGTCATTCTGTGGATGAGCCTGGGTACCGGGTTTCTTTCCTTCGTGGCAGGTCTGCAGGGTGTAGACCGATCGCAGTTTGAGGCGGGATATATGGACGGCGTGAAGAACCGCTGGCAGGAGCTGTGGTATATCACGCTTCCCAATATGCGCCCCATGCTGATGTTCGGTGCGGTTATGTCAATCACCCAGGCCTTTGGCGTCTGCGATGTCACCATGGCGCTCTGCGGATATCCGAGTACGGATTACGCAGCCCGCACGATTGTGACCCACCTGTTCGACTACGGCTTCACCAGGTTTGAGATGGGTTATGCGTGTGCCATTGCGACCATCCTGTTCCTGATGATGATACTTTGTAACAAAGCAATCCAAAGTCTGTTGAGGAGAGTAGGAACCTGATATGAGCAAGAAGAACAAGAAAAAAGAGCAAGAAAATTTAGAACCTGTATACCGTAAAAAGCTGATTAAGAGAAGAAAGCCAAACCGGTCTATTGTAGGAGATATCTTTCTGTACCTGTTCCTGCTGCTGGTGGCGCTGGTGATGGCGTTTCCCCTGATCTATGCAGTGAGCAGCGCGCTGAAGCCTCTGGACGAATTGTTCAAGTTTCCGCCCAGGATTCTGGCGCAGAACCCCACGTTAGACAATTTTTCCGATTTGTTTGTGACGATGGGAAAGTCGTGGGTAACATTTTCAAGATACCTGTTCAATACCGTGTTTATCACGTTTGCCGGGACTCTGGGGCATCTGCTCGTGGCGTCCATGGGAGCCTTTGTGCTGGCAAAATATGATTTCCCGGGCAACCAGGCATTCTTTAAGCTGGTTACGGTGGCGATGATGTTTACCGGTTATGTGACGCAGATCCCCAACTATCTGATCTTAAATAAGCTTGGCTGGATTGACACATACTGGGCGATTATCATTCCGGGATTTGCCTCGCCGATGGGACTGTTTCTGATGAAGCAGTTCATGGAAGGACTTCCGACATCCCTGATCGAGGCGGCAAAGATTGACGGCGCTAGTGAGTGGAGAGTGTTCAGCAAGATCGTGATGCCCAATGTAAAACCCGCGTGGATGACGCTGATCATCTTCTCGGTGCAGGGCCTGTGGAACAACAAAGCTGCCACATTTATCTACTCCGAGGAAAAGAAGACACTCGTGTATGCCATGCAGCAAATCCAGAGCGGAGGCATTGCAAGGACGGGGCAGGGCGCAGCGGTGCTGGTTGTCCTGATGATCGTTCCCATTGCAATCTTTGTCTTCTCTGAGAGCCAGATCCTGGAGACGATGGCAAGCTCGGGTCTGAAGGATTAACAGGAATGAGGTGGCCTATGAAAAAGATAATCAAATCAATCAGTGCCTTAGCGCTGGGGGCGATGGTTCTTGCGACATCCTCACTGAGCGTTCGGGCGGATGAAAAAAGCTATACATACAATTATGACTACTGGGGTGATGTGCAGGACTCGCCGGATCTCTATTCGGTGGCGGGCGTATACACGGCGGAGGCGTTTGGCCTGGATCTCAATTTCCGCAGCCCCCAGGGAATGTTTGTCAGGGACAATATGATTTATATCTGTGATACCGGCAACAACCGGATCGTGCAGATTGAGCGGACGGGCACAGAGCAGTTTAAGGTGGCGCGCATCTTCGACAGCATCCAGGGGGAAAAGGGTGCGGAAAAGCTTGCCAGTCCGACGGATATCGCCGTGTCGGAGGAGGGAGACCTCTTTATCAGCGACAATGGAAACGCAAGGATTGTGAAGGTGGACAGTGACCTGAATTATCTCCTTCAGTTCAATCTGCCTGTGGATTCCACTGTCAGTGCGGACAGTACTTTCCAGCCCTCCAAGATTGTAATTGACACGGCGGGGCGCGTCTACTGCATTGCCACCAGCATCAACCAGGGCCTGTGCAAATATGAGGCGGACGGCACGTTCTCAGGGTTTGTCGGAGCCACGCCCGTCACGTTCAACTGGGTGGACTACATCTGGAAGAAATTTGCGACACAGGAGCAGCGGGTGCGCATGACATCCTTCGTGCCCACGGCGTACGACAATATCTATATCGACCATGAGGGCTTCATCTATGCGTGCGCGGGCGGCATGGACGAGGATGACCTGGATTCCGGAGCCGCGTCTGCAATCCGCAAACTGAACCTGATGGGCAGTGACATTTTGGTTCAGAACGGCGAGTTTCCCGTCTATGGCGACCTGTACTGGGGCGAGGGCGGCGGCTATGTGGGCCCGTCGTACTTTACGGATGTGACGGTTTTTGACAATGACATCTATGTATGTCTGGATAAGAACCGCGGGCGTCTCTTTGGATATGACGACCAGGGCAAGACGGTGTTCTGCTTCGGCGGAAACGGCAATATGGACGGGTATTTCCGGCAGCCGGCTGCCATTGAACATATGGGGCACGACCTGCTGGTGCTCGATTCCCTGGACTGCAGCATCACGCTGTTTACGCCCACCGAGTTTGGCAGGCTGATTTACAGCGCGATTGACGATTTCGATGCGGGCAATTACGAAGCGTCAGGGGAGAGCTGGAGGAAGGTCATGGAGCTGGACGGCAATTACGATCTGGCATACATCGGCATCGGGCGTTCCCTGCTGCGGCAGGAGAGGTACAAGGAGGCCATGGAATATTTTGAATTAAAGTACGACGACGAGAATTATTCCAGGGCATATAAGCAGTACCGCAAGGAGTGGGTGGAGGATCATATCGTTGCGATTGTCATTGTGATTCTGGCAGCGTTCCTGATTCCACTGTCCATTGGCAAGGTCAAGAGAATCAAGCATGAAATTGATATCGCAGATATCTTCAGGGCTTAGATAAATGGAGGTTGATATGATAGCTGCATTGAAAAACAAAGATACCTTTCAAAAATATAGAGACAGCATGCGGTTTGCACTATACTGCATTACCCATCCGCTGGATGGCTTCTGGGATCTCACCCATGAAAAGCGCGGGACATACGCGGCGGCGAACACGATTTTGTTTCTGACTCTGCTCGTGAGGGTTATGAAGCTGCGCTATACCAGCTTTATTTTCCTGACGGTGTACTGGGAGGGAATCAATATTTTCCTGTATATCGCCAGTGTGGCGTTTCCTCTTGCCATGTTTGTGATCGGGAACTGGGGGCTGACGACCTTGTTTGACGGCAAGGCGCGGCTCGGCCAGGTGTACATGGCAAGCTGCTATGCGCTGACACCATATCCGCTGATCCAGTTTCCGCTGATGGTTTTCAGCAATTTCGTCACGGTGGATGAGGCGGAGTTTTACTCAGTAATCAGTATACTCTCACTGTTGTGGGCGGCTATGCTGTTCATCGCCGCGATGGGACAGATCCATGAGTTTGGCATGGCAAAGAACCTGTTGTTTATGGTGGCGAGCCTGTTTGCAATGCTGGTGATTGTGTTTATCCTGCTGCTGTTTTTCAGCATGATTTCACAGGGTGTTGCGTACTTTATTTCCATTGGGAAGGAGATTATGTTCCGACTATAGCGAGGCGGGTGACCAGGAGGACATCGGCCGGGACGGAAGGATGGGAGTGACCATGAAGAAAGAAAAATCAGTAAGAGAGGCGGGAAAGCTGAAAAGTCTGGCGGTTCCCGTGATCATAACAGTTGTCATACTGGCGGCAGTCTTTGCGATTGTCAATTTCAAAGGTACGACAGAACAGGCAGAAGGGATGACAGTTTACCGCTATGACGGGTCTGAGGATTCCATCATACTGGAAAACGATAAGCTCAGGCTGACCATGGACCCTGCGACAACCCAGTTTGCCCTGGAGGTGAAGGAGACAGGGAAGGTATGGTATTCCAACCCTCCCGAGGCGGACGCGGACCCCGTAGCGGTTGCGTCGTACAAGGGAAGGCTTCAGTCCACCCTGCTTATGACGTACAGCATTGCTACCGGTCTGCAGACGACGTATGACAGCTTCACCTACGGCGTGTCAAACGGGCTGTACAGTGTCGAGGAGGGAGACGATTATGTCAAAGTCAACTATTCCCTCGGCAATGTGGAGAAGGAGTACATCATTCCTCCAGTCTGCACAGAGGCAGATATGGAGCAGTGGTTTGACAAACTGGAAACGAGTGATTCCGGCTTTATCAAACGCTATTACAAGAAATATGATATCAACAAATTAGGGAAGGACGATGACAGGGATGCGCTGCTTGCTGCCTATCCGTCCTTGGAGAGCGAGCCGTTGTACGTGCTGCGGGACACGGCCAAGGGTGCCGTTACCCAGAAACTGGAGCAGATCTTTGAGAAAGCAGGATATACGGCGGATGACCTGGCGGCGGATAAGCAGCTGAGCACACAGCTTGCCAGCAAGGATACATTCGTGTTCGATGTGAGTATCATATACCGGCTGGACGGCGGGGATCTGGTAGTGGAGATGCCGCTTGGCGATCTGGAATACAGTGAGGCGACTCCGATCTATACCCTGGTGCCGCTTCCGTACTTTGGTGCGGGCGGTTCTGAGGATGAAGGCTATCTGCTTGTGCCCGAGGGCGGCGGTGCGCTGATCAACTTTAACAACAACAAGCTCTCGCAGGCGTCCTATTATGCGAACCTTTACGGCTGGGATATGGCATTGTCCAGGGATGCCGTGGTGCATGACACAAGGGCATACTTCAATGTGTTTGGCATTGCAAACGGTGACGATTCCTTTATCTGTATGCTGGAGGAGGGCGCGCCATATGTTTCCGTGCAGGCGGATATTGCAGGACACGGCAGCAGCTACAACTTTGTCAACGCAAGCTATACGATCAGCCCGTCAGAGCTTTATCAGGTGGGCGACCTGAACAGTCAGAATGTCTATAAGTTTTTGGAGACACTGCCGGATGAGACGCTGACACAGCGGTACCGCTTCGTGCACAGCAGCAGCTATGTGGATATGGCAAAGACATATCAGGGCTATCTGAAGGATCAATACGGGGAGTATTTCGCGGAGAATGATGCGGAGGGAACGCCCGTGGTGCTGGAGATTGTGGGGGCCGTGGATAAGGTCAGGCAGATTCTGGGCGTACCGGTTTCCAGACCCCTGAAGCTGACAAAATACAGCGAGGCGGAGGAGATGATCCGCCAGCTGACATCGGAGGGCATGAGCAATATTTCCGTAAAATATACAGGGTGGTGCAATGGCGGCGTCAACCAGAAGATTCTCACCAAGGCAAAGACGATCAGCGCACTGGGTAGCAAGAAGGATCTGAAATCCCTAGGAACTGCGGCGGAGGAGCTGGGCGTGGATCTCTATCTGGAGGGTGTGACGCACTACGAGTATGACAGTGGAATTGCAGACGGATTCTTCTCTTTCACGGATGCGGCAAGATTTCTGTCCAAGGAGCGTGCGGAGCTGTTTGTCTACAATGACGTGACTTATGCCGCACGGGAGGGAATCGACAGCTATTACCTGCTTCATCCGGATCTGATTGAAGAGAATGCACAGGTCCTGTCCAAGGCGGCGGGACAGTACGGCGTGAACGTGGCATTCCGTGATATGGGAAAGGATCTCTCCTCAGACTATTATCTCAAAGACACAGTGAGCAGACAGCAGGCGATGACTTCACAGGCACAGATACTCAAAGAGATTGGCGACAGTGACAAGAAGGTTATGATCAATATGGGCAATGACTACGCACTCCCCTATGCGGACATGGTGACAAACATGGATTTGTCGGGCAGCGGGTACACGATCATTGACGCGGAGATTCCTTTTTACCAGCTTGCCATCCACGGCTTTGTGGATTATGTCGGAGCACCGTTAAATATCTGCGGCAACGAGGAACAGGAGCTGTTGGAGTCCGCAGAGTACGGCGCAGGTCTTTCCTTCTCCCTGATGCGCGAGACAGCGTTTGCACTGCAGAAGACGCTCTATACGGAGTACTATGCATCCGATTTTGCCGCATGGCACGACAGGATGATGGAAATTTACAGCAGATACAACAGTGAGATGGGGCATGTGTTCGGCCAGCAGATGACAGGACATGAGAAGCTGGACGACAAGCTTTCCTGCACCGTATACGAGGACGGTACAAAGGTCTATGTCAATTATGGTTTCACGGATGCGGCGGCACCTGACGGCACAAATGTTCCCGCCAGAGATTATCTGGTAGTCCGCTAAAAAGCTTTTAGAAAGGAATGTGGTTATGAAAAGAGAGAAAACGAAATTGGCAGGCCTTCAGAAACGGAAAGCCATCTCGGGGTACCTGTTCATCTCTCCGTTTATCATCGGTTTTTTGGCATTTATGGTAAAACCGCTGTTCCAGTCCTTGTACATGAGCTTCTGCGATGTGCAGCTGGGAGCGGGGGAGTTTCAGAACATATGGAAGGGGCTTGGCAATTACAATTATGCTTTCCGGGTGGATGCCAACTTTGTCAGGCTTCTCACGGAGGAGCTTTCCAGAATGGCAATCTATTCCGTGGCGATCATGGTGTTCAGCTTCTTTGTGGCGCTGGTGCTGAACCAGAAATTCAAGGGCAGGGCGCTTGTCCGCTCAGTGTTTTTCCTGCCGGTCATACTGGCTTCCGGCGTGATGCTGAAGCTGGATTCCGACAATGCCCTGATGGCAGCTGTCGCCCAGACTGTAGAGGTGAACGCGGGCGGTACGGCGAGTATTACCAACGCGCTCCAGAGTATCCTGAGGACGACTGGCGTGGGCGTGAGGGCTTTTGAGACGCTGTTTGAGATTATTGATAACATCTATGATGTGGCGATTTCTTCCGGTATCCAGATTATTATATTCCTGTCGGGACTGCAGACTATTTCAGTCAGCATGTACGAGGCTGCGGACATCGAAGGCTGCACGAAGTGGGAGAGCCTCTGGAAGATTACGTTTCCCATGGTCAGTTCCCTGTTTCTTGTGAACTGGATCTATACGGTGGTGGATTTCTGCATGAGGTCGGACAATGATGTCATTGACAAGATCACGACATACATGAATATAAATCTGAATTATGGGCTGGCTTCCGCCATGTCCTGGGTATATTTCGTGCTGGTCATGGCAATTATTGGAGTGAGTTCACTCATCATCTCGAAGGGGGTTTACTACTATGAGTAAGGTAAAGACGGGAAAATATACAAATTTCTGGGAGAGGAACAGAAAATCCGGCGGTTATCTCCTGCGCAGGACTGTGATGGAACACGGCGTCAGCATATGCCGGGCGGTACTGCTTTTCGGACTGTGTTTTCTGATTCTGCAGCCCCTGTTAAACAAGATATCGGTGAGTTTTATGACAGAGGGAGATCTGTATGACCCAATCGTCATCTCCATTCCCCAGCATTTTACGACGGAGAATTACCGGCTGGCGGCGGGGCTTATGGAGTATGCGAAGAGTCTGTTCAACTCGCTGGCGGTCGCGCTGACAGTTTCGGTCGTGCAGGTGGGCATGTGTACCCTGGTGGGATACGGTTTTGCGCGATTTCAGTTCCCTCTGAAGCGCTTTTGGTTTGCCTGCGTGATGGTCATGATTCTGATTCCGCCCCAGGTCATCTCGACTTCGCTGCACCTGCATTTCCGGTATTTTGATGTGCTGGGAATCAGCCAGCTGCTGACGGGGTCTCCCATCAACCTGCGGGGTTCCGTGCTTCCCTACTACATGATGTCATTCGGGTGCATGGGCTTGAAGAACGGACTTTACATTTATATGATACGGCAGTTTTTCCGCAATATTCCAAAGGAAATGGAGGAGGCTGCCTACGTGGACGGCTGCGGCACGCTCAAGACCTTTGTCAGCATCATGCTGCCCGATGCGAAGCCCATCCTGACATCCTGTTTCCTGTTCTCCTTTGTATGGCAGTGGACAGACGGTTTTTATTCCAGCATGTTTTTGGGCAGGGTGAGCCTGCTGAGCATCAAACTCAAGCAGCTCCCGGACACGTTTGGCGGCTATATGGCGAGGATTACTGGCGCATCAAGTTCGGCGGGCGTTTCTGTTCCCTACACGAACTGTATGCTGGCAACGGGGACACTGATGGTAATCGTGCCGTTAATCATACTGTATCTGTACGCACAGAAGGGCTTTGTCGAGAGCCTGAGCAGCACCGGAATCAAGATGTGATACCGCGTGTTTTGCGGGAATGGTTGTGGTATGGGTTTCCGCTGCCTGTTTCCGGTTCAGGGAGCGGGCAGGCGGAAGTTTATATAATAAGTTTTCGTGTCTGTATTCTGATTGGCAGGCACAGCAAGAATGGAGGATGATATAATATGAAAAGAAAAATGTTAAACAGACTGATGGCAGCTTCTATTGCGGCGATCATGACAGTGGGGATGACTGGCTGCGGCGGTAATGCAGATCAGCCTGCAAGCGGAGAGCAGACCGGTGGGGACACACAGGCAGGCACCGGGGAGCAGACCGGCGGCGAGACAAAGACGGATGCAGTAGAGCAGGGGACAGATGCCGAAGAGGATGGCATGGCAGAAGTGCGCATCGATCCGACCACAGGAGAACCCTTTGATTTAGGAGGCATGGAGATCATTATCGCTGACTGGTGGAGCAATGATCCGGAAGAGCCTAAAACGGATTTCCAGGCAGCGCAGAGAGAATATCAGGAGTGGCTTCAGGATACATACAACTTCACAATGGTTCAGAAGAACTACGCAGGGTGGGGCTGGGAGGAAGGCTCGATCGGCGAGGCCTTTGTGCAGGCTGCCACATCAGGAACCGATGAGAATGTGATCTATACGCTGACGAATTCCGCAGCTACAGCGGCGGATGTCAGCCAGGGACTGATGTATGATCTGACGAAGCTGGACGGCGATGTGATCGATCTCTCCGCAGAGAAGTGGCAGATAAACGGAGAGGTAAACAGCTGGAAGATCGGCGATTCTGTATACTGCTTCTACACCGGGCCTTCCGAGCCAAGAGGCGGTCTGTATTTCAATAAGACAGTGCTCAAGGATGCCGGTATCGACCCGGAGACGATCTATGATATGCAGGCAGACGGCACATGGACATGGGACGCATGGGTCGACATCATGGATCAGGTACAGAGGGATACGGACAATGACGGTCAGAATGACGTTTTTGGCTGCGTGCAGAACAACGGCCCTATGATCTATATGTGTGTGCGCTCCAACGGCGGTGAGCTTGTCACCAGGAACAATGACGGCACATATACACTGACTGCTGACAGCGATGCAGTGAAAGAAGGCCTGCATTTTGCAATTGACACTGTCACCAACAAGTACTATCTGGATTACAGTAATGAGGAAGGCTCAAACTGGGAAGATTACAAGAACCTCTTTATGAGCGGCAAGGCAGCGTTCATGTATGATGACGCGTACTGCGCGTATGAGGGCGGCTGGCTGACAGGTCAGAATCCTGTGGAGGTAAACGGCGTACAGCTGGATCAGAGCGTCGACTATGGCTATGTAATGTTCCCGAAGGGACCCAAAGGCGACAATGTGACAAACAAGGGCAACAATCTCCTCTGCCTGCCTGCATCCTACAGTGACGAGAAAGCAAGGCAGCTGATGTTTGCCTATGACGTATGGACGGAGGATGTTCCGGGCTATGAGGGATACTATGCACTGCTGGATAACCTCTATGGCGGCATGAAGGACACGCGTTCTGTGGATGAGACCATCGACATGATGACGACAAGGGGCGTTGACGACTGGCATGCAATCGTTCCGAACTTCAATCCAAATGATGATTTCCTGTGGAAGCTGAGTGTGGGCGCTGACGTTGACGCGATTCTGGAGCAGAACCTGCCCGCATGGCAGACCGCTGTGGATGAGTTTAACGCTTCTTTAAAAAAATAGGAACGGTTAAGAACGGCCAGAACAATAGAGAACAAGGAACAAATATGGGGATGGTGTTTTCCGGACGCCATCCTCTTTTTGAAAATATTGGCCGCTGCATTGGAGGAATAAGGAAAGGATAAATTATGGAGGTTTGGTTTCATCTGCCGGGGCTGCGGCAGAATTTACCGCTGAATATGGTGCTGCTGTCGATGCTGGAGAAAAGGCCGCACTATTTCAGGGAAGGCGTGCGGATAGCGTCCTTTTTCGGAGAATTTCCCATGTCGCTCTGGAATGGCGGCAGGCGCTCACCCAATGACCAGTGCGACGCAGGTTATATCGAAAATGCAATCAGGAGCATAAATGACAAGGGCGTGGCCGTGCGCTATACCTACACAAATATGTTTCTCGACGAGGAGGATTTGAGGGATCCCTACTGCAATTTCTGCATGAAGGCGGCGGACAACGGACAGAACGGGGTGCTCGTCGTATCGCCGCTTCTGGAGGAATATGTGCGCAGGAATTATCCGGGCTTTCGGATCAACAGTTCTACCTGCAAGGAAATCCGGGACATCGATGCGGTGAATGAAGAGCTGAAAAAGGACTATCACCTCGTAGTATTGGATTACAATTTCAACAACCGCTTTGAATTATTGGAAAAAATCAATAGCGAAGATCGGAAACGATGCGAAATCCTTGTGAACGCAGTGTGCCGGCCTGACTGTCCAAGGAGGGGCAGGCACTATGAAAACGAGGCAAAAAACCAGCGCATCCTGCTCAAAAACCGCACGCGCACCCCTGACAGGCAGATTCCCCTGGAGCCCTGGCACTGCGACTATGGGGAGCACAATGAGTTTGCCGTGATCCAAAGCTACTGCACCTATGTGTCGCCCGGGGATATCTGGGAGAAATATGTGCCGATGGGGTTTAACAATTTTAAGCTGGAGGGAAGGACAGCAAACCTCTTTTACATCATGGAGGTTTACTGCCACTATCTGATACGCCCCGAGTACCGTGTGGACGCCGCGACTACGCTGCTCAACAGTCTGGCGGCAAACCGGCTGATCACGGTGGGAAGGCCAAAGCCCTCCAGGTGGCCGTAGCATTGCAAAGGGAGGTTTGACATGGCTAAGAGAGAAGTATTTTGGCATCTGCCGGGGTTTTGTTATTTCCGGCAGTTAAATTGCGCGGTAATCACACTGATGGAACAGTATCCCGACTGTTTTCGCGACGGATACCGGATCGGCTCAGTCTACGGGACATTTCCGGGCGCTATCTGGAACGGCGGCCGTGTAGTCATGGGAATCGCCGGGAAGAGGGACATTGAGGCAACCCTGAAACTTTACAATAGCAGAAATGTGCCGGTGCGGTTTACATGGACGAACGCTGTCCTGGAGGAAAGGCATCTCCAGGATACCTACTGCAACCTCATCATGCGGCTTGCAGACAACGGCATGAATCAGGCGCTGGTGAACACCCGCGTGCTGGAGGATTATCTCCGCCGTGAGTGGCCGCGCTTTCCGCTGATTTCGTCCACCACAAAGAGGATCGTGCAGACAGGGGGCGTGCTTGGGGAGCTGGAGCGGGATTATCTTCTGGTAGTACTGGACTATGACCTGAACCACAACGAGAGGGTGCTAAAGGAGCTGGAACCCCATGCGGGGCGTATCGAGCTGCTGGTGAACGAGGTGTGCACGCCGGGCTGTCCAAAGCGCGCGGAACATTATGCGCAGCAGTCCAGGGCGCAGCTGGAGTTTGACGTGAAGGACATCTTCCCGTGCCCCAACGCGAACCCGAACAAGACCTTCGCGGAGTGTACAAAGCGCCCGGCGTTCCTGTCCAACGATGAGATCGGAAGCTATATTGAGCGGGGATTTGTGAACTTCAAGATTGCGGGGCGTGGGATGCCCATGCAGTATGTGCTCGACGCGTATCTGTATTTTCTCGTGAAGGAGGAGAAGCGGGCGTTGATTAGGGATAAGCTCGATCAGGCTGTGAAGGGGACTGCAAAAAAGTAAAGGAAAAGGCACGGATGCCGTCAGCGGAGATTCATAAAAACAGAAATATTGATATAAAAAGCAAGTGCATGATATTTAGTTTGTCGGGGGTTTGTTTCCTGTTTAATTTGTACAATATATCATGGAGCTTTTATATGTGGCAATAGACTTCCGGAGTATCTTGAAAATAGCCTCCTGGAATCTATATGGGATAAGAACGGAGGGGAACGGACAACATGAATGAGGATGGAAATACAAAGAGAAGCACAGGGTTGTTTCAGACGATCAAGAGCAAGATACTGCTGATGGGAATCTTCTCGATCTTAGCGGCGGTCTGCATCGGTGTGCTGGGTATCAATTCGCTGGGCAGGAACAGCAGCAACAGCGAGATTGGATCGATCGTCAACGAAATCGACGTGCTGCAGGCAAAAAATCTTGCACTCGAGGCACAATACCAGTATTATATTGATCAGAAGTATCTGGACAACATTCTGGGCAATCTGGGGCAGATGCTCTCCAATGTGGAACAATTGCGGGACATGACAGGTGCGGCGTACAGGGAAGACATCGGCAAGATGATGGACGGGCTTACAAGGATTCAGTCCAATTACAGTGGGATCAGAGAGTGGAGCGGCACAAGAGGATTTGACGGTGTGAGCGGATTGTACGGACAATATGTCGAGACGAACAGTGCGCTGTCGGAGAGCTTCTCTGTGCTGATTGACAAGCCGGAATGGCTGGAAATCAAGTGGATCGATGCCCGGATGTGGTCGAGCGGCGATCGCGTGGAGATTGATGGCAAAGAGTATGTGAAACTTGTCTATACAGGGCCGGTACCAAATGGTGTGAGGAGAAATTCGCTGATATTCCGCATCGGAGGGACACTCACATATCAAGGAGACTGTTATATCACGGACATCAGGTTCACAAAGGGCGCAGACAAGGCAGAGATCGACCTGAACGCAGTCGATTCGGTAAAAGGTTCCAATGTAGCCTATGTGGACAGCGAAGTCACCACATTCGATGAAAAGCCGGCGATCCGCGTTGGATGCAGCTTTAACGCCTCCAATGAGGGCTGGGAGGAATTTGCGGTGGAGATACCGGTCAGCGAGTACGATCCGCAGAATTACTCGACGATCGAGTACACAGTTTATCTGGAGCCCAATGACATGACGTATGAGTACAAATACGGCGGCGCTTATTCGGGCGCATACAGCTATAGCGGAAGCCTGGAACAGCTGGACAAGGACGTGGATACATACAGCAGACTGGTGGTGGAAGGAAAAGACGTGGCGGAGATCTACGCAGGGATCGAGCAGCTGATCGCAGAGATGGAGACCAATATTCCGCTATATACGACGGACAGCGGTCTTGCCGGGGACTCGCTGGCAAAGCTCGGTGCCAAGAAGGAGGTCCTCTCGCAGATGAAGGCGCTTGACGACCAGATTCTCGCATTAAAGGCAGAGAATGTGACGTTGAATGCCGAACTCACAAGCTTGTGCGGGATTATCAAGGACAGGGCTTCGGCGGATATGGCGCAGGTAAAATCGACGGTGGAGAAGCTGAGTGTGATCGTGCTGATCGCAGCGTCCATGATTCTTGTCGGCATGACAGTATTGATCGGCACCGGCATCGACAGGAGTGTGACGAGCTTTCAGAGTTCGCTGGATCAAATCGCACAGGGAAGTATCTCTGTCAGGATCAGGGCGGATAAAAATGACGAATTTTCGCGTTTTGGCAGAAATCTGAACGGATTTCTGGATAAACTGGAGGGCAGCATCCGGCAGCTGCAGGGCATCTCGGCAAATCTCGCGGAGGCAGGCAGTGAGCTGGAGGCCAGGGCAAACAGGACAAAGGGTGCATCGGAGGTGGTCAGCGCAGCCTTAGAAGAGATTGCAAAAGGCGCTGTAGCGCAGGCGGATGATATCTCAGATTCCTCCCAGCAGGTGTCCAGGATGCAGGAGAATATGTTTCAAATTACAGCAAGTGTGGACAGTTTGTCAGACACTGCAAAGGAGATGCACGATAAGGGAGCAGAGGCGGCAGAGATTGTCCATGAGCTGAGCAGCACAAGTGACCAGACCGCAGATGCATTCACCAAGATTTCGGATTTGATTCACAAGACAAACGAATCCGTTGTAAAGATTCAGGAGGTTGTCAACCTGATTGCAGAGATTGCAAGCCAGACAAATCTGCTGTCGCTCAATGCCAGCATAGAGGCGGCAAGAGCCGGAGAGGCAGGCAGGGGATTTGCAGTCGTGGCAAGCGAGATCCAGAAACTTGCAGAACAGACCAATTCGTCGGCAAAAGTGATCGACGATATCATTCTTGCTTTGTCAAAGGAGTCTCAGCAGACTGTACAATCCATCAATGAAGTCACGGATATGATCATGAACCAGAAGGCAAAGCTCGATGAGACCAAAGTGAAGTTTGGGGTGGTCGAGGAAGGAATTTCAGCTGCTGTCAATGGAATGGGTGTCGTGCAGGAACAAGCGGATGTGTGCGGCAGGTCAGGGGAGCATGTGGTTGGACTCATGACGAATCTGTCCGCCATCGCGGAGGAGAACGCCGCGACGACAGAGCAGACCAACACTTCGATGAATGAATTAAACGATGCCACGGCATCGCTTGCGAGAGCAGCAGTGGAGCTCAAACAGCTGTCGATTGCAGTGGAGGAAAATCTGAATTATTTTACCACAGCACGGTAGTGCATTTGAGAAGAGATACAGAGCAGTACGATACAATTCAGGGCATTTCATGGGTTTGGAAGCGGGTGAATGGACATTTTGTGAAGAGAGGAGAAATCATCATGAAAATAAATTTACAGGAAGTTACAGATAACATGAAACGAAAGCAGTGGGAAGAGAGGGGATTTTTGCTGCCGCAGTATGACATCGTTCAGGTGGCAAAGGCGACAAAGGAGAATCCGTTCTGGATTCATTTTGGGGCAGGGAATCTGTTCCGTGCATTTCACGCAGTTATCGTGCAGAATCTGTTGGACGGCGGAACGCTGGACAGGGGAATCCTCGTGGCGGAAGGATATGACAATGAAATCATAGAAAAAATGTATATGCCGCATGATAATCTTGGAATAGCTGTGACATTAAAGGCAGACGGGACGATTGACAAGAAGGTCGTGGGAAGCGTCGCGGAAGCCCTGCCGCTGGATGTGGGTAATTATATGGCGTTTGGCCGGTTAAAGGGAGTCTTTGCGAATGATTCCCTGCAGATGGCAACTTTTACGATTACGGAGAAAGGATATAGTTTGGTAAATGGAAAAGGTGAGATTTTGCCGGAAGTACAGGCGGACTTTGCAGCAGGGCCAAAGAACCCGGTAAGCTATATGGGGAAAGTCACATCGTTGCTGTATGCCAGATACGGCGCAGGAGAAAAGCCAATCGCAATGGTCAGCACAGATAACTGTTCCCACAATGGGGACAAGCTGTACGCAGCGGTATCAGCATTTGCAAAAGCGTGGGTGGAAAACAAGAAAGCGGATGCTGGATTTATAGAATATATCGATTCCCCGAAAGTCTCCTTCCCGTGGAGCATGATTGACAAGATCACACCCAGACCGGACGCGTCTGTGGAGAAAATCCTGCAGGAGGACGGGGTGGAGGACTTAAGCCCGGTTATCACGTCAAAAAATACATACGTTGCGCCGTTTGTAAACGCGGAGGAGACGGAATATCTGGTCATCGAGGATGATTTCCCGAACGGACGTCCGAAGCTTGAAGATGGAGGAATTATCTTTACAGACCGGGAAACGGTGGATAAGGTGGAGAAAATGAAAGTGTGCACCTGCCTGAATCCGCTGCACACCTGCCTTGCCATTTTCGGCTGCCTGCTGGGATACAAAAAGATTTCCGACGAGATGCGGGATAAGGAGCTTGTGAGGCTGGCAGAAGCAGTAGGTTATCAGGAGGGGCTTCCTGTGGTAGTCAATCCGGGAATCCTTGATCCGAAAGAATTTATTGATACCGTGCTAAAGATACGCGTGCCCAACCCGTTTATGCCGGATACCCCGCAGAGGATTGCCACAGACACCTCGCAGAAGCTGGCAATCCGTTTTGGGGAGACTATCAAAGCTTATCATGCAGACGAAAGCCTGCATGCGGAAGATTTGCAGATGATACCGCTTGTGCTTGCAGGCTGGCTGAGATATCTGATGGCAGTTGACGATAAAGGAGAGCCGTTTGAGCTGAGCCCGGACCCACTCCTTGAAACGTTAAGACTCCAGATGGAAAAAATCAAGATGGGCGATACGGAAGTGGAAGAGGTTATAAAGCCAATGATGGAAGACGCTCAAATATTTGGTGTCAATCTCTATGAAGCAGGTCTGGCTGGAAAAGTGTGTGACTATTTTAAGGAACTAATCACAGGAGCAGGTGCAGTCCGCAGGACACTGCAAAAATATGTGTAGGATACGTTAGGGAAACAGTATCGTTACGGATAATGCAAAGACGCTTGTCATGGGAATGGCAGGCGTTTTTTGCGGTGATTTCATATTGCAATCATTGCAATCAAAGCTGCTTTATGATTGAACTGATTACGATTGCCTGCTATAAGAAACGAAAGAAAACTGTCAGAACTTGCATGATTCCGTATCATTTCTGTTAAAATTATGGTAAAATCATGTATTATAGCGTTGCCGCAGGTATTATACATTGAATTGCGCGGTATAGATGGAACAGACAGGAACATATGGCCGGCGCGATGAAACAGGTATTGTATTAGCAAATGATATTACAGAGGCGATAAGAAAGGTGATTTCCAAATTGAACAAACAAGAAAGATGGGTGGGAAATGAAACAATTGTTTATGACAAATATAACAGTCAAAAAAGTCAGGCATTTAAAAGATATTTCCAGGGATGCGGACATACACCAGCGATGAACGGATGCGGCTACTTCAAAAAGAAATGAATATTTTATATAGACAGCTTGAAAAATTTCTACCTGTGCGGTTGGAATATAGACATTGGTAAAATGTATATTTATTCAGA